>JANQTF010000287.1:0-25941 GCA_030731845.1 Bacteroidia bacterium | reverse complement strand
GCCAGCGCAATTTTTCCAAAAGCATCCGAAAAGACTGTCCTTACTTGCCATCGTTTCAACAAACTTTCACCTACATAATTTGTGAATCATGACACCATCTACCTTGCCTCAAGCCGACCTTAAGACAGAAGCCATCCAGACGCTTCAGACAGTGCAGGCCCTCAATCAGCGCTATGGCACCAGCTACCTCGTCGATATTTTGCGCGGCAACAATTCCTTTGGCCTGCGAAAGCAGCAACATGCGGACATCGATACCTATGGCTGTATGAAAGATCGCTCTGCAGACTATGTTCGCCGACTGATCAACCTGCTCACCCGAGAAAATTACCTTTCTGTGATCAACACCCGCTATGGCATCCTGGGCCTCACGGAGGCAGGTCAGGCCTTCCTGAACAAGCCTGCTCCACTCGAGATTGAGCGCTATGCCATGAATGAAAGTGCCTATGATCGCGAAATGCGCCGGCAGCTGCGCATGCTTCGTAAGCAATTTGCCATGGAAGAAGATAAGCCACCTTATCGCATTTTCACCGATTTTGCCCTGGAAGAAATGCTCGCCCTCAAACCCACAACCGTGGAAGACCTCCTCACCGTGAGTGGCGTAGGACATTACAAAGCCAACCGATATGGCCTCGCCATCATTCGCCTGATCACCAACATGGAAGCAGGCAGAGATGAATTTTACTTTCAGCAAAACCTTCGTAAAGCCCTTACTCCCAGCCATCAGGCAGTGAAACACATGTTTGAAGCTGGCCACACCATCGAGGAAATCGCCAACCACAGGGCTGTGAAACCCGCCACGGTGCATAGCACGCTCTACTCCCTCCATCAGGCCGGGCAGGTAGATCTCAAGCCATGGATCGAAAACACCCTCCCCGAAGAAGATCTCCAAAAAGGTGCTGCCTGGTTTGAGCAACACGAAAACCCCAAGCTCAGAGATGCCTACGAGCAACTTGGCCTCGACTACGATACCCTTAGGTTTTGCCGTCTGTATGTTGCCGGCACCAGCTCATTTGAGGTAGATCTTGCCAAAGCATCCTGATTCATCTCCATGTTCCTTCTCTAATTTTTCACATTATTATCCTTTCATCATGTCTCAGCAAGTAACTTCCAACACAACCATCAACATCAGACCCGCAGCCGAAGCGCTCATCAAAACCGTGCTTCTGCTCGACCGACCCTATGGTTTTTCCTACCTCACGAACATCACCCGAGGCGACGATCAGTTTCTCAAGCAGCAGGCTCACAGAGAGCTCGAAACCTTTGGTGAGCTCGAAGAAGAAAACTTCGGGTTCGTGCAAGACGTGGCTTGGTACCTGATCCGGGCAGGGTATCTTACTGTAGCCAACAAGCAGTTTGGCACCATCAGCGCTACGATCAAGGGCGAGTCTTTTTTAGAGGAGCAAGAAAAACTTGAAGTAGAAAAAGAAGTGCTGCGAATGCAGTGGTTTCACCTCCTGCTCACGGGAGAGCTCCGAGATCTGCGTCGCAAGGAGGCTGAGGCAGCGGGTAAAGAGCCTTATGAGATTTTCACCAACTTCATGATGATGGGCATCGCCCGGCTCATGCCAGCAGACGAAGGTGCACTTCGCAGAATCCCTGGACTCGACAAAATAGACAAGACACTCGCCGAGAAGATTCTTTCCAAAATTGCCAACACCTCTCAGGAAATGGTCCGCGATGAAGAACTCTATGGAGCCATTTCCAAAGCCTACTCTGGCAGCCACAGGAAAGTAAAGGAAATGTTTGAATCAGGAATAGAGGTGGATGAAATCGCCCGTAGGCAAAACATCAAGACCAATACCCTTTACGGTTATCTGGAAAATCTCCATCTGGCTGGCCATATCAATATCAAGCCTTGGATTGAGGATCAGGTAGATGGCAAAGTATTGCACCGTGGGACAGACTACTTCAAGCAAGCCAAATCTAATCGCCTGACTGACGCACATGATGTGTTGGGGCTTGATTTCGAGACCTTAAGGCTTTGCCGGGTCTATGCCAGGCCACTCGAAGAGCCTGCCGCAGAATACAAAAAAGCCAGTTGACTTGATTCGCTCAGTCACTCAACTTGCCCGGGCCGCAATGGCTCCGGGCATTTTCCTTGAGCAAGATCCTGATCAAATCTGCCAGTCTATCGGAGATTTCCCCTGGCTCACAAGGTAGGCATTCGCTTGAGAAAAATGACCGCAACCCATGAAGCCCCGATAGGCGGAAAAAGGAGAAGGATGTGCAGCTTTCAGCACGAGGTGCCGATTGGCATCAATGATTGCACCCTTTTCTTGCGCATATTTCCCCCACAACATGAACACCACCCCAGACTTTTGCTGACTGAGGGCATACATCGCCGCAGTCGTAAATTCTTCCCAGCCCTTCCCTTGATGCGACCCCGGCTGCCCTGCCTCAACGGTTAGCATAGAATTGAGCAGCAAGACCCCTTGCTCCGCCCATTTTTGCAAATTCCCGTGAGCAGGAATCGTTAATCCTACATCTTGCTGAAGCTCTTGATACATATTCCGTAGCGAAGGAGGGATTGCCACGCCTTCTGGCACCGAAAAACTCAGGCCATGCGCCTGACCGGGCCCATGATATGGGTCTTGACCTAAAATCACCACCTTCACCGAATCAAAAGGCGTTGTATTAAAGGCGTTGAATATCAGCTTCCCGGGTGGATAAATGAATTTCCCAGAACTTGCCTCTTCTTTCAAAAATGTCTTCAATTGCTGGAAACTGAGCTTTGCAAAATCATCATAGAGCGCTTGCTTCCAGCCAGATTCTATCGATACGGAGTCAGCAGGGTGGGTAGTTGACATAGAAATAGGGAATTCAGGATTTGATGAATTGCTTCCGTAATACAACAAAAGCAATGAACAAGATAGAAGCAAGCCCAAGAATCCCAATGGTCCAATACATTTTCACAACCACAGGCGAAGAGACAATTGGTGCTTGCTCCATTTCAGCAAGCAGACCCAAGGTAGCTGTTGCCTCCGAAATCAAGGCGGTTCCGGAACAGCGATTTGTCTGAAACGAAAATTTCTTATTGATGAATATCAGATAGGTCTCACCTTCTTTAAAGGAGACGCCGCAATCCTGCTCCCAGCCACTATTCACCACCACAAGCGCATCACAGCGGCGTTTCCAGGCCTCATCCACCTGAAATGAATACTTCATTCCTCCCGACATCCAATTGGTCGTGGAGTAAGTAAGGGTTCCTTTGATGATGAGGTCTGCCTGCTCCACAGCCTCTGCCGCAGTCAAGGGCGTGCAACCACAATCACCCCCTCCTTTCTTCTTGGGTAATGAAAACGCAATGGCCAATCCGATCGCTGCCAATCCGACCAATCCAAGGACCCACTTATACCTCGACAATAGATTCATCTGGGAAAGATAAGCGTTTGGAAGGCTTTCATGTTTTTATGGCCAATAAAAAAAGCCGGATCTGTACAGACCCGGCTTTTTTTTTCACAAGATTGTGATGGTTATGGCTTCAGCATCTGCTGATAAGTTTCTTTGGATTGCAGCCTGCTCACAGCTTCCAGAATATCGACATCATCCAAAAAGGCTCCTTCCAGCGCCCCGCGCTCAAAGTAATAGCGCTTGATGATTTCTGTCCTGAGCATCGGGGCGATCACATCACGGTGATGATTGAGATCCAGATCCTTACGGGCTTCCAACTGACGCTTTAGCGCAGCCATGGAGCCAGAAAGTTGCTCAGCATAGGATTCCTCGGTCAAGATTTCTTCCAAGCTTTTGAGTTTTTTCTCAGCATCTGTGACGTAGGTAAAGTCCTGCGACTTCACATAATCCACAAACGAAGCGTAGAGTGCATCATCAATCCGAAAATCTCTCGGCGATGGGATCGTGGCGTGTTGTTCTGCATAAACCGTAGCAAAATCAAAAATCACCCCCTGGGCATCCAATTCATATACCAAGGTGAGGGAAGTTTGCTTATTAATGTTCAGATCGGGTTCAATACCGCCACCATCATAAACCACTCGTCCATTTGAGGTTGTGAATGCGTGCTTGAGACTATCAGGGATTCTGGCTACGCTTCCATCTTCATTGCGCTCTGCGTAGTTGATCGCCTGGATACAGCGACCGCTTGGCGTGTAATATTTTGCGATGGTCACCTTGAGCTGGGTATTGTAGCTAAGTGGGCGAATGTTCTGGACCAGGCCTTTTCCAAAAGATCTTCTTCCTACAATAATGCCCCGGTCCAAATCTTGGATTGCTCCAGCCACAATTTCAGAGGCGGAAGCGCTCTTTCCATTAACCAAAACAGCCAACGGTATTTTGCTATCGGTAGCAGCTTTGCGGGCAAAATGCTTTCTACGTGAGGTGGCGATGCGACCTCTTGTTTCCACAATCAGCTCATCCTTGTCTGCAAATACGTTGGTTACATTCACGGCTTCATCGAGACGCCCACCTGGATTATCTCTCAGGTCAAGAATCACGCCTTTGAGATCGTTCTTGCGAGAAAGTTCTTTGAGAGCTTCTTCCACCTCCAAGCCAGCATCCTGCGTGAATCCGGTCAGAGCAATGTATCCAATTTCATCTGTAATCATTCCGTAGTAGGGCACATTATTGATGTGGATACTCCCGCGCTTCACTGAGAAGCTGAGTTTTTCCTCCCCACGTTTCACCACAATCTCTACCGCAGTGCCTTGCTCTCCTCTGAGCAGATCCCTCACATTCGACACATCCATGGTCTTCCCATCGATCTTCGTGCCTGCAACTTCAAGGAGAACATCGCCGGCTTTGAGCCCCGCCTGTTGGGCAGGATAAGCCTCATAAGGCTCC
Source organism: Bacteroidia bacterium (assembly GCA_030731845.1). Taxonomy (GTDB): domain Bacteria; phylum Bacteroidota; class Bacteroidia; order J057; family J057; genus JANQTF01. Next base: position 21,147 of record JANQTF010000287.1, on the reverse strand, counting down.
ATCACGAGCAAACGATCGCCCCTTTTGCCGATCAGCGCACCAATTCCGGCATAAGAGCCTGTGGTGAGAAATTCGTAATCAGAAGCGGCTTCCTCGCTGATGTAATTTGTATAGGGGTCCAATGTCCCCAACATCGCATCGATGCCAGTCCGCATCAGCTCATTTGGATCAGGATCATCTACATAATAGGTATTGATCTCCCGGTAGAGCTTACCGAAAATATCGAGGTTTTTAGAAATCTCGAAATAGTTATCAGAACCTTCGGTGACAAAACCGGCAGTAAAAGCCAGCGTTACTGCTAGTACGCCAATGAGAACTCGCTTCATCATGCTGAGACAGCTGTTCGGGTGAATAATAATCGAAAAAGGTAAGGAAGGGGCCCGAACTTTCCCACCTCCATTTCTGGCAATTCTTACCAGAGACAGACGTGTAGAAAAGATGAATAACGGGGAAATCCACTCCTACTCCACCAAGTTAACGAAAAAGGTCCGATTAGGGTACAGGATTTTCAGGGGAATTTGGCTGAATCTCCTGCGCCATTTTCCGCAATGCTTTGATGATGGCCTTTTCTATGGAGGGATAAGACAATTCCTCCCGGGCCTGATACACGAAGATCATCAACACTTGCTGATCAGCACCGGTCACCTGATCAAGCAGAATCCTTCGATGGAGGCGATAGGCTTCCTTCATGCGCCTTTTTAGGCGGTTCCGTAAAACAGCAAGCTTGAATTTTCGCTTGGGAACAGAAAACGCGATGCTAATGGGAGTGCCAGAAAGCCCCTCCGGAATGGACTGCGTGTATAAACAAGAAAGCACACCTACTCTAATAGAGGAGCCGTGCTCAAATAGATAGGCAAACGCCTTCTTCTTGCAGAGTTTCTCTTCTTTGGGGAAGGTCACTCTTAATCGACCAGGAGCGTCAGCCACCGGGATTATTTTTGCTTCTGACGGCCTTCATCACTCACAGTGAGACGATGACGACCTTTGGCACGCCGAGCAGCCAACACTTTTCTACCACCAGGAGTGGCGATTCTAGAGCGGAAGCCGTGCTTATTGCGGCGTTTGCGATTACTTGGCTGAAAGGTACGTTTCATTATCTTTTCTTTTCAGGACTGCAAAACTATCATTAATCTTGGACATCGCAAAGAATAATCCAATAAAGAACAGATAAACTTGGAGTTCTTCCTTAGTTTCTAAACATTCGCAGCCCATTCACGGTCATAAGCTATATGATGCACATCGCCCTGATCCTTGGCAGCGTAAGAGATGGAAGAAAATCCAATCGAGTCGCTCAGCACCTTCTCACCCTGTTGCAGGAAGTTCCGGAGGTCACAACCTCCTTGCTCGACCTCGCTACCTGGCAACTCCCTCTGCTCACCGACAGGTGGAGTCAGTCGCCTGAGCCCAATCCTCAATTAGCCGCCTTTTCTCTCGAGCTTTCAAGAGCGGATGGGATCATTTTGATCTCACCAGAATATCACGGCTCTTACACAGGGGTCCTCAAAAATGCGATAGACCATTTCTGGAACGAATTTAAGAAAAAACCCATTGGGGTCGTCAGCACTGGTTCTGGCAGATTTGGAGGCATCAATGCCTCCAGCGAAATGCAAAATCTGGTATTGTCTCTTGGCGCCTTCCCGATGCCTACCAAGTTAATTGTCCCATTTGTACATCAGACGTATGCAGAAGATGCTACTCCCACAGACGAGCGGAGCAGCAAAGATGCCAGCACCTTCATTGAAGAGTTCGTGTGGTTTTCAAATGCGCTATTGGTTGCCAAACAACATCACGCTTCCCAGAATACTATCTATCTGAAGCACACAAAAAAGTCATCCCAAAATGAGATGACTTCATAAGGGCAGCTGTGTGTATTCCACGATCAATAGGGAAAATGGGTTGCCGTAGGGATTACTACTCAATTGCTATCACATAAGACTACTCAACATGCCCGCTTGCTGACGATAGCCCGATAAATAACACTACATTATGATTACGGCTAAGCAGGGTTAAAGACATTTTGATCATTCATGTTTTGAGGCAACGGTACACTTTTTTTAGGCAACGGTAGTTCCCTCCTCAAACCGACATGGATGCTGGCTGTTTTTCAGGAACGACAGCATTTCGCCTCCGAAAAGGCCTGATGATGAGTCGGGTCCCTTTATCATAAGTAAGATAGCTCCATACCCAGTTGACAAATACCACGAGCTTGTTGCGAAATCCGATGAGAAACATCAGGTGCACAAACATCCAGCTCATCCAAGCCAGCCGCCCATTCATGTGTATGGCACGAAAATCTACCACGGCCCGGTTGCGACCAATGGTAGCCATCGATCCTTTATCAAAGTATTGAAATACTTTCTGAGGGGCGCCCTTCTGTCTCCTGATTAGATTTTCTGCCAAATTTTCCGCCTGCTGTATCGCAGCAGGAGCCACTTGCGGATGTCCGTTTGGATACGATTTTGTGCTCATGAGTGCAAGATCTCCAATGGCAAAAACGCCAGCCATCCCCTCAACCTCATTGAACTCATTGACCAGAATTCTCGTCCCTCGACCAATTTTACTGGCATCTATGCCATGGATTACATTCCCCTTAATACCGGCAGCCCAAATGAGCGTCTCTGCATGATAGCTTTCGCCGCCCGCCAAGCTGACAATTTTCCCATCATAATTGCTCACCTGCGTGTTGAGTCTAACCTTTACGCCCATTCGCTCCAAATCTCGCTTCGCATCCTCGCCAGATTTATCAGACATTCCAGACAGGAGCCTTGGACCAGCCTCTACCAGGGACACTTCCATCTGGCCAAGATCAAGTTCTGGATAATCATGGGGAAGAACGTGCCGCTGAAGCTCTGCCAGAGCACCGGCAGTTTCTACACCGGTAGGACCACCACCCACCACCACAAAATTCATCAGACGGCTACGATTGTCGCCCTCCGACTCCAGCGCATCTTCAAAATTTTGAAGAATCAGGCTTCTCAGGTCCAGGGATTCTGGAATTGACTTCATGCCGTGTGCATGGCGCTCAAGCTCCTCCATCCCAAAAAAGTTCGTCACAGAGCCAGTTGCCAGCACGAGATATTCATAGGAAATTTCTCCGATGGAAGTTTCAAGCACTTTTTCTTCCTGCCGAACAGCATCTACCTTTGCTATGCGAAACACAAGGTTGGATTGATTGGAAAATATCTTCCGCAGCGGAAAGGCAATAGAGTCAGGCTCCAACCCGCCCGTAGCAACCTGATAGAGCAGTGGCTGAAATGTATGGTAGTTGTGCTTATCAAGCAACACAACCTGAAACGGAGCTTTGCGAAGTTCGCGGGCCAGAGTCATTCCTCCGAACCCACCACCGATGACGACGATCCGGGGATAAACAGAAGATGGCAATAGTGCTTTCATATCGTATTTTCAGTAACATTTGAAAGTTTACATTATCTAGTACGCAAAGCCTTTTACATAGTTGACAAAAATCCATTTTTCTACCCGTCCTATTTGCCTATTTTTGTGGCTTGCTTTTACAAACAAGTGGCCCGTAAGTCGGGTTATTCGATCAATTGATTTCCAAAACCTATGAGCAGATTTGTTTCCGTAGCCATCGATGAGATCAAAGACGAAACCCCCGATGCCTATACCATATTCTTTCAAAATCCAGATCCACTCCAGTTCACTTATTTCCCCGGACAATATTTGACTGTGAAACTCGATGTGGATGGAGAATCCATTCGAAGGGCGTTTTCTTTGTCTAGCTCACCTGCAACAGATGATCGACTCAGCGTCACAATCAAGCGGGTGGAAAATGGCCTGGCCTCCAATTTCATTAGAGATCACCTCACAGCAGGAGATCTAGTTGAGATTATGCCCCCCATGGGTCGTTTTTACGTGGAGACAGATCCTACTGCAACCAACCACTATGTACTCATTGGCGCAGGGAGTGGTATCACCCCACTCATGTCGATTCTCAAAACTGTGTTGAACACTGAGCCACAGAGCAAGGTGAGTCTTTGGTATGGAAACAGAAATCGGGCTTCTATCATTTTTCGCGAAGAACTAGCACATTTTTCTGCCCAATACCCCGAAAGACTCCATGTTCACCACATCCTCACAGCACCAGATTTCGATTGGGATGGCCCACAGGGTCGGTTGGATGTTAAGGCGATCTACAATCTGGTCAGTGAACTATTCATGACAGATGAGCTTCGAAAACAATACTATATATGTGGCCCCAACGGCCTCATGGATGCCGCAGAGAAAGCCCTGGACCAACACGCCGTGCATCCCGCAGATGTTCACAGAGAATATTACTCGGCCCCTGTTCCCACCGAAGCAGAAGTAGAGGCAGCCTACGCATCCCCAGAAGCAACAGCGCCAAGCAATATCTATGACGATGGAGAGGAGGCTTACGAACTTATAACCCGCACAATCACAGTCACGGTAGATGGCAAACGTCAGGAAATATCCGTTGCGCCTGAATCCTTTATTCTACAGGCGGCAATCGCAGCCAAGCTAGATCCCCCTTATGCTTGTCAGTCTGGGATTTGCACCACCTGCCGAGCCATGCTCGTTTCCGGTGTGGTAGCCATGAAAGAAACCGAGGGCCTCTCTACCTCAGAACTTGAGGAAGGATTTGTGCTTACCTGCCAGTCTCATCCGCTTTCTGATGGGGTGGAATTAGCGTATAGATAAAATCGCCTTCCTGGTAATTTTTTGTTTGTTTCAGCTACCTATTGCCATAATATCGGTTTTGATTTATGGCGAACAACAAAAAAAAATCAATCAAGTCTATCCTCCCGCTTTTAGTGATGGGAATGGCTGGTGGAATATTCGGATACGTCGGGGGAAGATTTATAGCGAATAATTCCTTGGACCTAATCGGCCCAATTGGATGGACAGGGGGCATCTTCCTGACAGTAATTATTCTTCCGCTATCCTACTTCCTGGCTGTTCTGGTCCATGAGCTGGGCCATACGCTCGTTGGAATGGCTCAAGGCCTCCGATTTTTTATGATTTCCGTAGGGCCATTTGGCCTCAGAAGAGGAGCTGATGATGCTATAAACCCTTATGTGGTCTGGGGAAAGAGCTCCATAGGAGGAATGTCTGTTACCCTACCCCTCGATGACAGCCCCAAAATCAAAGGCAAGTTTGTCGCATTACTACTAGCAGGGCCATTGGCAAGCCTGATTGCTGGGATTTCCATGCTCCTCCTATCTCTGGCAATGCTGGAAACAGCTACCCTGCAAGAAAAGTGGGTATGGATCTTCTTTCTCATCTTCGGGTTATTGAGCATCTTCATAGGCGTAGGAACCATTCTCCCCCTGCCTTCTGGCGGAATATTTAGGACCGATGGTGGCAGAGCTTTGAGGCTACTCCGCAAAGGTCCGGCCGCAGAGGAAGAGGTAGCTACCCTCAAAATTATTGGGTGGACGCTCGCTGGCAAACCATATAGAGATATCCCTCAAGAATGGATCAACAACTTACCGGATGGCAAAGGGATTAATCCCAACATAGCGCTGATCCGATACGCCCATTCTCTCGACACCCGCGCGCTGGAGGAAGCAAAAGTCTATCTCCAAATCTTAACTGAGCAATGGGAAGAATATCCCGTTGCATTCAGAGGACAAGTAGCCCTCGAAGTAGCCTACGGCGCGGCAGCCCTGCACCATGATCTTGATTCAGCCAGAAGATTTTGGGCTGAGGCATCTGAAGCCATAAAAACGACTTATGTATGGAGTACAATCAGAGCCAGGGCAGCCATCCTTTACAGGGAAGGGGATGAAGATGGGTATCATGCCATCCTCGATGAATTGGCCACAAAACCGAGAACCCCCATTTGGGAAATGCCAGAGTCTCAGATCCGCTGGATCAAAATGCTCAAAGAGATGCCTTAACTACACAGGCTATAAGAAACTGACCATAAAAACCCATCAAAACAGAAGAGGCTACTTCAAACGAAGTAGCCTCTTTTATGTGTGCCAGACTTAAAAAAGAGCTTACTCTTTTTCTTCTCCGGAATCTTCTGTAGTCTCTTCAACCTGATCAGCCACTACTTCTTCGACTTCTACAACGGCGGTATCAACAGCAGTTGCGGGAGCATCAGCCTTCTTTCCTGCTGCACGACGACGACGCTTTTTCTTTCCAGCGCCTGATCCTACTTTTCCTGGTGCGAGTTCGTTGAAGTCAACAAACTCAATGAATGCCATTTCAGCATTGTCACCGGCACGAGTGCCGATTTTCAAGATGCGGGTGTAACCACCTGGACGATCTCCAATAGCTGGAACAACGGTTGCATAGAGCTCCTTTACAGCCTCTTTGTTTTGAAGGTAAGCAAACACCGTGCGACGTGAGTGCATCGTGTCCTGACGAGCCTTTGTGACGAGGGGCTCCACAAACATACGCAACGCCTTTGCCTTGGCAACAGTGGTAGTGATGCGTTTGTGAGTGATGAGAGAAATAGCCATGTTATTCAACATGGATTTTCTGTGTGCCGTTTTACGGCCGAGATGGTTGAATTTTTTACCGTGTCTCATTGTTAAACCTTTGGCTTGCCAGTTGCATTCCGGCCCAAGATTGGGGGGTTATATTCAACTGGGCAATGATGACTAACAAGGAATATCGACGTGATAGTCCAAAACTAGAAAAAAGAATCAGGGCGAACATGACATTCGCCCTGATATATCATTGGGATCCAATATCAATCCTCGTCGAGGCGAAATTTGGATACGTCCATTCCAAAACTGAGGCTCTTGTCGGCTACAAGCTCTTCCAATTCAGTCAAAGACTTCTTACCGAAGTTTCTGAACTTGAGCAGGTCGGCGATATTGTAGCTTACCAAGTCTCCAAGGGTTTTGATATCAGCTGCTTTCAAGCAGTTATAAGCACGCACAGACAAATCCAACTCGGAGAGTGGTGTTTTGAGCAGTTTGCGCATCTGCAGGAAGTTCTCATCTACCTCGTCTTTCTTCTCTGGCTCTTCAGACTTCAGGGTGATGGAGTCATCGGAGAAGAGCATCAAGTGACGGAGCAGGATATTGGCAGCTTCTTTCAAAGCGGCTTCAGCATTGATGGTACCGTCCGTTTTCACTTCAATTTCCAGCTGCTCAAAGTCAGTACGTTGTTCAACGCGGTAAGCGTCAACAGCGTAGCGAACATTTCTGATGGGCGTGAAAATAGAGTCAATGGCGATTTCACCAATGTTTGCCTGTGGGTTTTTGTTATCTTCAGCAACGACGTAGCCACGACCTTTTCCGATAGTGAGCTCAATGTCGAACTGTGTTTTAGGATCAAGATGTGCAATCACATGATTCGGATTGGTTATCTCAAAGGCTGCGGTAGCCTCGTTGATATCACCGGCAGTGAAGGTATCTTTACCCCTAACAGAAACGAAGATTTTGGAATCACCTTCTGTGATCTTCTTAAAGCGAACCTCTTTGAGGTTCAAGATGATCTCAGTGACGTCCTCAATTACCCCTTCAACTACTGAGAACTCATGGTCAACACCAGGGATCTTGATAGAGGTAATTGCAAAACCTTCGAGCGAGGAGAGCAACACGCGACGAAGCGAGTTGCCGATTGTAATTGCGTAGCCACGTTCCAGGGGACGAAGAAGAAAACGACCATAGAAGTCATTATCCTTTTCAAGAACCACCTTTTCGGGCATTTGAAATTCCAGGAGAGCCATATATATCGAGTAGCTTTCTAGAAAAGAAAGAAGAGCAACCGGGCCACCTGCCGATTACTTAGAATAAAGTTCTACGATCAACTGCTCCTTGATGTTCTCAGGGATCTCATCACGGTTAGGATAGTTGAGGAAAGTACCTTGGTACTGGCCTGGATTAACATCCACCCAAGAGAACCTTTTGGAGCGACCGAGTTCGCGGTTGATCAATTCCATGCTGCGGCAGTTTTCACGAATGGTGATAACGTCACCGGGCTTGAGAAGCATAGAAGGAATATTGGTGACAACACCATTTACCATGACGTGCTTGTGGCCTACGACCTGACGTGCTGCACTTCTGCTTGGGGAGAATCCCATTCTGAAGACAGTATTGTCAAGACGGCTTTCGAGGAGCTGAAGAAAGATTTCACCAGTTACTCCTTGACGACGAGCTGCCTCGTCGAAAGTTTTGCGGAACTGACGCTCAAGAATACCGTAGGTGTACTTGGCTTTTTGTTTTTCCTGAAGCTGAGTAGAATACTCAGACTGCTTGCGACGACGGTTGCGGCCATGCTGACCAGGACCGTATTTACGCTTTTCAAGAGACGCATCTGGACCAAAGATAGCTTCTTTGAAGCGTCTGGCGATTTTCGTCTTGGGACCTCTGTAACGAGCCATGTAAAGTAAGCTTAAAAATAAGGAGAACAGGTGATCGTGATCGCAAGCTGAAGACCAGCCCACCACGAACCTGTATCCCGAGGTTACAATATGTAATTAAACGCGACGGCGCTTGGGAGGGCGACATCCATTGTGTGGAAGCGGAGTAATATCCTGAATGATGGTGATATCGATACCAACTGCATTCACAGCTCTGATAGCGGATTCACGACCAGCACCAGTGCCTTTCACAAAGACTTCAGCTTTGCGCAAGCCCATATCATAGGCTTTTTTGGCACAATCTGTTGCAGCAACCTGGGCAGCATAGGGTGTGTTCTTTTTAGAACCACGGAAGCCCATTTTACCAGCAGCAGACCAAGAAATCGTATTCCCAGCCAAATCAGTGATGGTAATAATGACGTTGTTAAAAGACGAAGAAATATGAACCTGCCCTACGGCATCTACTTTTTTCTTCTTCTTAGGCGCTCTTTGAGTTTTAGCCATGTTAGCTCTTATTTATGGTTGCAAAGCAGAAACAATCCACTCCACAAACCAGACTTGTCATTACTTGGTAGCCTTCTTCTTGTTAGCTACAGTTTTCGGACGACCTTTCCTTGTACGGGCATTGGTCTGGGTACGCTGTCCACGGAGTGGAAGCCCTTTACGGTGACGAAGCCCACGGTAGCATCCGATGTCCATCAATCGCTTGATGTTCAGCTGGATCTCACTCTTGAGTGCTCCTTCAACCTTATACACATCACCGATGATCCGGCGAATACTCACGATATCATCATCATCCCAATCATTGACGCGCTTGTTCTCATCAATACCTGCTTCCGCGAGGATTTTGATAGATCTTGTGCGGCCAATGCCGAAAATGTAGGTGAGGCCAATCACGCCCCGCTTGTTCTTTGGTAGGTCTACGCCTGCAATACGTGCCATAAATCAGTTCGTTACTAGCCTTGACGTTGCTTATGCTTGGGGTTCTTCTTGTTGATCACATAAAGTTTCCCCTTGCGGCGGATGATAATATCATCTGAACTCCGCTTTTTGATTGAAGCCTTAACCTTCATAATTCGTACCCGTTGTAACAGCTTTCTAGGCTGAGAGTTCTTATTTGTACCGGTAAACGATGCGAGCCTTGCTGAGATCGTATGGAGTGAGCTCCAAAGCTACCCTATCGCCAGGAAGGATGCGAATATAGTGCATTCTCATTTTCCCTGCAATATGAGCGAGCAACTCATGTCCATTTTCAAGCTTTACCCGAAATGTTGCGTTGGGTAACGCTTCCGTTACCACACCATCGACTTTAATGGGAGCTTGTTTAGCCAAAATTCAATTGAAATTTAGTTTTCGATATAAGCAAAGGTAGACAAAATCTCCGGTTGACCATTTACAATGGCAACACTATGTTCATAGTGAGCTGAAGGTTGACGGTCGGTTGACATCACTGTCCAACCATCATTGCCAACCTTGATAAATCGCTTACCCATGTTAATCATTGGCTCAATGGCAATTACCATTCCATTTACCAACACAGGACCCGAGCGCTTTTTACCATGGTTGGGAACCTCAGGCGCTTCGTGTAAACTCACGCCAAGTCCATGACCAACCATTTCTCTCACTACGCTGTAGCCAAATCTCTCGGCGTGTTTCTGAACTGCATAGGAGATATCTCCTATCCTATTTCCAGCAACAACCATCTCAATCCCTTTGTACAAAGATTCCTTGGTCACTTGCATCAGCCGAAGCTTCTTGGAACTAACTTCTCCAACTGCAAAGGTGTAGGCGGAATCTCCGAAATATCCGTTCATCAAAACCCCACAATCAATCGAGATCAAATCTCCATTCTGCAGAATCACTTTGTCGGATGGAATCCCATGTACAACCTGCTCATTGACAGAAGTACAAAGGCTTCCCGGAAAGGGATAGTCGGCAAAAGAAGCGTTGTAATCTTTGAAGGCCGGTACACCACCATGATCGCGAATGAAAGTTTCCGCTATCTGATCTAAGTGAAGGGTACTGACTCCAGGTTGGATATGCTTCTTTAGCTCCCCGAGAGTTTTTCCTACTAATAAAGAACTGTTTCGAATTAGCTCAATCTCTTCAGCCGTTTTTAGAATGATCTGTTCAGCCATAATACGTTACAAATCATCCACGACGACCTTGGACTGCTAATCCACTTTTCTTTCTTCCTTTCACACGACCAGACTGCATCAAGCCGTCATAGTGGCGCATGAGAAGATAACTTTCGACTTGTTGAAGTGTATCGAGTACAACTCCAATCATAATCAGTAGCGTAGTTCCACCGAAGAACTGAGCGAATCCTTGTGATGCACCCATTTTCATGGCGATAGCCGGGAAAATAGAGACAAAGCCAAGGAAGATCGCACCCGGCAGGGTAACTCTACTGAGGATATTGTCAATGTAGGCAGCGGTTTTCTTACCGGGTTTGATCCCAGGAATAAATCCACCATTGCGTTTTAGCTGATCCGCTATCTCATTTGGATTCACAGAGATGGCAGTATAGAAGTAGGTGAACACGATGATCATCAAGAAGAAAATCGAATTATACCATACTCCAGTAATATCGCTCAGCGCTGAGACAACTCCTGAAAGAGATCCACTTCCACCAGCAAACTGGATCAGCGTGGCTGGGAGGAACATGATCGCCTGAGCAAAAATGATCGGCATTACCCCTGCACTATTCACTTTCAGTGGAATATATTGTCTTGCAGTGTTTCCACCACCCATTTGACCAACCCTGTTGCCCATCATCTGGCGGGCATAGTTGATCGGTATTTTACGGGTAGCCTGAGTCAACGCAACTACAGCCATGGTTACGACACCCAAACCGAGAATTTCAATGAAGAAGTTCATAGGGAGGGTAGAGCTTCCTTCCTGAACAAGAGCAGCTGGAAAACCTGCAATGATCCCGATCATGATTAGAAGAGAAACCCCGTTTCCGATACCATTATCTGTGATTCTTTCGCCCATCCAAACAAGGAACATGGTTCCGGCGGTGAGGATAACAATCGTTGTAAGCCAAAACAAGACACCATTTCCATAAACAGCTGAACCGAATTGTCCCTGCAGGTAAACTACATAACTAGCAGCCTGGCCCATAGTGATAATCACAGCTAGGTAGCGGGTGATTTGATTCATTTTCCGTTGTCCACTTTCCCCTTCAGTTCTCAATTTTTGAATGGACGGCAATACCGCACCCAACAATTGAACAACAATGGAAGCGGAGATGTATGGCATAATCCCCAAGGCGAGGATGGAACCACGGGCAAAAGCCCCTCCGAGGAATGTGTTAACAAAATCCAGCAATCCACCGGCTCCACCGGATGTGCTGGAGAATGAATCTTGGAGGGTACTTGAATCAATCCCCGGAAGGATGACAAATGTCCCCAGTCGAAACACCCCCAATAGTAGGATCGTGTAGAGAATTCTGCTACGCAGTTCCTCTATTTTGAAGATGTTACGGAGTTTTTCGATCAGTACTCTCATCGATGTTAGACTTCGGTAGCTGTTCCACCAACTGCTTCAATAGCAGCTTTGGCGGTTCCGCTGTATTTGTTCAGCTTAACTTCAACTTTGGCGTTCAATTCTCCACGTCCAAGAACCTTAACGAGATCTTTTTTGGAGATTCTTCCGTGATGCACGAGGAAATCGTGATCGATTGTCTCTCCTGGAAATGCATCGGCATACTCCTGAAGGGTATCGAGGTTGATTACTGCGTACTCAACACGGAAACGGTTTTTGAAACCGAATTTCGGGATTCTCCGCTGAAGGGGCATCTGGCCACCTTCAAACCAGGGGCGAAAAGTTGCACCACTGCGCGACTGCTGCCCTTTGTGGCCTCTGGTGGAAGTACCACCGTGACCAGAGCCTTGTCCACGCCCGATTCTCTTTTCTGACTGACGAGATCCCTTTGCAGGGGAAATTGTATGCAGCTTCATGTTACTCAGTCTCTTCGAGTACAACCAAATGAGTCACCTTCTTAATCATACCCAGAACCTGGGGGGTGACTTCTTTCACAACGGATCTATTCATCTTTCCAAGACCAAGGGCTACCATGGTAGCTTTCTGGTTGGAAGGGCGGCTGATCAAGCTTCTTACCTGGGTGATTTTCACCTTTGGATACATGGTATTGCTTATTAACCGTTAAACACCTTGCCCACAGAAATTCCTCTGGCTTGGGCGATTTCGTTTGCGTCACGCATATCAGCAAGTGCTTTGATCGTAGCCTTCACAACGTTGTGAGGGTTAGAAGATCCAAGACTCTTCCCGATAACATCTTTGATACCAGCGGCTTCCAGAACTGCGCGCATTGCACCACCAGCGAGAACGCCAGTACCAGCAGCGGCAGGTTTGAGAAGCACCTTTGCGGCACCGAACTTGGTGAAAGAATCGTGGGGGATGGAACCCTTTTCCACGTGAACCTTCACCAGGTTTTTCTTGGCGTCGTCAACGCCTTTAGTGATCGCGTCAGTTACTTCATTGGCTTTACCGAGGCCGTAGCCAACGATACCATTTCCATTACCGACCACCACAATCGCACTGAAGCTGAAGCGGCGTCCACCTTTCACTACTTTAGCGACACGGTTGATTTTAACAACCCTTTCTTCAAGTTCGACGTCGCTACTTTTGACTCGGATTTCGTTTGCCAGTTCCATAGTCTTATTAGAAGTTAAGGCCGCCTTCACGCGCACCTTCAGCCAATGCTTTTACTCTACCGTGATAATTGAAGCCACCGCGGTCAAATACTACCTGCTCTACACCTTTTTCTCTGGCGAGGGAGGCGAGCTTCTTGCCGACTTCCCGGCCTTGCTCTGTTTTTGAAAGTGGCTGCGAACTTAGGTCTTTTTGCCGAGAAGAACAACTTACAAGTGTAACACCTGCTTCATCATCTATGATCTGGGCATAAATTTGTTTATTGCTCCTGAAGACGCTGAGCCTGGGCCTTTCCGCTGTTCCAGTAATTCTGGAGCGAAGCCTGCGGCGAATGCGTGATCTTCTAAGAACTTTGTCAGCGGTCTTTGCCATCGCTTGTTCAGTTTTTTGCGGAAGCTAAGCTCCCATTCCAAAGATTACTTCTTACCACCAGATTTACCTGCCTTACGACGGACAAGCTCACCTTTAAAGCGAATACCTTTGCCCTTATAAGGCTCTGGTGGACGCAATCCGCGGATCTTAGCAGCTACCTGCCCGATCAGCTCTTTGTCGTGGCTTTGAAGCTTGATAGAGGGAGCCTGACCACGCTTGGTTTCGGCTTCTACTACTACCTCTGGAGGCAGAACCATGACAATAGGGTGGGAGAATCCAAGGCTCAACTCCAGGGTGTTATTCCCTTTTGCTTCTGCTTTGTAACCTACCCCGACAACTTCCATCTCTTTCACGTATCCGTCGCTCACTCCAACAACCATGTTGTTGATCAAGCTACGATAGAGACCGTGGAGAGCTTTATGACGTTTTTGCTCAGTAGGACGAGTCACATTGAGCTGACCGTCTTCAACCGCTACATTGATGTCAGCATCAATCTTACGGGTGAGCTCACCTTTAGGACCTTTGACGGTGACTACGTTCGACTTATCGATCGTAATGGAGACACCGGCAGGTACATTTATGGGTAATTTACCAATTCGGGACATCGCTTAAGATCTTAGTAAACGTAACACAACACTTCGCCACCGACATTGTGGGCCTTGGCAGACTTAGCTGTCATTACACCAGAAGGTGTAGACATGATAACGACACCGAGTCCATTAAGAACACGTGGCATTTTGTTCACCTTGGAATACTTTCTGAGTCCAGGCTTACTTACACGTACAATCTTAGAGATTGCAGGTTTCTTGGAGGCTCGATCATACTTGAGAGCAATTTTGATCGAACCTTGAGGGCCATCTTCTACAAACTTGTATTTGAGAATATAGCCTTGCTCATGGAGTACCCGAGTAATTTCCTTCTTCAGATTTGAAGCGGGGATTTCGACAATTTTATGGCCTGCGGCCTGTGCATTGCGAACCCGGGTGAGGAAGTCTGATATGGGATCTGTAAACATGATTACCAGCTCGTTTTTTTAACACCAGGAATCTTACCCTGTAGGGCCAATTCTCTAAATTTAATCCGGGAGATACCGAATCTGCGCATGTAAGCACGGGGGCGACCCGTTAGTTTACAGCGGTTATGCAGACGCACCGGAGAGGAGTTTCTAGGTAGCAAAGAGAGTGCTTGGTAGTCGCCTTCCTCTTTGAGTTTGCGACGCTTTTCAGCATACTTTTCTACCAGTTTGCGCCGCTTAGCTTCTCGTGCGATCGATGATTTACGGGCCATATCGTTAAGATTTCTTGGGTTCAAAACCCTGGAATGGCATGCCGAATGCCTTCAAAAGGGCGAGTGCTTCTTCATCAGTAGGGGCACTAGTGACAAAAGTAATGTCAAGGCCCTGGATTTTGGAAATCTTATCGACGTTGATTTCCGGAAAAATGATCTGCTCTTTCACACCGAGTGTGAAGTTGCCGCGACCATCAAATCCCTTAACAGGAATTCCTCTGAAGTCACGCACACGCGGAAGGGCAGCATTGATCAATCGGTCGAGGAATTCATACATGTGATCTTTCCTCAAGGTAACTTTTACTCCGATTGGCATTCCATCTCGTAACTTAAAGTTGGAGATCGACTTCTTGGAGAGGGTTACCACCGGCTTTTGTCCGGCGATCTGGGTGAATTCTTCGACAGATGCGTCGATGAGTTTCTTGTCAGAAACAGCTTCACCTACACCGCGGTTGAGAACAATTTTCTCAAGTTTTGGGACCTGCATGACCGAAGTAAAGTTAAATTCTTTAAACAACTTCGGCACGAGCTCCTCTTTGTAGAGTTTGAATAGTCTAGTCTCGTTAGACATAGCGTGTTAATATTGCGACGCGAATTTCCGACCCGCGTCTGATGCTACGTGATTAAGGGAGAAGTTCTCCGCTTTTCTTGGCATACCGGACCCATCCTTTTCCACTTTCAGCGGGCTTGCGACCGATGCGAGTAGGGACTTTGGATTTGGGGTCGATAATCATGAGGTTGGACACATGGATTGCAGCTTCCTGCTCGATGATCCCGCCGTCGGGATACGTCTGAGAAGGCTTGGTGTGCTTGCTCACCATGTTGATTCCTTCGACAATGGCGCGATCGGTCTGAGGAATAACCCTCAAGACTTCTCCTGTTTCACCTCGGTATTTACCAGAGATTACTTTCACGTTGTCGCCTTTCTTTATGTGCAGCTTTTTCATGTCGCTAGCAAATTCTAAGTTTCCTGAATGAGGGATGATTAAAGTACCTCAGGAGCCAGGGAAACAATTTTCATGAACCCTTTTTCACGCAGTTCGCGTGCTACTGGTCCAAAGATACGAGTTCCTCTCGGACCACCATCATTGGCAAGCACAACTGCTGCATTGTCGTCGAAGCGGATGTAAGACCCATCTGGACGTCTGCGCTCTTTACGAGTGCGAACGATGACGGCCTTGACAACATCCCCTTTCTTCACGTTGGAGGAAGGATCAGCCGATTTCACCGAGGCGACAATCTTGTCACCAATCTTGGCATATCGACGACCTGTGCCGCCGAGCACCCGGATACAAAGGAGTTCCTTTGCTCCGCTATTATCGGCTACCTTTACTCTACTCTCCTGCTGAATCATTGCGGTATCTCGTTAGGCGGCAAGCAGCGATGGCCGCCGGGTTTACTTGGCTTTTTCGATGATTTCAACCAAGCGCCAACGCTTGGATTTGCTCAGCGGTCTGGTTTCCATGATTCTCACGGTGTCGCCGATTCCACACTCATTGTTTTCGTCATGGGCCATGAATCGTGAAGTTTTCTTCACGTATTTCCCATACATAGGGTGTTTAACCTTGCGCTCGACCGAGACTACAATGGATTTATCCATCTTATCGCTGACGACCTTACCGATCCGGACTTTCCGAAGGTTTCTGATTTCCGTCGTTTCGATCATGACTCAGAATTAATTGGTGTTCTGCTCTGCAGTTTGACGTTCACGCACGATCGTTGTCAATCTCGCAATCTCTCTTCGAACGGCGCGTATTTCGGAAGGGCTTTCAATAGCCGAAACGGCATGATTAAGCCTAAGACGAAGAAGCTTTTCTTGCTCCTCTTTGATGCGTGCGACAATTTCACCTGTGGTGAGGTCACGTATTTCGTTGGCCTTCATGACGTTTAAGCTTGGAGGTCTCTTCTAATGACAAACTTCGTTTTAACCGGAAGTTTATTCGCTGCTAGGCGAAGTGCTTCCCTGGCCACGCTTTCGGGTACTCCTTCTACTTCAAAGAGAATGAGACCTGGTAAGACCGGCGCGCCCCAATACTCTGGGTTACCCTTTCCTTTACCCATCCGGACTTCAGCCGGCTTCTTGGTGATTGGTTTTGAGGGGAAAACCCGAATCCACATGTTTCCTTCCCGTTTCATGGCTCGGGAAATCGTAATCCGGCAAGCCTCAATCTGCCGGGAGGTCAGATAGACAGTTTCCAGGGACTTGAGTCCAAAGGACCCAAAGGAGAGCTCAGCACCACGCTGTGCATTCCCTTTAAGTCGTCCTTTCTGGACCTTTCTATACTTTACTTTTTTCGGCTGAAGCATGGTTCTATTCGTTAGATCTCAACAGCAAAGCTTGTTGAACTCGTTTCACACTTAGGATCTTCCTCCGCGAGGATTGTTGTTACGCTTTCCACGATTACGGTCTCCGCCTGCACCACCAGCACCGGCACCGCCGCCACCTTGGTTTCCACGTCCACCGCGATCTCCACCTCGATCGCCACGCTCTCCGCGTTCGCGATCACCACCTGGGCCTGGAGCACGCTTGTTACGCTCAGCTTGAACATCAGGGGAGAGGTCAACCTTTCCATAAAGCTCTTTGGTAAAGATCCATACCTTTACCCCGATTACTCCATAGATTGTTTTGGCTTCTACCAAAGCGTAGTCGATATCAGCTCTGAGTGTTTGCAGAGGAATACGACCTTGCTTATACTGCTCTGTTCTCGCCATTTCCGCACCACCCAATCGACCTGCTACCATGATTTTGCAACCGGCAGCACCGGCTCTCATAGTTGCAGCCAAAGATGATTTCATAGCACGACGAAAAGAGACACGACCTTCGAGCTGCTGAGCAATCTGCTGGCCTACAAGAGCAGCATCGAGTTCAGGGCGCTTAATTTCAAAAATGTTGATCTGAACATCTTTGAGGGTCACTTTTTTGATCTCTTCGCGGAGTTTATCAACTTCTTTACCTCCCTTACCGATCACAATTCCTGGACGGGAAGTGTGGATGGTGATGGTGATTTTGCGCAGTGTTCTTTCGATCACAATTTTGGCAATGCCACCGCGGGGGATACGAGCGTTGAGATACGCGCGAATCTGCTCGTCTTCGATCAATTTCTCAGAGAAATCTTTGCCACCGTACCAGTTGGAGTCCCAACCCTTTACGATGCCTAGTCTGAGTCCGATTGGATGCGTCTTCTGTCCCAAAGTCTTATACTTTTAGATTACTCGTCAGTTTCAGGAATTCGATCCAGCACCAGAGTCACATGACAGTAACGCTTGCGGATCAAGTGGGCTCTCCCCTGTGGAGCAGGGCTAAGACGCTTAAGCATCCGGGCTGCATCTACAAAGGCTTCTTTCACATAGTGAGTGCCTACGTCCACACGCTCGTCTTCACGCTTTTCCTCGAGACTGGCGATGCCAGATTTAAGGAGACGGGCAGCAGCAGGAGCAGCAGCACGATTCGTGAGTTTGAGAACGTTCATTGCATCGAACACCTCTCTCTTACGAATCTGATCAACCACCATGCGCATTTTCCGTGCGGAGGAGCGAAAGTTACGTAGTTCGACCCTTATCTCATCAGCTTTCTGCTCTTTGAGGGCCTCAGCATAAGCTTTCTTACGCTTGGGCTCTTTGGGTATTCCTGCCGCAATTTTTTCCTTGCGGGTCATTTTCAGTTGTTCCGCCATCTTTCCTAACGTCTTTTGTCCTTACGGTTTCCCGCATGACCCCTAAAGGTCCGGGTTGCAGCGAACTCACCGAGTTTGTGGCCCACCATGTTTTCCGATACAAACACCGGAATGAACTTGTTGCCATTGTGAACGGCAAAGGTATGACCGACAAAGTCGGGCGAAATCATAGAGCGGCGGGCCCAGGTCTTGATGATGCGCTTTTGGCCGCCCTCGTTCATTGTGTAAACCTTTTTTTCGAGCTTAGGATCGATAAAAGGCCCTTTTTTCAGCGAACGTGCCATGGATATTCAGTGAAGTTGAATTGTCGAACGATTGATTTGTTGATGTTTGAATGAAGCGAACTTTCTTCTCCCAATCTCTCATTCAACAACTCATGAATTGAACTCTTACTTGCGTTTCTTCTTGCGGCTGATAATCAGGCGGCTAGAAGATTTTTTCTTATCGCGAGTTTTGTACCCTTTAGCAGGAAGTCCTTTGCGGTTACGTGGGTGACCACCCGAAGAACGACCTTCCCCACCACCCATTGGGTGATCAACAGGGTTCATTGCTACGCCTCTCACTCTTGGTCTGCGGCCCAACCAACGGCTACGGCCTGCTTTTCCCAGATCAATGTTCTGGTGTGAAGCGTTTCCAACAGTTCCGATAGTGGCCAGACAAGTGGCCAATACCATGCGGGTTTCTCCTGAAGGAAGACGAAGTACAACGTACTTTCCTTCCTTAGCTGTGAGCTGAGCATAAGACCCGGCGCTACGAGCCATTTCGGCTCCTTTTCCTGGTTTCAGCTCGATGTTGTGCACAAAAGTACCAGTAGGAATATTCTTCAGGTACATGGCATTTCCAACAGCTGGCTCGACAGCTTCACCAGAGAGGATGGTTTGTCCTACGGTGATTTTGTCAGGGGCGATGATGTATCGCTTTTCGCCATCTGCATACTGCACGAGTGCGATGCGAGCTGTGCGGTTTGGATCATATTCGATGGCGAGCACTTCTGCTGGCACATTGAATTTTTCGCGCTTGAAGTCAACGATCCTGTAACGACGTTTGTGACCGCCGCCACGCTGACGCATGGTGATGCGTCCGTTGTTATTTCTTCCACCTGATTTTTTCAGGGGCGCCGTGAGAGACTTCTCCGGTGTGGACTTTGTGATCTCCACAAAGTCCGACACGCTCATGTGGCGCATGGAAGGAGTTACTGGTTTTAGTTTTCTAATGCCCATGATTTCGTGTTTATGCAGGGGCTTGCGAAGGGTTAATCATGGCGACCTCCATACTTCCCACCTGCCACTAGTTGTTAAATATGCTTGTAGAAGTCAATTACTTGACCTTCCTTCAGCGTCACAATTGCTTTTTTGAAGTTTGAGCTTTTGCCTTTTACGACACCGCGCTTGGAGTATCTGGTTTTGGCTTTACCTCTTTGAATCAGAGTGTTTACACCAAGAACTTCTACTTCATACACACGCTCAACTTCGGCTTTGATCTGATTTTTGGTGGATTTGATTCCAACCTCAAATCCGTACTGGGTAAGACCACGCTCGGTGAAGCCGGTTGTCTTTTCAGTAATGATCGGTCGCTTAAGAATAGTCATGGGCTTAATTAGCTAAACGTTCGTTAATCACATTCACAGCATCTTCCAGGAACACGATGGTGTCGGCATGGAGGATATCGTAAGTGTTGAGATCTGCGGCAGTTACGACCTGTGCTTTGGGTAGATTACGTCCTGAGAAATACAGGATGTTATCTTGCTCAGGCAGCACGAAAAGAACTTTCTTGTCTGCGAGATTCAACTTGGTGAGGATGCTAAGAAACTCTTTGGTCTTTGGGGTTTCAAAGCCGAAGCTTTCTACCACTTTAACCTTATCTTCTCTTGCTTTGTAGGTCAATGCACTACGACGAGCGAGAGCTTTTACTTTCCGGTTGAGTTTGAACCCATAATCGCGCGGCTCTGGTCCGAAGATGCGACCACCATGGCGAAACAATGGTGACTTGCGATCCCCCTGGCGGGCGTTACCGGTTCCTTTCTGGCGGAAAGGTTTCTTATTGGTTCCGTGTACTTCGCTACGGCCCTTGGCCTTGTGAGTACCTTGGCGCTGATTAGCGAGGATAAGACGCACGTCTTGGTAAATTGCTTGATCGCTAGGAGTTTCTAGCCCGAAGACTGTTTCCTCCAAATTTACCATGCGGCCTGTCGCTGCACCTTCGATGTTGTAGACTGCTACTTCCATGATTACTTCTCGATGATGACGTAGCCTCCGTTGTGCCCTGGAATAGAGCCGGAAATGACCAAAAGATTTTTTTCTGGAATGACTTTCAACACCCGAAGGTTTTGAACTGTCACTCTATCTCCGCCGGTGCGACCAGCCATCTTCATTCCCTTAAAAACACGGGAAGGAGTAGAACCTGGTCCCAGGGAACCGGGTGCGCGACCTCTGTTATGCTGACCGTGTGTTTGACCACCGACCCCTGCAAAACCGTGGCGTTTTACAACACCCTGGAAGCCTTTTCCTTTGGAAAGCCCAATCACATCCACGTATTCTCCTTCTTCAAAGAGCTCGACGGTGATTTGGTCTCCAAGGTTGAATTCCGCAATCTGATCTCCAAAGTCAAACTCCACGAGGCGATGCTTTGGCGTAGTGCCAGCCTTACGAAAGTGACCCATCTCAGGCTTGGAGGTGTTCTTCTCCTTTGCCTCATCAAACCCGAGCTGTACAGCTTGGTAGCCGTCAGTTTCGAGGGTTTTGAGCTGTGTCACCACGTTGGGCTCGGCCTCTATAAGTGTGCAGGCAATAGATCTCCGATTTTCGTCGAAGATGCTGGTCATGCCAACTTTCT
>JANQTF010000286.1:5120-13051 GCA_030731845.1 Bacteroidia bacterium | reverse complement strand
ATTCCATCGCGCGTTGCAGTCGGATCGACCGGATAAACTGGCTCGGCGTCTTGCCAGTGAGCGCTTTCAACTTTCGGTTGACCTGGGTGTTGCTGAGGCCCACCGCCCGGCAGAGGTCCGAGACGCTCAACTCAGAATCATCGAGTCGGTTTTCTACAAGGGTGATCAGCTTTTGAAGAAACAAATCATCTAAACTGGGCTCATTCTGTGCCTCTCCTTCGGCTGAAAAATGTGGCGCACCCGCATATCTCGCCTGAATGGCTTTCCGAAGCTCTACCAGTTTTGCCAAGCGCACAAATAATTCTTCCTTGTGAAATGGCTTGACGAGGTAAGCATCTGCCCCGACTTTCAGGCCTTCGATCCTGGCATCCACCGTGGCTTTGGCTGTCAAGAGGATGATGGGAATATGACTGCTTCGCTCGTCGGCCTTTAACGTGGCACATACCTCATAGCCATTTTTTTCGGGCATCATCACATCGCTGATGATGATGTCGGGCACGATCTCCCATGCCTGCTCAATTCCAAGTTGTCCGTTTGGAGCCGTATGAATGTGATATTCCTGTTCCAGAATCCTGACGATATACCTCACCACATCGGCATTGTCTTCGATGAGAAGCAACACGGGTTTTTCATGCTCTGGCTGACTTCCCTCGTCTATGCCTGGAGTTTCAGTTGGGGGGAATGCTGCTTGTGATAATCCCGGTTGCTTTTGGACGGTCTTCCTGACCAGAATGGGCGTCTCGGGCTGGAGGAGCACTGGCAGCAACAGGGTAAACGTAGTCCCTTTTCCCGGCTTACTCACGACGTCGATCCTGCCTTCCATGAGGTCTATTAGTTCTCTTGTGAGCGCGAGGCCGATACCGGTACCCTGATTTTTTTGTATGTGGGAAGTATCTGCCTGATAGAATCGGTCAAAAATATGCGATAGCTGATCCGGAGAAATTCCGCAGCCCGTATCCTGTACCTTCAGCTGCAAAAAGCGCTTTGCTTCCATGGTGACCACCGTAGCGTGAAGGACCACCTTGCCCCCTTTGTCTGTAAATTTGATGGCATTGGATAGCAGATTGTAGATGATGTGCTGGATTTTTTCTTCGTCAAAGTCCATCACCAACTCTTCGATTTCAGAATAAAAAGTCAGGCGCAGGTGCTTTTCTCCTGCCATCGAATAAAAGGACTCGGTGAGGTATTGGAGATAATGGAGAATGTTCCCCTGAACCAGATTCACTTTCAGGCTTCCGGAATCGAGCTTAGCCAGGTCGAGGAGCTGATTGATGAGGCGTAGCAGGTTCTGACTATTGCGGCTGATGATGGTTCGCTCGTGCTCATATCCCCCAATCTCCTCGACCATTCCCATGATGACCGTCAGCGGCGTCCTGAATTCATGGGTGATGTTGGCGTATAGGTTGGCCTTGGCTTCGTCGAGCTCTTTGAGCTGTTGGGCCTTTGATTCTGCCACTTCTGTGCGCAGCCTGGCTTCCTGTAAATTGGCACGGGATCGCTCTTTCTGCAACAGTCTGTTTCTTTGGAACAGGTGCACGCCGTAAACTCCTGCTACCAAAAGAACTCCAAAGAGCAGCCCTGCCCAGCCCGTTTGCCACCATGGAGGCAAAACTTGCACCATCAAGGCGGCTGACTCCTCGCTCCAGATGCCATCCTGATTAGCGGCCTGCACCCGGAAGGTGTAGGAGCCCGGAGGTAGGTTGGGATAAATCGCTGACCGCTGCGTCCCTACGTAGCGCCAGTCCTTTTCATAGTTTTCGAGGAGATAGCGGTAGGTATTTTCTTCTGGGTGGATAAAGTGAAGGCCTGCATACTCAAAGGTCAGGTCATTCTGATCGTGGTTGAAGGCGATGGGTTGGGCTGAATCATGAAGCTTTCTGAAATCAACTTGTTGGTTGAATAGCCTGAGTCCGGTGAGGACAGGATTTGGCGCAACGGGATCTGCCTGAATCATGTGCGGGTCAAAGCGGATATATCCTCCATTTCCGCCAAATATCAAGTGGCCCGAAGCCGTTTTCGTGACGGATTCGGGGTAAAATTCCTGAATCGGCGGCGCATTGGCGGGGGTAAAGGTGTGAATCTGAGTGGGATGAAAACTCATCCATGCGAGGCCATAATTGGTGCTGATCCATAATTTGCCCGTGTCATCCAGCACCAGTGCTCGTATGGTTTGGCTAGGAAGCCCTTCGCGTGTCGTAAATTGGTCGTACTCTCCGGTCGCAGGATCAAAGTGGATCAGTCCCTGTCCATCGACCCCCAACCACAGACCTCCTTTTTCGTCTGGCAACACACACCTGACCACAAATCCTCTCAAAAAAGATTTCACAACGCCATTCGAGGGGTCAAAAAGGTCTAGTCCCTGGTCGTTTCCCAGCCAGATGCGTTGGCCATCTGCCGCGGCTATCGAAAAAACAATCATCGATTCCACCTCGGCCGGAACGGGAATAAATCGTTTATTTTTGGGTGAAAACAGCTTGAGCTGATCGTTTTCAATCACCCAAAGTTCTCCGGAAGGGTTCTCGTGGATGCGGGTGACCCGTCTGTTGTTAGCGTTGTCGGAATCGGGTTCGGCGTCATTGTACAGGTTGAATGTATAAGAACGCCGATCAAAGAGGGCCAGGCCATACTGCAGAGTACCGACCCAGAGTTCATGTTCCTCTGTTTCATGAAGGGCCAACACCATCCCTTGCATCGTTTCCCCGATTTCATACTTCTTGCTTTTACTCGTAACAGGGTCATAGCATTCCAGCCCGCTCCAGGTCCCCACCCACACCAATCCCTGTGCATCACTCAAAATCTCCTCTACGTGTCCTTCATGGAGGCCGAAAGGGCTTTGCTTACCAGAGGAGATCCACTCAAATTGAGAAGGAGCGGGATTGATTTTGTTTAACCCCTTCCAGGTACTCACCCACAAAACCTGATGCCGATCCTGGAAAACAGACCAAACCGCATTGTCACTCAGTCCATGCGGGGTCTGCCGGTCAAAACCAAAATGGGTGATCGACTCCTTGATCGGGTCGTATCGGTCCAGACCACCGAGAAATCCGCCAATCCAGAGAATCCCCTCTGCGTCTTCGTGAAAAAAGCGAATGGTTCCATTGGGCCCGTTTGACGTGCGCATGAGAGGCCATTTTAGGGTAGCAAAGAGATCTGGGCTCGTCTCTGCATCCTGAAATACGCCCCTTTCCCGGTCAAATAGCTGTAAGCCATCTCCCCAATTGGCTACCCAAAACCTACCTGCCCGATCCTCATACATCGCACTGATTTCGTTGTATGAGAGGCTATGAGGATCTGAAGGAATATGTTCAAATCGTTCAAAAGCATCCAAATTTGGATCATAGCGGTTCAATCCTCCCCGGTTGGTCTCCAGGTCCCAGGGCGAGCCCGTGCCAACCCAGAATACGCCCTCCCGGTCCAGATAGAGGACAGTGGCTACATTATGACTCAAACTTCCGGGATCATTGGGATCGTATTGATACCTGACAAAAGCATCTGTGAGCGGGTCATAGCGGCACACTCCCCCACCACCTGTCGCGATCCACAGGCGTCCCTCTGCATCTTCCTTCATATCATGAATGTTGGGATAGCTGATGCTGCTCGAATCAACCTCGCTGTAGGAATAGCGCTTGAACGTATTGGTCTCCGGATCATAGCGATTCAAGCCATTCAAGGTTCCTACCCACAGGGTTCCAGATCGGTCCACAAACACGGTTTCAGCGGTGCTGTTGGTGAGGGAAAGAGAGTCTTCCGGATCATGCTGATACAACACCAGTTCATAGCCATCATATCGATGTAAGCCCTCCTGCGTCCCGATCCAAAGAAATCCCTGGTGATCCTGGGCCACAGAAATCACCTTTTCGGAGGCGAGACCTTCCTTGGCGGTAATATGCTCAATGGCAATGGCCTGAGTTGGTAACCTGGATGGCAGGGTCTGACCAACAAGATGATTCATCATCACCGTGAGCCACATCAATATCCCGACCAACATTCGAAGAGATGTGAAACACTCAAGATAGATTCTGTGAAGGGCAGAAAGCATGATCATTTCTTTTCCCCGAATTATTTGCAGGAAGAATCTCTCGTTCGCAGAAGAAGGTAGATATTCGGTCATAAAAGGGGTCCACAAGGCCTCCTCTCCCAACAGAGCAGGGCGATTTATCTTTTCAAGATACAAGAAATATGATGGTTTTGGGAGAATGGACCGATTGGAACTGATCTGATCCGCCGAATTTATGATGGAGAGCGAGAAATCGTTTGATCACGTAGAGCAATATTTGCTGGGAAGAAGCGAACGGGGATTCTGCGATGTTGAAATATCGTCCACCGCCAACAGCTCAGTCGCTTCGCGACTGACGCACTTCTCAACAGGATGACTTTGACCACCAATTTTAACGGCGAGAGAATGCTGATTGCGTTTTTTTCAACAACAATCGCAAGCCGCAACTATGGCAACAGAGGACGTAGGTCCTTCGTTCAGCCCAGATCATGTCATCACCTGCCGAATCCCGTCATCGCCCATGCGGCGAAGCAGGCGCACATTGCGCTCAGGAATGCCATCGGGGTCGGGATGGGTTTCGAGCACCTCGGTGACGCTGTCTTCCCGCAGCAAATGCAGCATGGGGAAGGGCGATCGGTTGGTCGCATTGGCGGGATCATTGTCTGGAGCACCCGCAAACCGATAGTCGGGATGGAAAGACACGAGCTGCAATACGCCATCGAGATTGGCCTCCTCCCAGAGAGCTTCCATTTCGCTGAGAAAATCGAGGAACTCCTCAAAATCTTCCAGCACAAAGGGCGTCACGAGGAGGGTGGTCTCCCGCTCGCCTCGCGACCGGGCCACGAGTTGCTCCACCTCCCGCACCAGATCGGCTACGAGGGCCTCCAGGGTGGTGGCTTCGCTCACGTTAATGTGAACAAGTCCGGCGCGCATCGGCGCCGATGCAAATGGACACAGGCCCAGCCCGATCACAAACTGCTCGACCCATTTTTTGGTCTGATGCTGAATTTCCTCCACAGTCATTCGTGAAAGATAAGAAATTCTCCATTCGCTGATCCTCATCTCCAAAGAATCTGTGTATGAAACTGGGTTCCATCTGCTCTAATGGCCCTGAGCACATAGGTGCCCGCAGCTGCATGAACGCTCCTCAAGTCGCCACTCGACTGGGTTCCTTGCTCCTCCCAAATGGATTGCCCCATCATGTTCCAGAGAGACAGACGAATTTGTTCCTCCATTTCCTTCTCCATAGACCAAGCCCAGGTATCTCCGTCCCAGCTCACTGCAAAGGCATTTCCGACTGCCAATGCTTGCTCCAGATCGGGCTCCATGACTGCATCCAAGACCACGTCTCCTTCAAGTCCCACGAGCCAGGGCGCATCGGCCAGGCCGTTGAGCTTGTTTTTCTGAAAACCATTGCCCGCTGAAGGCACATTGATGGAATGGGTGGTGATCGCCAAGGCCAGCTTGTTGCCCGTGAGGTCCAGGCCGCTGGGGGAACGGGGATAGTCATTATAGCTTCCGCCGAGCAGCACTGAGCTGTTGATCGCGGCACCATTGGCGGTGAGGTGCGTGAGATAGCTGTCATATTGCCCGGCAAGGGGCGCACCCCCGCCAGTCACCGGCCAATTGGCAGATCGGGTGGCTCCCAGCAAATAAAGTTCGTCGTCGGGCTCTACCGCGATGGCCTTCAGATAATCCACATCCGTCCCGCCCAAATAGGTCAGGTAATTCACACTCGTTGCGTTGGCGCTGAGTCGGGCTACCATCACGTCCCCATTCCCCTGATAATTTTTCTGGTAGGCATTGACCGTGGTGAATAAGTCTGTGGAGTAGGTGTTCCCAGCCATAAACCAGTCGCCAACGGCATTCACCTGAACCGCATAGAGCCCATCAGAACCGCTGCCGCCAAGGTAGGTGCCATTGAGGAGGGTGCTTCCGTCTTCACTGATCCGGAAGAAAAATCCATCGTCGGTAGCATTGCCGCCACCGAGATTGAGCTGAGAAAACAGCGGATTCACCAGCGGAATATTGAGCGAATTGGTATTGCCAACTACGCCAATCTTGCCATCGGGCGCCTGGGCGAGGGCCTGCCCCATGTCGAACCCGGTGCCACCGAGATAGGAGGCAAACAGCAAGGAGCTGCCATTGGCCGAAATACCCGTCACAAATGCATCGCCATAACCATTATAGCTCTGATCATACGCGCCCATGGTGACGGGAAAGTCACCGGAAAAGGTGTAGCCAGTCACATAGACCTGCCCCGTAGCAGTGCAGATGAGATCGTAGAGATAATCGCGATCGCTGCCACCTAGATAGGTAGAATAGTGAATCGCCGTGCCTTGCAGATTCATGCATACGATAAACGCATCAATGAATCCTTCTTTGCCCTGCTGCGCGGCATTGGCGGTCACCGGGAAATCAGAAGAGGCGGTATAGCCCCCCACATAGAGTCTGCCATTCGCATCAATGTCCATGGCGTAGGCCAGATCCCAATCGCTACCGCCGAGGTAGGTGGACCAGACGAGATAATCGCCATTGGGGCCCAATTTGCTCACAAATGCGTCAATCACGCCCTGGAAAGAGCCTTGATACACTCCGGGCGTAACGGGAAACGTAGGCGTCTCGGTGTAGCCAGCAGCGTAAATGAAATTGTTGGCATCGCGGGTGATGGCAATCACATAGTCGTCGGAGGTGGAGCTGTGCAAAAAGGTGGACCAACTCATGGTGAGCGGGTCGATGATCAGCGTTTCGGTCGAGGCGCGCTCTGCGTCTATGTCAAAGTGCAGCATCCCTTCGGACAGCTCGTAGCCAGAGGCGATGTCATGCCATGCGCCCTCGCGCTGCACGAAACTCACCGGCGCCTCATCGCGAATCTTGCCCCAGGGCGTTTCTACGACGAGTCTTCCTTTGCTGTCAATTTTGTCAAAATCGCCACCCGAAATTTCGGCAGTGATCAAAGAAGGATCGGCACCGGGCGCGACAATGAAATCATATTTCAGCTGGCCTTCTGCGGTCAGATAATAGCGAAGATCAATTCCGGGATGAATGTCTTTGTACCACAGTTCTGCAAAGAGGTCTTGCTTGGCAGGATCGGTTTGCTGGAGCGTGCTGCGCTGTAGGTTTCCCATGCCGGTGGGGGCTTTCTCTGCGTGGTCGGCAGACCACTGCCAGTTCCACACCATGACTTCGTACTGATGTGCCTTCGGATCGTCGGGGAGGAATCGCGGGTCGGTATCGTCGGCCTGCCGGCGATACTCGGCCATGCTCACGGTGCCTCCGGGCAGGAAGCGCACCTGTCTGCCCGGCAGGGCGAGGAGGAAATAAGAAGCCTCTTGGGTTTCCACCCATTGAAAGGCACGAGATTCAGGCAGGACTGGAGCCGACAGATCAGGATCTGAGGCAGTGGCGGTAATTTGGAAGAGCGTACTGGCAAGGAGGACCAGTAGCGTGCGAATCATGAGTTGGGATTATTTGAGTAACCAGATTTTCTACTACAAATAATTTCCTTTTTTATCGAATTGCCGAATTATCCTTGAAAAGGAACTTACGTCCTCCTGGGCATAGATATCAGCAGAGGCATCCCCAAGGTTGCCCTGACATCAACGCAGGGATGAAGCTGAAAATCGGAATGAATTGGCTAAAATTCAGGATTCGGGAGAATTCGGGATAGACGGATTCCCCAACGCTTTCTGATCGCCCGGTTTCGGATCTTACATGAATTGCTTGTTTGAAGCAACATGACTTTTGGGGCCCGAGGGCTGAATCGCCGCGCCGAAGTCGCTCTACCCCGCGGGCGGGGTGGGCCCGGCGCTTTGGCCGGGACCGGGGTGGACCAAGCGGCGGGGGATCCACCCTCTGGCGCACAAGGCCTCTCCTTTTAGAAACATCCTCACCCCCGCATCTCCTTCGGCCATTACGCTTCAGGCCTACCCAC
>JANQTF010000286.1:0-5020 GCA_030731845.1 Bacteroidia bacterium | reverse complement strand
TTCGGCCATTACGCTTCAGGCCTACCCACAAGGAGAGGAGCCCTGTCGGGGGACTGGCCTTGATCTGGACCGGGGTGGACAAAAGCAGCCGTGGTCCACCCTCTGGCGCACAGCGCTCTCCTGTAAGAAACATCCTCACCCCCGCATCTCCTTCGGCCATTACGCTTCAGGCCTACCCACAAGGAGAGGAGCCCTGTCGGGGGACTATTGAGAAGCGAGATGTTGAGAGGTGGGAGGCGAGACAAGAAGAACTCGATGCCTGAGGCTCTCGAAGGCAGAGATGCATGGCTTCGTATGGACAGGTCCATACTAGATCCGGGGCTTCGAGAGCCTCAGCCACCGGATGAACCACGCCCTTCGGCTACCCGACAGGCCACGCCTTCTTGTCTGTCTTCTCGCTTCTGACCCCTGACACCTCAAAGGACTTCTCTCATCTGACTCCTGACACCTCAAAGGACTCCTCCTCGCATCATCTCAAGGAGTAACTCAATCCCATTTGCAAGCCGAATGAAGCGGGGTAAAAATTAATCCCCTCTTGATTACTCCAATTCATCAGACTTTTTTGAGTTTGAAAACCAGTGGTTATCCCAATGACTGGGGTGAGGAGATAGTGGAATCTTACCCCAAGAACACCATCTAGTGTCCATTGATTTTGAAAGGCTGAATTTGAAGCTCCCTGGTAATCAATGATTTCGTTTTCCAGGAACATTCTTCCTTGATTGCGAACCACACTGTTCAGCGCGCCTCCAAGATATACATCGGTCTGGAAGGAATTGAACCGCCAACGTTTCCCGAGAGCCAATGATGCTTTGAATAACTGTGTCTTGTTGTAATGTATGACTCTACGTTCGGCATTAACGAGCTCTTCGACATCTCCACGAATGATGGTCTGCTTTCCGGTAAGCAAATTGTTTTGCACCTGCAGGACGGTGTCGATGAGGGTGATTTTATAATCCTCGATGGTATTTCTGTAGTCCAGCTTGCTTTCCAGTTGCTGATATTGCAAGCCAGCCATGACGAAATAGCTTCCTTTGAGGCCTTTCATATAGGACCCTTGTACCTGAAATGACGGGATGGGCGCTTCATATTGGGCTCTGTCGGGCTTGCTGTTGCCATAACCTTCATTCCAATAGTTAATTCCACCTTCCACAATCAATTGATCAGGAAATCTAAAACGATGCGTGGCTGGACGAGATACACTATCTATGTTCTGAAGATCAAGCAGGGAAAGGTTCGTTTTTCCAAGACCAACTTGATCAAAACCGTATGGTGATATCGGTTGGAGTCCTGGGTACAGCATTCGATTTCCGAGTCTTGTTTCTGTCGAAGGACTGTAAGCCTTTTGTCCTGTGTCAAGCGCACTGTGAGTAGTCCCAATGAGATCTGTGGTAAGCAGGTTGTTCTGTGGATAGTTGGCACCTAGGTTTTGGTTTGCTAGCCCTTGATCCACCTCCAATTGGGTTCCCTGGGATTTCTTCGAATCCTGGTTTAAGCCTGAGTTTTCATAAGCCAGCAGAAGGTGATCTCCTTTCTGTTGACTGTTCTTATCGAGAAGGTCTTCCCCATTTTCCTGGAGGTCATTCCCAGAACGCTCAGGCTGATTCGCTAAAGCCGAATTAGTGGTGATACTTGATTCACTTTCGCAGGTATCGGCCTCTGGTAATTGGACGACATCATAGGCTTCAGGATGTTGATCTGTTTTCGATTTATGAAGGAGAGAATACAGACCGAACGACAACGTAAAAAACAGGAAAAGGAATAAGCCAATTCTTTTCCAGGAACGCTGGCGATTATCAGGGGAGGATTCCGCTTGCTCAATGGATTGCATCTTATCAAAGATTCCATCTTTCATTTTACTCCAATCCAATTCAGGAGGAAGTGGCTGATGATCGTCCCCTTGCATCCAATTCTTGATTTTGTTGTTGTTAGAGTCCATAAACCAACAAGTTTAGGTTGTTAATAGAACGATTTTCTCTGATCCATTTCTTTGCCCTGTGCAATTGCGATCTGGATGTTTCGGGGCTAATATTCAGCATGTCACTTACCTCTTGATGGGTGTAATCATCCATGACCACCATCATAAAAATTTGTCGATACCCCTCAGGCATTCCTGATAAAAACCGCAAAATATCATCTTTCGACAAGTTGCTGATTTTTTCGTCGAGGGTTGACTGCACCCCAGCTGCTGATTCGAGCGAGTCAATGTCCATGGATGCTGCTTGCTTGTGATAGTGCCGAATACATTGGTTGATCGTAAGTCTCCGTAGCCAAAATTTGAACTCCCCTTTTTTGTCATCGAATGAATCAATGCTCAAGAAAATGCGAGCAAAAATTTCTTGAATAACATCTTGATGATCATCTTCCTTCGACACGTACCTTTTCACGATTGAATAAACATAGCGAATGCAACTCTCATACAGCTTTTTAAAAGCTGCTTGGTTGCGTTCCTTTACTGACTTAATCAATGCTTGATCTACCACTTTAGATAAAGTTAATACCTCAAGTGCATTGCTGCACTTGAGGTAATAGGTGGGCAATTACTGGCAATTGTTATAGTACTGGCAAATATCTGAACCTGAGCCAAAGATAATCTGCTGCCCATTATTGAATTCGGTTGCAGTAACCGGATAGAGCAATTCTATATCGTTGTATGCATTCGGTGACGAATTCAACTCTGTCAAATACTCGTCTCTGGTTTGAATCTGGAGCGTATCGCCGTCAGACACAATCCCTACCGGATAGTCAATGAAGTAGGTACAATTAATGGGCCTTCCGGGACCTTCGTTGAAGAAGAACTGAATGTGCTCTGGTTTGTTCGCACAGGGTTCATCCAGGGTCTGATAGAAAGCACAGACGTCATTGTCGCTGTTCAGGACGATGTCACGGCCAAACTGTGTGATCGTGATCGGATACACGAGGTCAGTTGGCGGGAGGTTAGAGGGCGAGCCACCAATGGCGGGCAGATAATCACTGTCCTGGTTGAGCACAACCTGGGTTCCATTGACCACCAAGGTAACCGGGTAGTTGATCTCGTACACATATCGGTTCAATGTGAAAATATTCAGCGCGTTGAAAAACAGGAGGACGTGGGGCAGTTGATTGGAACAATTAAATGTGCTATCAATCACAATTGATCCACAAGTAATTAAAGCGGGAATAAAATCCTCAACCTGCTGAAAGGTAACCACGCTGGTTCCAATGTACCCATCAAAGGGATACACAAAGTCCACCAAGCTATCTGGCAGCAGGCTGACAGAGTCCAGTTCTGCTTCGGTATTCACCGTCACCGTATTTCCGGAGGCCTGGAGAAAATCGATTGGAAGAGGAATGCTGATACAGTCGAGCTTGAGGGAGTCTTGATTCACTGATTGCAGACTTTTGACATAGGGATTCACGTCGATGGTGTCGGTCTGAAACACTGGACTTTCAGGAATGATCTCATCAATATTTTGTTTGTCGCAGGATGCAAATAGCAAGCCCAACAATAGCATTGAAAAAATCAGTTTGCTTGTCGTATTCATTAGTGACATTGTTAAAAAGGGTGGAAAAGAAGGATAAAAAATCAAACGCTTGCCGTACGGTTTCAATAACAGTATCTGGGAATTCGACAAATCGTTGCACCGATTTTTTATTTTCTATCTTTTATTAAAAGAATCACCCTAGAACCAATTCAATATTCTGAATATCAGACAATTACAATCAAAAAAAATATACCTACAAGGCCTTAACCATTCCGAAAAAGTTGGAACAAAAGCTTCGGAAGGGCTCCGGACCTGTGGTGCCCCACCATAGCAAAAATCACTATGCCCAAAACCATTTCTTAGCGACTGTCCCTTTATGACATTTGTGAGACCCCAGAAACCCACAAGAATACGAGCCGATTCACCCCTGAATCGCCTCGCCGAGCAGGTTGCCGCTCATGGCGGAGAGGCCGCCGAGCAGGCCGCCGATGGTGGCGCTGAGGGCAATCATCACGTAGCTGGGATAGGGCAGCGCCTCGGGTGATTGGAAGATGATGGTGAAAATTTCGAGGGAGAGCAGACTTTCATTGCCAAGATCCAATAACAACGCGCGGACTCCCCACAGCAAGAATATCGCGAGAAATCCGGCCAGAAAGGCGCGTGCCGGTGGCGTATTCCGTCCGTAGAGCCGCTTTTTCCGCTTTTGACTCAGCAGCAGACCTACCACAAAGGCCACAATCGCCACCGACCAAAAGGGCAGAAACAGCTGAAGCAGCCAGGAGAAAAGAAGAATGAGGATGAATCTTAGCAAAAAGCGCATGGTAAGGCTCTATTTCTGGTGGTGATGGGTTGTGGCTGTGCGAATGGCTGAACTTCTACCTGGTCCCCTGCATGGCGATACGACCCCGAATGTCCTGACTTTCGTCCCGAACCGAGCTCATGCGCCACAACTGGAAATATTCCCCAACCGACCATTTTTCGATAAATGCGTCATAGCCTGGATTGCCAGGATTGCCGCTTTGGCCGCCGGGATACACGCCGTAGGCCTTGGGCGTATCGCCCAGCTCCACGATCATGCGCCAGGAAGGTCCGTGGGTTTGGGTCGTGGCGTTGAGCACGTGGCCAATGCCGTCGGTAATGATGCCTGTGCGGCTAAATGGCTTCAGCACCCGCGTGAGGTGGGTCACATTGGTGGTTTTTCGCTCTCCCCAATTCCAGTCTTTCTGATCTGGAAACTCCTGGCTCAGCTCGCCTACCAGACGATCAAACGCTTCGTTGATCAGGCGACGCCTGTCAAAGTTGGTCGGGCTTCCTGTTTTTTGATAGAAATAAAACTCAGAGGAATCACGGAGGATCTGCACCGTAGTGGCGATGCTGGGCCAATCGAGCGGATAATTCACGTCAAATTCATCTTCCCAGATAGATCGGTAGAGGTTGGTCCACCAAAACTGATAGAGCGTAGCCGCGATTTCTTCGCGGTCGTAGCGGTAATTCCAGTTTTTGAGGGATCGATAGGCTGTCCACATGTATTCTTCAAACACGGTGGTGTCGAGCTCGGA
>JANQTF010000285.1:2235-13063 GCA_030731845.1 Bacteroidia bacterium | reverse complement strand
GCCCAGACAAAATCCATCAATTTTCAGCTCAGCCTCAACGGACAGCCCTTGGAGTTAGGAAAAAACTACTTTTTGCCCTCGATCCAGGACAGTATCCAGGTTGATGCCTTCAGAATATACCTTTCCGATGTCACCTTTTTTCGGGGGAATGAGAAGCTGGGAACCGCGAACAAGCAACATATCCTGCTCGATGCGGAGACGCCTTCCAGCCTGAAGCTGGAGGTTTCGGCTGTTGAGAGAGCCGACCGCGTGCGCTTTCAGGTTGGGATTGATTCTGTCACCAACATGGCCGGGGCCATGGGCGGAGATCTTGACCCCACCAATGGCATGTATTGGACCTGGCAAAGCGGCTATATCAACCTCAAGCTAGAGGGAAGCTCGCCGAGTTGTCCGGCCAGAAAAAACCAATTTCAATATCACATTGGCGGCTATCAGGCACCGAACAAGACCAGCCAACAGGTGGAACTTTCCCTTGAAAGTGGTGACAATCTCGTGATCGACATCGCAATGGAGCGCTTTCTGGAGCAGGTTGACATTCGGCAGACCTATCAGGTGATGAGCCCCAACGCGCAAGCCGTAGCGCTGTCTCGCTTGATTCCCTCCATGTTTTCGATTCACCGATAATCATGAAATACATTCTCACGATTTTGCTCAGTGCAGGCTGCCTGGCCATGCAGCCGTTGGTTATTGGCTTGCTGGAGTATCCGGCCTATTTTCCGGAACCTGTCTATGATTTCAGTCGAAATGAGCTGCGCAGCGAAACCATCGAGCTGGGCAGGGCCTTGTTCTACGATCCGATTTTATCTCAGGATCTCACGATTTCTTGCGCCTCTTGCCATTCGCCCTACAATGCATTCGCCCATACCGACCACGACCTGAGCCACGGCATCCACGACCAAATCGGGACGCGCAACGCTCCGGCATTGTTTAACCTGGCCTGGCAGAGCACTTTCATGTGGGACGGCGCTATCAATCATCTGGATATGCAGGCATTGGCGCCCATCAGTCACCCCGGAGAAATGGGCGAAAATATCCAGCACATCGTGCAGAAACTTCAGGAAAGCGAACGCTATCCGCCCTTGTTCTATGAAGCATTTGGGGATAGCGCGATCACAGGTGCGGCTGTTCTCAAGGCGCTGGCGCAGTTTCAATTGACGCTGGTTTCGGCCAACGCCCGATATGACGAGATGAGGCGAGGCGAAGTATCCTTCACCGAGCAGGAAGCCAATGGCTATGCCCTCTTCCTCACCCACTGCAACACTTGCCACGCCGAGCCCTTGTTTACCACCGGTGGCTTTGCCAACAACGGTCTGCCCATTGACAGCACCCTGAACGACTTTGGCAAAGGCGCCATGACGCACGAGGCCCAAGACAGCCTCTTGTTCAAAATTCCTACGCTGAGAAACCTGAGCTTCACCTACCCCTACATGCACGATGGCCGATTCAGGAATCTCAATCAGGTGCTCACCCATTACCTCAAGGGCATCACGCCGAGCAGCACCCTTGCACCGGCTCTCTCAGCAGGAATCGCGCTAAGTTCCAATGAAAGAACTGACCTGATCGCCTTCCTCCTCACGCTCAACGACAAGGCGTTTGTGTTTGATCCCAGCCATCAATTCAAGTAAAAAAACTTCGCAGCCCGCAGGATTTATTTCTATTCACCATCGAAGCTAAAAAATCTTCCACTTTCTATGAAAAAATCAAGCCTTTCCTTTCTTCTACTTCTTTCCGCAGGATTCACTCAAGCGCAGTTGAGTCCGGCGATTACCTCATGGCTGCAAAACACCACCGAGACTGGAAGCTATTATGTAGCCGGAAACTCCACGGCAATTGCTAACAACATCCTGGTAAACTGCCAAAAGGTGGAATACTCTGCAGATTATGTCTATGTGACAGCCACTGGAGTCCCAGCCTATCCAACAGGGCCCTTTCAGGATGGAAACCCCTCGCAGGCCACCAATCAAAATGGCATCTATCGAATTCCGCTAGCGCCACAGCAAAACACTGGTACCCCAACAAGCACCAATGGTGGCAACATCGGTATTTTTATCAACGGCGTAGCCCTGTTTGACTATCGCGATGGCGTAGCCTGGAATCCCAATACAAACGCTCTATGCGGTGGCCCCGGCAACCCGATGTGTCCCGGAGGCCCTCAGGCCGTCAACGCTTGGAACCGTGATGCCATTCCAGCAGAAAAGCCTGGCTTCGACTGCTCCAAAGGTCACCCAGCCAATGGCAACTATCACCACCACCAGAATCCCTCGGCCTTCAAACTTGATTTGGAAGTGCTCTCGACCGTCTGCAATCTCTATGATGCCGAAGGCCTCTATGCCCTGGATAGCTCGGCGCATTCGCCGCTAATTGGTTTTGCCTACGATGGATTTCCCATCTATGGCGCTTATGGCTACAAAAACACCGACGGAACCGGCGGAATCGCCAGAATCAAGTCTGGATACGAACTCAGAAACATCACTGAGCGCACCGAGTGGGCCGATGGCACCGACGTAGTTGACGGGCCCGCCGTAAATGCGACCTACTTCCTCGGATACTTCAGAGAAGATTATGGGTTTGTGGAGCATCCGGGCGAAGGCGACTACCTCGATGTGCACAATGGCAGATTTTGTGTCACGCCCGAATATCCAAATGGCACCTATGCCTACTTCGCTACCGTAAACGAGGACTGGACCTCTGCCTATCCCTATGTGGTAGGCCCAACTTTCTATGGCGTGTCAGCAAACCGAAAGGTAACCACCATTGGCGAGGCCACGACTGTTTACACAGGTTCTACCGGCATCTCGGATGAGGCTTTCCAAGCGTTGAATATATCCATCTACCCCAATCCCTCCTCAGACATCCTCGCTGTGCAGCTCGGAGGCCTGAACCAAAGCGATCTAAACGTAGAGTTGGTTGACCTGACAGGCAAATTGATCAGCAGCACCGTCATCAAGAAAGGCAGTACCATCGCCTATTTTGACGTGCAGACTGTGTACGAAGGCACGTACCTGATCAGCGTCTCCGACGCCAGGAATCGCAGCACCAAGAAGGTCGTGATCACGAAAGAGTAAAGTCAGAGACCTAACAGGTTCTTGAAACCTGCGCCACCAGACCTAACAGGTTTTCCCGAACCTGTTAGGTCTGGTTTTTGTGTTAGGGTGCTTGAGATTCGCGATGAGCAAGGAAACCTCCTCGGGACAGAAAAGGTACTGACCCAATAACATCTACCCCCCATCTGTCGACTCCAAAAGGGCGTTTCCAGATGGGATGAAACTTGGGTCTAAGCCAAAATTTCCTCGACCCAATCGACCACGCTCCGCTCCTTGCTGCCAAAACTTATGCCCAAGAGGTGAACGGTTTTTTCTGCGTCCCGAAACCTTTCAGCATACTGCCTGTCATGAATCTGAGCCAAGGCAACCGAGGCAGGCTCATCTAGCTTGAACTCAATCACATAGATATCTTTGGCAGTGTGAACCACCGCATCTATGCGGCCTCTGTTGGTATGAACCTCAGATTCGACCTGAAAACTTCCCAGAAATTGAAACGTGAGATACAGAAGTGAATGGTAATAGGCTTCCAGATTGGCGATAAAGAGATCATAAGGAATGCGAGCAAAGAGGGTTTGAAAGAGAAGCATCAACTCCTCCAGGTTATTCTCTGAAAATGCTCTTCCTATTTTCATGATCAAAGAGGAACTGAAGGACGGGTCTTCCTGCCTCAAATCTCCGATGAGGTAGCCATACATCGCGTCCCGAACCTCTTTGTTTGGGTAGTCGAGAAGGTATTGTCCAAACTTCTTTTTCTCCCGAATGGTCAGATATCCCGTTTGGAATAAGATGGGCAAAGCCCTGAGGTTTTCGATGTCATAGGCAGAAAAGGCCAGTTCATCTACCTCCAGATTTTCCAATTGATAATAGGACGCTTGCTTCATGAGCGCCAGTAAAAAGGAGGGAGTACCTGTTTCGAACCAATAATTTTTAAATTCCCGCTCGCTACAAAAAATCAATAAGGAGAAGGGATTATACACCCTCGTTTCTCCATCCCAGCTGTAGCCATTATACCAATCTCTCATCTGGGCTCTAAGCAAGTCTGATGAAATCCCTTTTTCCTCCTCAATCCTGTCGAGGTATTCCCCCAGATAATCCGTGATCTCTTCTTCTGTGATCCCAAGCATATCAGAATAATCCTGATGCCTGGAAATGTCATGCAAATTATTCAAGTCGGAGAAAATGGAGACCTTGCTGAATCTGGACACACCCGTCACCATCATAAACTGTATGAATGGGTCGGCATCCTTGATGACTCCGTAAAAAGCCTCGAGGATTTTTTGATGTGCTTTTGCTTTCTCCAGGTCAGCTCCAAGATAGTCGATGAGTGGTTTATCGTATTCATCCACCAAGATCACCACCTGACCATGCTTTTCGAAGGTTTTTTCAATCAGCTCCTTGAACTTCCTATCGTAAATAGTAGCAGATAATGCTATTCCCAATCTTGATGCCTGTGCATCCAACTCCACCTCGATGGCTTTTTCCAGCCCAATGGTTTCATAGCCCAGGCTACTGAAGCCTACCTGTATAACAGGGTGTGTCTCTGTCCAATCCCATTGATCTGATACCCACAAGCCTTCAAACAACTTGCGACTACCTAAGAATAGCTCTTTGATGGTGGAAATAAGCAGTGATTTCCCAAACCTCCGGGGCCGAGACAAAAAGGTATATTTAGAGGCAGAAATCAGGGAATACACCTGTTCCGTTTTATCAATGTAGAGGTATCCCTTTTCCCGGATTTCTCTAAAAGATTGTATTCCTACTGGCAACTTCTGCATGCCGCAAGATACGAGGCTCCGCCAAATTTTTTCTCATCTCTGCACATTAACTCACCCGGCCTGTTGGCTCCAGCGGTTTCACCTCAGCCAACTCCAGCATCTTTTCGAGTTTCTCGATCGACACGGTGATGTTGCCTTCGTTGAGCTCAAGGTTCACGCCTTCTTTCATGCCTTTGCCTTCGCCCAGAAAATAGGAATAGGACAACTGACTGGCATTGGCAAGTGAATAAAAACAGGCGTTGATGTACATCGGATCGTAGAACTCGATGATTTGTGTGCCTGGCTCACAGAAAAACAGGTGTGTCAAGCCCGCGCCGTGGGGCGCTACGATGACCTTTGCCTGGGCAAACAGTGTCGTTTGCTCGGCGTATGACATGGTCTCCAGCTGATGGGCCTGAAAACCATAGCGGCTTAACAAGTCGATCACCTCGGGCTCATTGGTCACGTTGCGAAACTGTGCCTTGGCGCGGGAGATATAGACGAATGGGGAAACAGATTCATCGAGGGTGGCCATGCCAGGCGAAAGCCGCTCGTGCAGCCACTCCAGCACCCAGGGCGTGTAGTTGCCAGTGCCCGCAGGCATGGAAGGAACCACAAGCTCACTCGCTTTGATGTGTGGATGCTCCTGCATATCCACGAGTTTTTCGAGGGGCACGCCCACCATGGCGAGGGTGTCTTTCATGAAGCGACTTTTGCCGCTGTTCACGATCACGTGGTCCATCTCCTCCAGCGATAATCCGGCGCGCTCCAGGCTCCCAATACGGGGCAGCACTTCCAGAATCCAATGGAAAAACATTTCCCCCTTCATGCTCGCGAGGCACAGGGCTTTGCCTTCGAGGTGATGCACGGGACCCAGCTTGGCTTCGCCAAACACCGCGTGCCGAAAGCCATTCACCTTGAACTGATAAGATAAGGGATCGATGAGCTTGTCATCCTCACTTAGAATGGCGATGGAATCGACCTGCTTGAGGTTGTTGTGCTTCACCCACACGCGGCCATGAGGAATGGTGGCGACATAGGCTGGGATCGACTCCCGGAAGAATTCTTTTTTGATGAGCCAGTGCACCTCGGGCTCAATCGTGGCTGGCACAGGCCGCTCAAGTGGCTGCACCTCAGCAATCTGTACGAAATCGGCACCGGGCGTGGTAGTGGCTTGTTTCCAGGCTTCCAGGCTACGGTAAAGGCCCTTGGGGGGACCCATTTTTTCAGAAGAAATCGGAGACAAGCGAAGGGGAAGCAACAACAGCTTCTTCAGGTCTTTTTTGCCCGTCCGGTACATTCGTTGATAAGGGCGAATGTAGGGGCGCAACGTGGTTTTGATCTGCTGGAGCATAGCAATTGATACGTCAGACTTGAGGAAGAGCTTCGTTTTCGATGTAGTGGGCCCAGCCATGCAGGCGGAGGAACGCCATCACCTCCTCGTGGTTTTCCACGAAGCTTTCCAGCGATTTGGGCGTCACCTTTTTCAACTCCGTGTCTGGTGGTTCTACATTCACACCCAGAAACTGGGAGACACGCTTCAAGGTGCGTCCGTGAGCACGCTGATCTTCCAGATCCACCTCGTAGCCAAGGGAAAGGTGTGGAATCGATTCCAACAGCTCCACTTCCCAGTGAGCCTGCTCTTCGATGTCTCGAATCCAGCGCTCTAACTCGCTCAGGTTGACGACCATCTTCTTGTCGGTCTTTTTGCCGACCGTGGAGTTGGAGTGAAACTGCCCCCGATGGCGAGCATACACATTGGAGAGGGCCTGCCGCACAATGTTGTGCCGGCGCAGGTGAATGATCTTGTAGCCATCATCCACAAGACTTTGCAGATAGTCGCCGAAGTTCTCGTTTTTGATGCCCAGCTTCAGGCTAATGTGATACATCAGCAGCTTGAAACCATAGACCTCCTTGTTGGCGATGCGGGCAAGCGCCTCCCGATAAGCCCTGGGAAACATCACCTTGCGGTGATAGATCTCATTGTCGCAAAAGATGTGCGTATTGGAGTCGATCAGGCTCACAAGCAGCGTGGAGCCGCTGCGCCCAGTTCCAAAAATGATGAATTTGGTAGAAGGCGTCTGTTTCGGCCTGACGAGATATTTCAGATAGGTGCCCATTTCGAACACATATCCCATACGGTTGTCGAGAAAGGGAGTGCCTTTGACGAAGGCTTCCAGGGAAGTTTTAAGGCTCATGCTCGATTCTTGTTGGTTCTGGGATTCTTTCAACGAAGGCAAGGAAAGATACTCATGGAATGACAGCGAAGACCCGCTTGCGGCATCGTTCCCCACTTTTTATCAAGCCCTGACAGGCTCGGTGAGAGAAAGAATGTTGCGCTTGATGTTGGCGAGCTGAAATGCCCATGAAAATTGCTCGCGGGTAATGTTGCGAGACTCGGTGCGCATGGTTTCCCAGGTGGTCTGATTCACCAGCAAGTCACTGATGCATTCCACAAACTCGCCCATGTCCTGGGTGTGATAAAGATGTACGCCGTTTTCAACGGGCATCCCTTCAGACCCAATGGGAGTTGTGACAACCGGCATTCCGCGAAACATCGCGTTCATCACTTTGAGTTTCACCCCAGAGCCAAAGCGCAGGGGCGTGATAAACACCCGGCACTTGGTGTAGTAATCTTCGAGGTCTTCGACGAAGCCTGTGAGAATCACGTCGTCATATTTGTTGGCGAGCTCCACGATCCGCGGGTCCGGCTGCTTTCCTACGATGTAGAATTTCAGGTCGGGGTGCTGCTTTTTGGTGGCTTCCCAGCCTTCTTCGAGATACCAGATCAGGCCATCC
Source organism: Bacteroidia bacterium (assembly GCA_030731845.1). GTDB lineage: Bacteria > Bacteroidota > Bacteroidia > J057 > J057 > JANQTF01. The sequence continues at coordinate 5,466 of JANQTF010000285.1, read as the reverse complement.
ACATTGGCTTCCCAGCCCAGGGAGCCGACGTAAAGGAGAGATTTTTCTGTATTCTCCCACTGCAAATCTGGCCAATCGAGCATAAAGTCTTCGCCACAGGGAATGATTTGCTCAATGCGGCTCTCGTGGTTGATGAGGTCGAGCAGGATCTCCTGATCGTTGGGGTTGGCGAGCACCATATCGGCCTTGCGGCAATAAGCTGCCTCCATTTTCTTGATTCGCTTGGACTCCATGCCTGTCACGAGCTTCTTGAGGGGGTTGGTACTCACTTCGGAGTAGCGCTGCCACATCACAAACTCGGCGTTGTGCTCGTGCATGATGGTCTTGGACTTGATGTTGTCGGGGATGTATTGGAACATCTCGTAGTGATCGACAAACACGAAGTCAAACTCATAGGTATCGAGCCATTCTTTCACTTTGGCTTCCAGCACTGGATCGTAGTTGCGCACGATGTTGATGGGCACGCCTTGCATGTAGCTTTTGGCCACGGTAGCAGGGGAGCGCTCAATGTTGAGCTCGTAGCTGTAATAGCGATCCAAATCCACTTTGGAGAGGAATTCCTGCTCATAATCGGGATCATCCCACTTGAGGATGGTGATCATGGAAGTTTGGAAATGCCTGCAAAGGTAGTTGATGAAGTTCCAGGAGGTGCTCACACCGCCTTTGTAGGGTGGATAGGGGAGCTGGGAAGTGATGAAAAGGAGGGACTTATCCTTCATGGCCTATGAGATAGGTAAGTAAAGAGAATCAGGTGAATGAGAATGGATTATTCTGGTTGTGCGATGGCGCTGGGACCGCTGTTGCTTCCTTTGAAGGTGGAGAGCACCATGTCCACGTATGGCTTGATCCAGAGGAGAAACCACAAGGCACCGCCATGTCGGCGAACGTAGAAGAACCAATCTTTTTTGATGTAGCCTTTCACAGAGTGAAAGTCTTTGAGCCGGTCCTTGAAGCTCAGGCTCGTGTCTCGCCAGCGCTCGGCGGTGGGGTTGGCTTCGCACTCAGCCACAAAGCCAGGTGCCAACCAGATTTTGCATCCTTTTTTTCCGGCGCGGAGGCCGTAGTCGGGATCGCCCCATCGGTGGGTGTAAAACGGCTCGATGTTGCCTACCAAGGCAGCTACGCTGCGGGGAATCAACACACAGTTGCCGGTGTTGGAGGTACATTCTTTGGGCTCATCGCCTGGCACCACATCAATCATTTTGAGGGTCCATTTGCTCACCCGCTGAAATCCTCCGTAGGAGAATTTTCCATTACGCGGATCGAGACATCCACCCAGAATGATGCTTTTCTCCATGCCCTTCTCGCTGCGGTCTTTGTGTGTGGCCAGAAGTCTTTCGAGTGCATCTTCAAAGAGGAAGGTATCGTCATTCATCCAGAGATAATAATCCAGATCATGCTTGAGGGCTTCGCCATAGGCTTTGTTCATCCCGCCATTCCAAAACAGCGAGCCATTGCCTTTGAGGATGGTGGTGTCGGGAAATTCTTTGGCTACTGCCTCGGAGGTACCGTCTTTGGAGCCATCGTCGGTGAGGAAGATCGATAGCGATACGCCTTGCTGCAACGCAGTCTGCTCATAGAGCAGCCGGAGGCACTTGAGGGTGTACTCGCGTCGGTTGAAGCAAGTCATGACTACTCCGATGGAGACATTCGTCATGGAATTCATGTGGTAATATCTAAGATGAAGACGATTGCTGAACACGTTCCAGCCATTGAGAAAATTCGGGTAATCCAGCGATTCGCAGGTCCACGGAGTCATCTGAGGGCAGAGGATTGGTTTCCTCGGTAACCCAGACGGTGTGCATCCCAGCGTTTCGGCCAAACATCATGTCGGAGAGTGAGTCGCCGATCACGATGCTTTTGGCGAAATCGATGTCAGGAAAATCTTCCTGAGCCTGAAGTGCCATGCCGGGCTTGGGCTTGCGCCAGCCCCGGTGGTCATCTCCTGCGAGGTGAGGGGCATGATAGATGCGGTCGATCTTGCCACCTGCGGCCTCAATTTCCTGCATCATGCGTGCATGCACATCAGCCAGATCGGCTTCGGTCATGAGACCGCGGCCTATTCCGCGCTGATTGGTCACGACGATTAAGCGGCCAAATCGCTGAGAAAGAACGGACAACGCATCAAGCACGCCGGGGATAAAGATAAATTCGCCCCAATGCTTAACATAGTCGTTGTCCCGCTTTTGGTTGATTACGCCGTCCCGATCGATGAACAGCGTCCATGAACGGTCAGGCCCGAAGGGCGGCAAAATCGTGTTGAGACTGCTCATAATCACTTGGGATTCCGATATCAATGAAGTAGGTATCAGAGACCATGCCACAGAGGGCGTGAGAGGCAAACAAGCCCTCGAGGATCTCTTTTTCGAAGGAAAACTTTTCGCCGAGGTTCAGGCCATTCCAGAGAGATTTCCCAAATAGATACACCCCGCCGTTGATGAGGCCTGCATCGCGCTGCTGCTTTTCTTCAAAGCCCAGCACACGGCAGCTTTCCTCGTCAATTTTTACTGTTCCATAGCGATCAAAATTGGTCATGGGCTTCAGCGCCAGGGCCATATCGCATTGGTTTTCGTCAAAGAAGCTGTCCATTTCTCCGAGATTCACCCGGAAATAGGTATCGCCATTGAGCACATAGGCCCGCTCGCCTGCCACGAGGTCAAACGCCTGCTTGATGCCACCACCGGTGCCAAGCGCTTCTTCCTCGATGGAGTATCTCAGCTCCATGCCTCGGTAGTTGATGCCGAAAGTATCGATGATCACTTCCCGCTTGTATCCAACAGCGAGAATCACACGCTCAATGCCCTGCTCACAGAGATCATCGAGTACATAAGCAAGGAACGGACGGCCATTAACCGGTGCCATAGGCTTGGGAACGTCGGAAACGACCGTTCTCAATCTCGTGCCCATGCCGCCAGCTAATACAATGGCTTCTTTGGTCATATTATTGGGGTAATTTATTGGAGTGGTTGAGGGGGAGAATTGTTGAGTTGTGGAATGGGAGAATGAGGGAGAGGGAAGCGCTAAGGGGGGAAATTGTTGAAGCGTTGAGGTGCTGAAGGGTTGAATGAGAAAAAAGTCACCCTCATACCCTTATACCCTTATACCTCCCTCCCCTTTCCCCACCTATCCTTCCACCTCTGCTACGGCTGCTGGGGTAAACAGCGAAGCTTCAACGATTTCACAGATGGCATGGCCGAGCACCATGTGGCATTCCTGGATGCGAGGCGTGTC
>JANQTF010000285.1:0-2225 GCA_030731845.1 Bacteroidia bacterium | reverse complement strand
GTTGGTGAGTTGGTGAGTTGGTGAGTTGGTGAGTTGGTGAATGAGGGAAGGGAAATTGTTGAATTCCTGAGTTGTGAATGAGAGAATGAGGGAAGGGGAAATAGGTGAATTCCTGAGTTGTGAATGAGAGAATGAGGGAAGGGAAAATCACCCTTATCCCCTTATTTCCTCACACCCTATACCCTTATTCCCTCATCCCCTATTCCCCATCTCCCTATCCTTCTACCTCTTCTACAGCTACGGCTGCCGGGGTAAACAGCGAAGCTTCTACAATCTCACAGATGGCATGGCCCAGGACCATGTGGCACTCCTGGATGCGAGGCGTGTCGCTCGAAGGCATGTTGAGGAGATAGTCGCAGTGGTCTTTCATGTTGCCGCCAGATTGGCCGGTCATGGCTACCACGATCATGTCTTGCTTGCGCGCCTGCTTGAAGGCTTCGATCACGTTTTTGCTGTTGCCAGAGGTTGACATTCCGATGAGCACATCCCCTGCGCGGCCTTTGGCTTTGATGAGGCGGCTGTAGATCTGATCGTAGGAATAGTCATTTGCTACGGCCGTGACATAAGAAGTGTTGACGTGGAGCGCTTCAGAGAAAAGCGGATCGCGGTCGAAGTAGAAGCGACCGGAAAACTCGGCTGCGAGGTGCTGGGCATCGGCGGCGGAGCCACCGTTTCCACACCAAAACACAGCTTTGCCATTGCGGAAAGCCTCGGTGATGACATCTGCGACATCGGCAGTGAGCTGAAGCAGCGCTTCGTTTTCGAGCAGGGCTTGCTTCGTGTCGATCGACGAAGCTACGATGGAGTGAATCTTGTTCATTTTATGGTCCATGAGGTTACACCAAGAGGAGAGAATTTGACGTCGTGGACGTCGCCACCAAAGCTTTTGAGCTTATTGATCACCGCATAGCGGGTATTACCGGGGCAATAGAAAGTCATAAAGCCACCACCACCCGCACCAGAGAGCTTGCCACCGGTAGCGCCCATTTTGCGGGCTTCGGTGTAGAGTTCGTCGATGACGGGATTGGAGACGCCGGCGGCGAGTTCTTTTTTGAACTTCCAGCCATAATCGAGCAGGTCGCCGATGCGGTCGAGTTCGCCGCGAAGCAATACCTCTTTCATCGAAAAAGCCTGCTTTTTGAGCTCGTGCATGGCATCTACAGATTTGCCACCGCCAGAATTCACAGATGCCTGCTGCGCTTCAATGATTTTGGAGCTGAGGCGCGAGGTGCCTGTGTAGTAGGTGATAATGTTGAACTCGAGCTCGAGGAGGTAGCGGCTTCTGATTCTGAGGGGATTCACAATGACTTTGTCGTCTTTGTAAAACTCCATAAAATTGAACCCACCGAAAGTAGCGGCATACTGATCTTGCTTCCCACCGGCCATTCCGAGGTCGATGCGCTCAATGTCATGGGCAAGGTGGGCGATGTCATATTCACCCAAAGGCAAGCCGCGCCACTCGGTAAAAGCTCCTACGATGGCCACTACCAGGGTAGAAGAAGAGCCAAGACCCGATCCGGGAGGGGCATCTACGTAGGTGTTGATTTCAAAGGAAAGCGGTGCATTGTGATTAAAATCTTTCACAATGCGGTTATAGACGCCTTTGAGCAAATCGAGGTCACCATCGATAGGCAGGCGAGCTACGCTCTCATATTCAAACTTTTCTCCGCGGTCCATGGCATGGAGCACAATCTTGCCATCGGTGCGGGGAATGATGGTGGCGTAAGCATATTTCTCAATTGTGCAATTGAGGATCATGCCGCCGAAGTCTTCTGAGTAAGGGGAAACGTCTGTGCCGCCGCCGGCAAGTCCGATTCGAAGGGGAGCTTTGCTTCTGATGATCATGTTGACAAATAGCAGGTTCCTTGGCTAAGTGCGAAAACGCTTTGTGTAAGATTCTTAGCCGATGATTTCCTGGAACAGTGTCCGGAAGTCGTCATGTTGTTGGGGGGGAAATGAAAAGATCTGCCAGGATTGCCTAACCCCCTAACCGCAGAGAACAGGTATCTCTGAAGTTGGTCGTTATTCTCTTGTTGCAGGATCTGTGTTTTCGACAAAGAACGATTCAAAGCCAGGGAATTTTGCAGGAGGGCATCAGGCCCAGGGATTCTGATAGCGGCCAAATCGCTGCTTAGCAATGAGCAGAAAGTAGGGCATATCGTCGATCATATATCGTTTGAACATTCGCTTTGGCTCCTGTGCCATTCGGAACGCCCATTCCATAC
>JANQTF010000284.1 GCA_030731845.1 Bacteroidia bacterium | reverse complement strand
TTAACATGAACGTTGACCGAAAGCTTCTAGTCTCGATTCTGACCTCTCCATTCACCCCCAACTCACAGGCCTATAAGATGGTTCCTTATCTCGCTTCTCGCCTCTGAAAGTCTCGCTTCTCTCTACTGCGGCGTTTTTACTTCTGGTAGCGGAGTTCCTACATAAGGTCCTTGCTCCACAATTCCTTCGGGTAATTCATCCCTAAATAATCGAAGGTTTTTAAGCAATTCATCGTAGGTCTTTTGATCTTTTGCCCAAAAGAAGACTTCCGGCAAGGCGATGATAAAGTGATCCTGAATGGTCCAGCTTCCGGCGCAGCGCCAATCCGAGGGGATTACATAGCCCATCCAGCCTTGTTGGATGATGGCGAGGCGCACCCCCCTTCGTTCTAACAATTCTTGGACTTTGTCAGCTGTGAATGCCTGATGGTGATACAATTCATAGACCTCCTCATCGCCGATAGATGCCAAATCAGTTAAGGGGAAATTGCTCAGCCAGGTAGCCACGCCAATGTCATGCATGGCGATGTGCTCGGTAGGGTAGTAGCGCTCAATGAAGCGACCCACTTGCACACTCTGGTGGTAAATGTTTTGTACTGCCAGGGGGTAATTTCCACTGAAATAGGCAGTTCTGATTAAGATGGGGAGCAATAGCCAGGCCGAGGCCAGGAAAATTCGCCAGGTTATCTTGATAGATAGTTCATCAAGGATGGAAGCCAGTAGCCATGCATGAAGCAAAAAGAGATAAGCCTCGTATCGATATCCCCCAATTTCAGCAAATAGCACATGAACCCACCCGGCAACCTGAAGCACAAAGGAAGCAGATCTAAGTTTTGAAGAAAGGCTGCCACCCATCCACATCCCCGCGGCACTGATGCTGAGTACCGGAAATATGAAGGGATGCTCATAGAGCTTGGTGAGGATGGAAGAAATCCAGATAGCGATGGATCCGAGGTTCGCCTGTGGGCTGTAGCCCTTCATTAGGAGAGAAAGCGGCAGAAACGTTCCACCTTGAGAAAGGGAAAACAGCCCCAGAGCAATCACGGGCAGGAATCCTGCACAACCGAGCAGAATGGCTTCTTTCCATCTTTTTTGGAAAAGCCACCAAAGGCCTGCTGCACCAAGCAAGAAGAGTCCCTCGTAGCGAATGGTTACCATCGCGATGGTGAGCAGGACGAGCTTGAGGGAGAAGCTAGACCTGGGATTTTCCTGTTTCTGGAGCCATGCTATTAGCCAGGCCAAAAAAATCGGAAGTTGCAAGGCATGCTCCATGCCCATGAGCATAGGAAGAATGATTGGCGTAGTGATGATGATGACCCAAAGCCACAGACTCTTGACTGTGTTGGAAGAAGCGGGCAAGGCCGACCAAAGAAGCCAAACGAGCACGAGGGATGCCGCGATATTGAGAATCATGGGCCACCAAAGCGAAGGCCCGGAGATCAAAAAGAGCCCGCTCAGCAAGAGAGTGAACAAGGGGGAGGAAGAGCTGAACTCAAATCTATCCGGAGTGGGGGACCAAAGGCCCTGATCTGCGAGTGTGCGCGAAATGGAGAGGTGAATGTAGCTGTCATCCAGTGGATAAGGATAGCTGATCTGTCCGGTTTTGAGGAAAACGGCCCACAGCATGAGGCCTCCAACCGCGAGGAGGATGCCACAATGCAAGACAAGAAATCTATGACTTGAAGTGATCACTAAGATTGTTCAGCGTTGATATCCTGGAGGATGCTATGCCCCATTTTTAGCTTTTTGGTGAGAAGATACTGCTCATTGTGCTGATTGGGAACAATTTCAATGGGCACATTTTCCACGATTTCGAGTCCATAACCGATCAGGCCAGCGCGCTTGGTAGGGTTATTGGTCATGAGTCGCATTTTTCTCACCCCAAGATCCCGAAGAATTTGAGCACCTACGCCGTAGTCACGTTCATCCATTTTAAACCCAAGTTCGAGGTTTGCCTCGACAGTATCGCGGCCCATCTCTTGAAGTTTATAGGCTTTGAGCTTATTGATCAGTCCTATTCCTCGCCCTTCCTGATTCATATACAAGACTACACCCTTTCCTTCCTTGTTCACCATGTCCATGGCGGCTGCGAGTTGAGGACCACAATCGCAACGACAGGAGCCAAATATGTCTCCTGTGATGCAGGAGGAGTGCACCCTGACAAGTACGGGTTCGTGTGGTTCCCAAGTTCCTTTTACGAGGGCGATGTGATTGTCGCCCGTATCGATCTGCCGGTAGGCGATGAGCTCAAAGTCGCCATGCTCAGTGGGCATTTGCACGCCAATCTCTCTTTTGATGAGAGATTCGTGCTTGAGGCGATACTCTATGAGGTCTTCGATGGTGATAAGCTTGAGCTGAAAGCGGTCCGCTACCTTGCGAAGATCAGGAAGCCGCGCCATGGTGCCATCTTCATTCATGATCTCCACGATAACAGCGGCCTCAGTGAGGCCGGCAAGACGGGTAAGGTCAATGCCAGCTTCTGTATGGCCTGCGCGCCGCAAGACACCGCCATCTTTGGCTTTGAGGGGAAAGATATGTCCAGGCCTTCCGAGGTCTTCTGGCTTGGTGGCAGGATCGATGAGGGCTTGAATGGTTTTGGCCCGATCCGCAGCTGATATACCTGTTGTCACGCCTGAGCGGAGATAATCTACCGAAATGGTAAAGGCTGTTTCATGGAGCTCGGTATTTTTTCCTACCATGAGATTAAGCTGAAGCTCTTCGCATCGCTCCTCAGGTAGTGGCACGCAGATCAGACCCCTGCCATGGGTCGCCATGAAGTTGATGGTCTCAGGTGTAGCAAATTTAGCGGCTAGCAAGAAGTCGCCTTCGTTTTCGCGATCCTGATCGTCCACTACGATCACCATCTTGCCTTCCTTGATCGCTTCAATAGCAGATTCAATGCTATCAATCTCTATACTATTATCACTCATGAATGTGGGGTTCCGGGGATGAATGTCAAAAATACGAAACAGCTGGCAGATGCAAGGAGGGAATCTTTGTGGAGTCACCAGCCTACGTGATAGAAAGCTTATGAATCAAACGATTTGATACGAATCTTGTTTTCGGAAATCGGAGTTACACAAATCGGCGAATACGTTAGCAGTAGGGTACCTTTGGTATATAATTGATGAAAATAGTCGATTTAGTATAAGCTTATTTTGTTTAACAAATTCTGTTTTTTGGTGGTAGTTTTGACTGTAGTTAATAATAAACATGAATTTTTGTTTATCTTTCCCGAGAGATATCTAGAATTATCTATATGCAAAGCATTTCAACAAAACTAGAAAAAGCTACTCTTGAGCAGACGTCTGCCAGCTTAAAGGCGATTGCTCATCCCATTCGGTTGGCCATGATTGATCTTTTGAGAGATGGGCAGAGAATGAATGTCACAGAAATCTATACTGCGTTGAATATGGAGCAGGCCGTTGCCTCTCAGCATTTGAGCATTTTGAAATCTAAAGGCATTTTGGAGTCTAAGCGTCAAGGGAAGCATTCCTACTATTTTCTTCGCCACCCTCGGGTGGTTGATATTATTAATCTCATTCTCGCTACGACCTGATCTGCATGATCAGGTAATCCCTCTCTTGAGGTAACTTCTCGCAATCGGCCCACTGTTAAACACAAGGTCGAGAATGCTGAGCCCTCCTTCGAATGGCTCGAAAACCTGGGAGTAGGGTTCATTTACATACCAGGAAGGCAAATTGCCTGATTTCCCGTGGAAGTCTCCCCTGAAATCAAGGAGGGATTGTTTGGGCTCCAAGTATTCCACCGAAAGGGGGAAGGAATCTGAAATCTTGAGCCATTTGCAGGCCAGGGTATGGCTTGCCATGATCCAATCGATCAGGAGAGGATGGCGCAGGGCATAAAAGGCCTTGATTTCGTCCTCGTACAAATAATAGTAGGGAGAATTCTGGTAGTAGTTTTTCCAGCTCCTCAGGTGGGTTTCTGGCCAATTTTCTTGATAACTGACTCTCTTCTCTCCAATTGCGATTTTCTCACTTCTCCTCTCAACTGGAATCGTCAGGGGCAAAACCCTCTCAGGGCCTTTGATCCAGGTTCTGCTGCTTAGCTGCTGTTTCTGATACCAGATATGAGCCTCTCCAATAGGGGAGGAGGCCTGTACCCATGCAGCAAACCAATGAACGGGTGCAAAATAGCATAGCGGAAATACCTCTTGAGTGCCTTGTTCGTTTGGGAGAGACATAGGAGTAATTGAGCAGAAATCTTAATCTTGTCCAAAGATCGATGCTTTACTTAACTTAACGCATCGTATTTTACTGTTTCCAGCCAAATTCTTCTGAATTTTACGCACATGAATTCGAAATACCTCAGCCCTGTTGTTTTTGCTTTGGTCCTTCTGTCGGCTTCGACAGGATTTGCCCAGCCCAAGAACGTGTTGTTTTTCATGGATGTCTGTCGTTTCCAGGATTCGAGGGTCAAAGATCCCACGGCTGAGATCTACTTTTCTGTAGATGGGTCGAGCATTGTGCACACCAAGCGTGCCGATGGTGAATTTCATGCAGCAGTGAAAATCAACTGGTTCCTTCAGCGCATTGAGCAGGGAGACAGCATCGGCGTAGCCGGAGATAGCTTCGTGTTGGATTGGCCGGTGGGTAATTTCCCTAAGGATACCTCAAGCACAAAGCTCAAAATGCACTTGTTTCATTTCCATTATATAGAACTCCCCCCCGGCGATTACCTTCTCCAGGCCATCGTTTCAGATCAGAATGTGCCTGATACAAAGCCTTCCATGGCATTTTATGAGTTTACGATGGAGAAAAAAAATCCAGAAGTTCTAAGCTACTCTGACATCAAATGGGTGGCTTATCGCCTCAAAGACGATGAACTCAGAAATCGTCAGGATTTGTTCCCCTTGGTGACCAACGATGCCTTCATTAACCAAGACTCAATCGTTTTTTATCAGGAAATTTATAACACCAACCAGGCTCACACGGGCAAAATGGTGATCCGCGCCAGGATCATGCAAGGCGAAAATATCTTGTATGCCTATGAAAGCACGGCGGCCAGGGTCGCCAATTCTATCAACGCCTACATGATGATGATTCCGAATATCGATCAGCTGAGATCCAATACTTATCACCTTCAGATAGAGTTACTAAACTTAAAAAACGTGGTTTTTTCCAGCTACCGTAAAAAGTTTTACGTCTATAACTCCCGTCTGGAGCAGGATTTCGAATCTCTTTCTGCCTATAACCGTGAGGCTGATTTGTTTAATGAGTATGAAGAAGGGGAGCTTGATTATTACCTGCGCACACTTCTTTGGATCAGCACCGATCAGGAAAGGCAGTTTGCCAGGGTGTTGGAGACCTATGAGCAAAAGAAAAACTACCTCTATAGCTTTTGGGAAAAGCGCAAGCGCTTTCCCGATCAAAAAGTAGAAGCGTTATGGCGTGGCCACCTCATGGCGCTGGACTATGTGAACCAAACATTTAAGTCTCAATTCAATGAAGGGTGGCGCACAGACCGTGGCCGGATTTTCTTGAAATATGGCATCCCCAATGATGTGGAGAGATTTATAATGGGTTCGCAAAACCAGGTGGGGGAGATTCCGTGGGAAATGTGGAGATATAACCAATTGGGGGCCCAAAACAATGTGGTGTTTGTGTTTTATGACCCAGATAGAGCCACAGGCGAATACCCCATCTTGCATTCCACCAAATATGGGGAAGTCTATAACCCACGATGGAAAGAGCAAATTCAAATATGGAATCCTAATACTCCGATGGAAACCGATTACGAGGAAACCTTTGATCGGCAACGTCCTGATTTATTTATCCCTGATAATTGATTCGCAATCTTGATGGCCTCTTTGGTGTATGCTTTGCTTTGGTGCCTGAGCCTCGTTCCGCTGCGCTTGCTATATGTGCTTTCCTGGGCGGCTGCCTGGGTGTTGCGTGTGGGCATCAGGTATCGGAGAAAGGTGGTAGAGGACAATTTGCGGGCCTGCTTTCCGGAGGCTTCGGACCAGGAATTGCATCAATGGACCAAAGGCTATTATCGGCATCTCGCAGATGTGATGGTGGAGATGATCAAAGTGGCCTCGATGTCACCCAATCAATTGGCTTCGAGGATGAAGCTGGACCATGACGCCTTGGGCCAATCCATCTATCAAGGCGGAAAAGGCGGGGTCATCATCGCGTCTCACTATGGCAATTTTGAGTGGTTATCATTGCGATGCGGGTCCTGGCTCGCCGAACATGGAGTGCCAAGTGCAGGGATTTACGCGCGTCTCTCGAAGGGGTCCTGGGGCAAGATCATCCTGAGTTTGAGGGCCAAATGGGGGATGCTGCTCATCCCCAAACACAAAGCGCTGATCAAAAGCCTTCAGCTCATGAAGGAAGGATATATCATCGGATTCATGACCGATCAGGCGCCGCCGAAAGAAGGTCCAAGCGTGATGATTGATTTTCTGGGAAGGCCTACGGCCTGGATGCCCCCTGCCGCAAAGTTAGCCTTGCGCAATGGCGGCCCCATGCTCTATGCAGATGTGGAGCGCCTGGGGCGGGGAAGGTATCAAGTTCACCTCACAGAGCTATCAGTACCTGAGAATCCTCGGTCAGCAGAAGCCGCTGAAGAAGTGACGAGGCAATATGTGAAGCTTCTGGAAGCTCGTATTAAAAAGGATCCTGCGTTTTGGCTGTGGTCCCACCGTAGATGGAAATAAATAGCTGCACAAAAAGATAATAGATCTCGATATCCGTCATGAATAAGGTTTTTGGTATGCAAAATATTTCTGTTTTCAGTATTTTTTGATCGCTCGGTATTGGTCTCGATATGAGCTTAAAAGGATGCTCATGTCAGAAATATCTTTCATTCATTTTTTATATGACGCGGCTCTTTAGTAGCGACTATCTTCTGTGCTTGATTTTCGTTTGAGGTATCTGAAATAGCGGCCTGGGACTCCAAATGAGCTGATCATGGAGGATCCTTCTCTTTTATTGGAGCTTTCTCTCTTCCTTTGTGAAAATAATTTTACGTGTTAATTACGATATATTGATTTAAAAGTGACGCCGCCCTAACATGTGTCATCTCAACCCTGCTTCATAGCAACTCCCATTTCCTGTTTCAGCTTTTTGAAACGTTGAATTCCTTTTTTTGATAAATCTCCCTCAATTGAGTTGAAACCTACCAGTTATGAACATTTTTTCTCCTTTTTTCAGGAGGTATTGGCTGTTGTCGATGCTAATCCTCCCGGCCGCTCTTTTTCAACATGCTTTTTCTCAAAACTTTACCAGTGAGGCACTCGGATTCAACGTTTTTGTTGAAAATGACATGACCTTTGGTGGTGGAGACGTGGAAGGCGGAGTTGCCATCGGGAACAATTTGAATCTTCCCAGTGGAGCAGGACAATTTGCCATCCACTCTCCTGGTACCTATGCTGTGTCTGGCATAAGCGGCTATACAGGTCTGCTCGTAGGTAATCAGGTTGTGATGACCAATGGCGGCTTAAATCTTCTCTCCCAGGCCGGGCTTAGAATTGGCAATGGGTTGGGTTTGGTGGCCTTTGATTCCCAAAATGGAAGCAATGCCAATACCCGCATCGTGAAATCAGGTGGAAACTTTGATTCTAATCCACGGATTTCCATGGATCACCATCAGGCTGCCACTTCTGTCTTTGGGGCTATTCCAGTAGATTTTTCTGCTGCATTCACCACTTTTCGCTCCAGGTCCACGGCTGTATCTGCCTGCACCCCTACTGTGCAGATCACCAACGCCAATGGAAATCCATTGAACCCGGCTGCACTTGGTTCCAATACACAAGTGTATATCCAAAGCCTGGCCACAGGTGAAAACATCCTCAACCTCACGGGCGCCAACCTGAATAACATTCAGAATATCACTTTCAACACCCAGCCTTCCGCTACCAAGCATCTCATCATCAATGTGGATGCTTCAGGAACATTCAACTGGTCCAATTTCACTTTTGCTGGTGTTGGTAGCCAGAATGCACCCTATGTGTTGATCAACTTCTACAACTCGACTACGGTAAACATCAACAACAGCAACTCGGTGTATGCTACGATCTTCGCGCCTTTTGCTTCAGTGAGCAAAAACAACTCTGCCAACATTGACGGGCAGGTGATCGCGAAGAACTTTACCATGATGCAGTATGGAGAAGTTCATAAATGGTATTTCCAGCCAGGAATTCCATCTTGTGCTGCTCCTGTGGTGTGTACTGCTAACGCAGGGCTGGATAAAGTTCTTACCTGCACGACTAGCAGTGTCACCCTCGATGGATCATCGGCTGCCAGTGGTGTTACCTACTCCTGGTCTGGTCCTTCTGGATTTACTTCTGGAGCTCAGAACCCATCTGTATCCGCAGCTGGTACTTACACCCTTACTGTTACCACATCAGGCTGTTCCTCTTCGGATCAGGTTGTGGTCACAAGCAGCACCGCATTGCCCAATGCATCTGCCACTGGCGCGACCATCACTTGTGCTTCTCCTTCTGTTCAGATTTTTGGTAGCTCTACTACGCCTGGCGTGACCTACGCCTGGTCTGGTCCTTCTGGATTCACTTCTTCTACGCAGAGCCCAATGGTAACTGCAGCTGGTACTTACACCCTGACTGTTACAACCACCGCTACCGGATGTAGCAAAACAGCTACTGCTGTTGTGAATAACAATTCAGCAACTGTAGGAGACTTTGTCTTTAACGATTTGAATGGAAACGGAATACAAGATAGTGGAGAACCCGGAGTAGGTGGAGTAGAGGTAAAGCTATACATCTGCAATCCAACCACTGGAGTTCCTTCAGCACCCGGAGCCGCTGGCGCTTATGCAACAACAACGACCACTTCAAACGGTGCTTATCTATTCACCTGCGTGGATCCTGGTCAGAGCTACTATGTAGAAGTAGGAACTGGTGTTCCCAGCGGATTTGATTTCACGCTCCAGGCAGCAGGTACCAATCCTGCAACGGATTCAAATGTAAATGGCTTGGGTCAGACCGGATGTTTCCCCGTAAATCCCAACGACAATATCACTACGATCGACATTGGGATCGTGGAGCTTGCGTCTCTTGGTGATAAGGTATTCTATGACCTTGACGGCGACGGACAGCAGGATGCTGGAGAAAGCGGTGTAGTTGGTGTGACTGTGAAGCTCTATGTATGTGGATCAACCACGCCAATTGCAACAGAAACTACAGATACCAACGGTAACTATCTTTTCGAAGATTTGACGCCAAACACATCTTACTATGTAGTGTTCAGCAACATCCCATCAGGATATGAGTTTTCAGTTTCTGATCAGGGAGCAGATGCTACCGACTCTGATGCTAACGCCAACGGAGCTACAGGTTGCTACCTGCTTGATCCAGGTGAAAACGAATTGACCGTTGATGCGGGAATCAAAGTGAGTGTGTGTGAGGCCGATGCAGGAACCCTAACCATTGACTGCCCAAGCGGAACCTTCTGTCGTCAGTTTGGAAAAGCTACGGTATTGGCTGCTGCTGACGGAAACGCTTTTGTACCAGCAGGCTTTAGCATTGCTTATCTTTTCGCCCGGCAAGTAGGCTCAGACTTGATTGTGGAGCAAGTAGGCACCTCTCCAAGCTTCATTGCTACCCAAAACGGAGACTATTCTATCCATACCCTGGTTTACGATGGCAACGCCGCAAGCGCTAACTACCTCGACCTCTCAAGCATCTCTTTGGGGATTGATAAAATCTCCGAAGTCTTTACCATGCTTAAGCCAGGTGGTGGTTCACTTTGTGGAGATCTTGATGTGGCCGGTGCTTTGGGCATCGTCATCAAATGTCAAGATCCTCGGGCGAACAACGACTTTGTCAACACATTGGTCAATACGACTGCAACAGGAAACGTGAAGACCAACGACGTGAATCCTTACGGACACCCGCTTGCCCTCTATGTGATCAATGGGGCGAAGCATGGTACGTTGACCATCAATCAGGCCGGAGACTTTACCTACATCCCCAATCCTGGGTTTATTGGCGAAGACTCAGCCCGCTACAAACTGCGCGACACCACCATTTGCAACCATTTGAATGGGTACGGATGGATTTACTTCGAAGTCATTGCGATTCCACAGCCTGCAATCAACGATGTGCCCATCGCAAATGCAGACATGGTGACTACCCGCGTAGGAGTACCTGTGACCATCTTTGTCCTTGCAAACGACCTGGAGCCTGATGGTGAAACAGTCGTCCTCTCGCCTTATGCTGCTCCTGATTCAGGCGCGGTCGTGTACAACCTTGACAGAACGGTTACCTACACCCCCGATCCAGGCATCGTAGGAGAAGACTACTTTACCTATGAAATCTGTGATGGCAACGGAGACTGCGACATGGGGCGGGTGAGAATCATGATCCTTGACGTACCGGGCGTGAAATTCCCCCCTATTTCAATTGATGACGCATTGATGATCCTTGTCAACAATTCTGGTGAAGGCGAGGTGATTTCCAATGACTATGAGCTCGATGGTGACCAGGTTGTTTTGTCAGTGGTCTCAGGCCCCTCACATGGTGACTTGCTCTCTTTTGATACCTCCACTGGAGAATATCTCTATCAACCTGATCCCAACTTTACAGGAACAGACATGTTTACCTATCAATCCACGGATTCTGAAGGCAGCTCCACAGCAACTGTTCAGATTATGGTAACTGGCGGCGTGACGACCTTCCCCGTTGAGTGGGTTGGTATCAATGCGGAGCTGCGCGGCGCAGATGGGGTTGTATTATGGTCAACTGCATCTGAAATGAATGCCAGCCATTATGAAATTGAGCGCTCGTTTGAAGGGAGCATGTTTGAAAGAATGGGAACCGTAGCTGCTGCCGGAAACACCACAAGCTTGACCTCTTATGAGTTTACAGATAGGAACCTATCCGCTGCTGATTGGTCCACTAGCGCCTACTACCGGATTCGTCAGGTGGATATAGACGGGACATTTAGCTACAGCAAAACGGTAGAATTATCTTTCGAAGCCAATGACATACTGGGTTTGCGGGTATATCCATCGCCCACCAATCGGAACCTGCAGGTATCATGGCACCAGCCTATCGGACCCGTTGAAATCGAGATCTATGACCAACTCGGCCGCGAGGTGATGAAAACGCTTTGGAGCAAAGATGAGTCGTTTGCTAGTTTTGATGTGAGCGAATTGAAGTCTGGTGTCTATCACCTCAAGCTTTCCTCCCAAGATAAAGTGGAAGTATCTTCTTTCATTAAGCAAGAGTAGTCGCTAGCTCGATTCACAAAACGCCCTCCGAAGTTTTCTTCGGGGGGCGTTTTTTTTGGTATCGCAACAAATAGAATCATGCACCCCCGAGTACTTTCTCTCTTGATTGTTGAGGAAAATACTGAGACGAGCGATCTAATTAATTACGATCAAGTCTCAACTTGATTCCGATGAGAGGGAGAGTTTACTTGTTATTCTGATTTTTTACGAAGTGATAAAATAGAGATATTGCGAAATATGTACTGTTGCTTGTCCTACCATTGGGCCTATGTTTGAAAATGGTCATTTCGATATGAAAACTGCTTACGCAAATGGTGAATTGCAGCGGGAGGCCTTGCCCATTCATCCAGTATTATTGACTATTAGGGTAAAATAGTCGCTATTCGTGGTATTTGTTCGCATTTTGCTATTGAAAAATTGAATAGACAGTCTATTTTTGGGTTGTTATAAGCAGGTAAGAAAAAGAAGGCAATGCCTTGGGTTTTACTTCTCTGCTCCCTGATTACAACCTGTCCGTTTTCTGCCTGACATACAGATTTTTGCAAATAGATATTTCCATTACTGGAAATGAGTTCCCTCCATTTTTTAAATCCTATCAGTTTTATGCGAAATTTTCCCCTCCCCGTTGCCCATTGGTGGCAATCAGCAGTATTTCTGCTTATGCTCTTTGCATGGCCTAGCCAACAGGCTCAGGCCACTTGCTACGTGTGGATGCCAAATCTCAGCTCCAGCAATGGTTGTGTGCAGGCATCTTACTACCCCTGTAGCTACGGAACTGTGGCTACCATGTGGGCCAAAAATGTAAATGGAACCATTTACCCGGTTACCAATTGGTCCACTAATACTTCCATGACCTTTTGCCCTACACAGCCTGGTTACTACCGCCTGTGTGCCAAAAGAGTTGGATGTAGCTCTGTGTATGAGACCTCAGATGTTTGGGTAAGCACCTGCTCACCCATTACCGATGCTGGGACCATCTCTGGCGCAGGTGGCACCTATTGCGGTTCCTTCAACCCACCCGCATTTTCTGGTACTTCTGCCAGCGGCGGAAATGGTGGGAGCATCAGCTATCAGTGGCAGTATCGCACGCCGGGAGGTTCATGGAAGAATGCCCAGGCTTCTGGCTGCAACAGCCAGAGCGGCTACAATCCATCTACTTTGTACCAGTCTTATGAGTTCCGTCGCCTTGCCAAAAGAAATGGTTGCGGAAATTGGCTTACTTCAAACGTAATCGCCATCACCATTACTGCTTCGCTATCTAATGGCGGAACCATCTATGGCGATAATGGCTACAAATGCGCAGGGTTTGACCCCGCTCCTTACACTGGTAGCAAGCCATCTGGCGGTGGTGGTGCCTCCATCGAATACCAGTGGCAAGAAAGAGTAGGAAATGGCTCATGGGTAAATAGCACAGCCCCTGGAAATACATCTGAGGATGGTTTTAACCCCGGACCCGTTTCAGCTTCTGTTCAGTACCGCCGTCTGGCCCGTATCCCTGGTTGTGGTGCCTGGAAATGTTCCAACACCATCTGTCTCTACATCAAGCCTGCTCCAGTTGTAGATGCTGGTGCCGACCTTACCGTGTGTGAAGGGGAACCTGCTTCCTTTACCGCTTCAGCTACTGGCGGATGTAGCCCATTTGCATTCTCATGGGACAACGGCCTTGGCAACGGTGCTCACAAGACAGTTACGCCTGTGTTGACTTCTTATGCCAATGCCAGCTTCTTCTACAATGTGACCGTAACAGACAGCAAAGGCTGCTCTTCCACGGATCAGGTAAAAGTAACCGTACTTTCTACTCCAGTAGCCTCGATTTCATCCACCAATCCTTCTTGTGGTTCTGCTACAGGTAGTGTTACCCTCAC
>JANQTF010000283.1:2241-13133 GCA_030731845.1 Bacteroidia bacterium | reverse complement strand
GGCCGTTTGGCCGGCGAGTTTTTTGAGTATGCTCACAAATGGCGGGTAAGGTGCAGAAAGAGGTCAAGTTGGCAAATTCTTCGGTATCTAGGAAAAAATGCTAGCTCCCCATTCAGGCGCGTAGCGACTGACACCTCGGTAGGACCCAAGAAAGGTGGCAGTCGCTACGCGCCTGCAAACCTTACTGGCACACCGCGTTCTACCGAGGTTCGAATCGCTACGCGCTTCGGCTTTTGGCCAAAAATGCAAGCTCCCCATTCAGGCGCGTAGCGACTGACACCTCGGTAGAACCCAAGAAAGGTGGCAGTCGCTACGCGCCTGCAAACCTTACTGGCACACCGCGTTCTACCGAGGTTCGAATCGCTACGCGCTTCGGCCTTTAGACCTGTACAAAGCAAATGAAAGCTCCCAGCTCAGGCGCGTAGCGACTGACACCTTATCTTAACCGGACGGCTCCAAGGAGGAAGCCTGCTCACCCAAACTTTCAAATTGCATGGTTTTGCAGCGCAAACCATCTCTCCTTCATTGCTTTTAGTTACCCTGGGGCCCTCAACTAATCACGAGGTATTGTCCTTTTTCTTCCTGCACGCTTGTTAGTTCGATGTCGAGAATTTCGTGCACATTTTTCTCAATTTTGACAGCAAGGTTGTGGGTGGGCAGGTCGTTGCAATCAAGGCCAAATGGCTCTTCGATCTCCACAGAGATGTATTCGATGCCAATGAGCACATACGACACCAACATGGAGAGCAGAATGGGACCGCTGTAGGAACTGAGCATAGAGGTGAGCACGAGGGGCACGAGGCAGCAGTATGTGATCACAAGCAGCTTGATGAAGAAGTTGTGGGCAAATGGAATCGGCGTGGCCTTGATTCGCTCGCAAGCTCCTTGAATGTCGAGGAAGGATTGTGTCTCGGGCTTGAGTTGATTGAGCTGAAAGCCGTCGATCACGCCAGCTTTGTAGAGTTTTTCCAGCCGGCTATACAGGTCGTTGACGATTTTGTTGGGCACGTGGGTGTATCTCCGCAGGGAGTCGGGATGCTCGTCGGAGTACATCTCGATGAGCTTGTGGTTGGCGTTGTCGCGAAGGTGATCACTGAGGGCGAGCACGTAGGCAGAAATCCCCTTGGCAAAGTAGCGCCGTTCGGCGTGGCTCTCCTTGGGCAACATGCCATTGATGAGCACAGCGAGGCCGCGGGTATGGTTGATCAGGGCGCCCCACTGCTTGCGACCTTCCCACCACCGGTCGTAGGCGGTATTGAGCCGAAACACCATGAGCAGGGAGAGCATCACGCCCAGCAAGGTGAAGATCCAGGTATCGAGGGTGAAGACCTTAATCTGGTAATGTTCCTGAAACAACTGATCGCAGACCACCACTGCAGTCGAGAATACCCCCATCCACAATACCATTCTCACGGTACGGCGAATGACATAGCTGGTCTTGAAATGAGAGATGGCTTCCCACCATTTTTTCGAATCGTAGTTGATCATGTAGTAAATGTAGGAATTCTTGCACGGGTAAGAAATATGGAGAAACATCAACAACTAATGGGTCATTGTCAGGTCACACCGGAAATAACTGCCTGATCGTTAACGATTGTCGCTAAAATCGAAAGCCGCGGAATAAAAAGGCAAATTATTACGTCAATTCTAATTATAACGGTTTTGTAATTCTTGGCCCTAAATTCATCTCAGATATAAAAAAGGCCCCCCTAGATTTACCTTACCAACGAACATAGGAATTGCGTATCCAATCATTCAAATTAATAATCCGAGTCTTTCTTGCCTTTTGCCTGTGGAGTCACTGCATGGCAGGTGGCCTTTGGGCACAAGTATCCAGCTCCACAAGCATCAATGCCAAATCAGGGTCGGTAGTTGAAGTATTTGAGTGGACAGGCCCTGCCACTCCAGAGTTTCATGAGCTACAAACCCAGCCCGATTGGGTCCTTTTTTCTGACTCCATCCTCACCATTCCTACAGGGGAAGAAAGGTGGCTCAAAATGCTGATCCCACCTGCCGTAGCAGATAACTTTGGACGAGTATTAGTCATAGGCATCTATGGCTTCATACATGCCTACATTCCCACAGATCCTTCACTGACTAACTGGACCTCCCATTCTGCAGGGCTACTGATCCCAGCTTCTGAGACAGACCTGAAGGGAGAAAGCGAATGGACTACCAAATTCAGACTCCCCAGCTTTCAAGACACCATTCCGATATTTCTGAAGATTTCGCCCAGTTTTTCCTACCCGGTTATCATTTCCCCTCGATTGGAGGCCCTTCCAACCTGGGAAAAAAAGCAATCTGGAAAATACTTTTTCTTCGGCGTGTTTTTCGGCTCCTTATTTTTCCTCTTGCTCTATCACTTTATCCACTATTGCACGACCAGGGAGATGTCTTATGCCCTTTATAGCCTATATTTTCTCGTGGTGATGCTTTACTTCGGCTATTTGGAAGGCGTGACCTACTATTGGCTATTCCCCCGATTTCCCTACCTCAATTTCTCTCTGAGCTTTCTTATGGGGATTATCCCCCTGTTTTATGTCTGGTTTTTCCGATCCTTCCTCAAGCTTTACCGAATCTCAACCAAGGCAGACAAAATCTTTCGAAATACCTCGAGATTCAATCTGATTTTTTTTCTTGCAGCCGTAGCGTTATTTCCGATCACCCAGCATCCAGAGTGGTCATTCTTGGTTATCAACATCGGCAACCTCTTCTTTTTTGCAACCTATTTCATCGTGTTTTATCCGGCTCTTGACATAAAAAATCCGATCCACAAAATCTTATTATTAGGCTTGACTGTGGTCGCATCAGCCGGAATATTCGCAACGCTTTCTTTTATTTTGAGGTGGGACTCTAATTGGAAGATCATCATAGAAATTGCCATTTTGGTGGAAGCCCTCCTCTATGCCATCGGGCTGAGCTACCGCAATATGACGTGGGAAAGCGAAGAGCGCAATGCCAGGGATCTCCTGATTCAGGAATCGAGAAAAAGCGAAGCCCTTCAACGCGACTTCAACAAAAAGCTCACGGAAGAGGTCAAGCGTGAAACCAAGGCGCACAAAGAGGCCAAAGAAGAAGCTGAGAAAGCCCTCCAAGTCAAGTCAAACTTTCTGGCGATGATGTCTCACGAGATCAGGACACCGCTCAACGGCATCTTGGGAATCACAGACCTCTTAATGGAAGACAAGTCTCGGTCTTCTCAAATGGATAATCTCATCGCTCTCAAGTACTCCGGGGATCAATTGCTTCAACTTGTCAACGATATTCTCGACTACTCCAGCCTCAATACCAATCAGATTCAGCTTGCTACAGCACCTTTTTCGATTCGGGAGTTTGCAACGGGCTTGAAATATGCTTTTCTCCCTAAAGCAAATGCCAAGGGGCTCCAATTTCACCTACAGGTGCCCAATGAACCCATGATCTTGATCGGGGACAAAGCCAGAATCAGCCAGGTTCTACAACAACTTCTCTCCAATGCAATCAAGTTTACAGAAAAAGGAACTGTCGCCCTTGTAATCAAAGCCAACCCTCTTAACAACAATGTCGTCGCTCTTTCCTTTGACATAACCGATACGGGAAAAGGAATTAAGGACGATGAAGTCACCGAACTATTCGAGGTATTCTCTCAGGCAAAATCAGGATTTACCCGCGCCGTTGATGGTACCGGACTTGGGCTCCCCCTTGTTCAACAACTCCTTAAAGCCATGGGATCCATGCTTTCTATCACAACCAATCCGGGAGAAGGATCGACCTTCTCATTTACCCTCGACCTCCCACTCGAAGTCATGGAACAACCCTCTACCCTACCACAACCAAAACAGCTCTCCCTCGAAGGAAAAAAAATCCTGCTCGTAGAAGATCACCTCATCAATCAAAAAATCAGTTCCAAATATCTCTCAAAATGGGGAATAGAAACTGATATCGCCGAAAACGGACAGGTGGCCCATTTGATGGTTCAACAAAAAGAGTACGATCTCGTCTTGATGGATCTGCACATGCCCATTTTGGATGGAATCAGCGCCACAGCTAAAATCAAAAACATGGGGGAACCCTATCAAAGTATTCCGTTTATTGCGCTCTCTGCTGCTACACATCTAGAAGACGTCCAAAAACAAGTATTGGAAGTAGGGATGGTGGATTTTCTCACCAAGCCATTCAAGGCCGAGCAACTCAGGGAAAAGTTGGAAAAATACCTGCCAGAGTCGGATTCCCGACTATAACACTTTGCTCAATTCCGTAGTTTAGCAGTCAATATTGACCTAATCATCAAAAGAATGAAAGCCATCTGGAACGGACAAATTATCGCCGAAAGCAAGGATACAGTTGTGGTTGAAGGAAACCACTATTTCCCAAAAGAATCCCTCAAGCAAGATTTCTTCCGCGACAGTGAGCTTAGCTCTGTCTGCCCATGGAAAGGAACTGCCTCTTATTACCATGTCAATGTCGATGGAAAAATCAATGCGGATGCCGCATGGTATTACCCCGAAACCAGCACGGCTGCTAAGAAGATCGAAGGCCGTATCGCCTTCTGGAAAGGCGTGCAAGTGACAGAATAGGCAGCAACTTTTTGCAACACAATTGCGTTTTCTCATTGTCCCAAGGTGTTGATTCCCTGATTTTTGGGAAAAATATCCTTTACCCTAATCTACACGATGATGAAACGAATGCTGCTTTTCGCTCTGCTCGCAGGGGCCCTCTTCGCTTGTGACAAAAACAATCCCGAACCCGAAGCCCTCATTCCCATTGGAATCAAGACCGTGATCGGCGATGCGCCCTTCGTTTTGGGGCAAGATTACCCCAACCTACAAGGAAGGCTCTTCCGATTCGACTTCCTGCAGCTCTATGTCTCCGACATCAAGCTCGTGAAGACTGACGGCAGCGAGGTGGCCCTCTATTCTGCCGATCAAGATGAACCCGTTTGGCTCTTTGATTTCACCAAAGGCAAAGTCATAGGCACAAATGGCTCCAAGGCCGCCGATGGTACCCTCCGCACAGAAGCCTTCGCCGCTCCCGCCGGTGAATACGAAGGCTTAAAATTCACCCTCGGTGTACCCGCCCAATTCAACGGACAAGACCCCGTCACCTATCCTACCTCCCACCCCCTGAGCGAATTCAACGGCGCTCACTGGACCTGGAACAGTGGCTACATCTTCCTCAAAATCGACGGACAGTTTGACGATAGTCCAACCGCCGATGGAACCGCCCTCAATGGCAGCCTCACCTACCACACCGGCCTCGATGCCCTGCGCAGAGAAGTCGCCTTCACTGGCGCTCAATACCGCTTCTCCCTCACTGCCGACGACAAGGTGGCAGCCCCCCTCGACATGACCTTCGATGTGGAAAAGCTCTTCTACTCCGACGCCGATACCATCGACATGGTGGAAAAACACTTGACTCACACCACCAATGATTACGATCTTGCTGAGAAATTAATGAATAATCTTGCCAGCCATGCCATTAGCCTTCCCTAACAGACTTCTCCTTTCGGCTTTGGCCGTGATGGTTTTCTTCGTTAGTTGTTGCGAAAAAGATCCCCCGATCGAAGCAGACCTGCTTCCGATGGAGATTGAGGTGCCCGCACATTTCCGCGCCATCGAGATCCCCGCCAACAATGAGCTCACACCAGCCAAAGTGGCCCTGGGAAAACGCTTGTTCTTCGACCCGATTCTCTCCATAGATTCCACGGTTTCCTGCGGATCCTGCCACATAGCGAGCAGCGCCTTTGCCGATCCAAGACGATTTAGCCTCGGCTTTGAGGGGAGAAAAAGCACGAGACAATCCATGGCCATCATGAACCTGGCCTACGCACGCAGCCTCTTCTGGGACGGAAGGTCCACCACCCTCGAAAGCCAGGTGATCGACCCCATCCTCAACCCACTCGAAATGGCCAACGACACCGCTACCGTGATGGCCCGCCTCGAGAATCATCCTTATTACAAAGAAGAATTCAAGCGCGTATTTGGCGATCCGGTTTTGAGGTTTTCTCAGGTAGAAATGGCCATCGCCAATTTTGAGCGGACCATGGTTAGTGCCAATTCCAAATACGACAAATTCGTAGCCGCAGGCTTCGATAGCACCTTGTTCACTCCTGCTGAATGGCGAGGCTACAAGCTCTATTTCACCGAAGAAATTGGCGTCAATCACGCAGAGTGCTTTCACTGTCACGGAGGCTTCAACCTCGACGAAACCACTGGTGCTTTCCGCAGCAATGGCCTCGATCAATTTTACGACGATCTGGGCCGCGCCAACGTCACCCAAAACAACAAAGACATCGGCAAATTCAAGGTGCCTTCGCTCCGCAACATCGAGTATTCTGCTCCCTACATGCATGATGGCCGATTCAACACGCTTGAAGAGGTGGTGGCCCATTATGCAAGCGGCGGTCAAAAAAACGTGAACCAGGATCCCCTGATCAACAACATTCGCCTCACGGAGCAAGAACAGGCCGATGTGGTCGCTTTCTTAAAGACCTTCAGCGATCCAGACTTCATCACCAATCCTGAATTCCAGCCCTGATTGTTCCCCTTACCTGATTTCTCTCATGCCAAGGATCACCCTCACCCGCATCAAGCAGATATTTGCCTCCAGAAACAAAATCACCCTCACTGTGGGGGACCACAAGGTGCTGCTTGCCAACGGTGACACACAGGAGATTGAGCTCCCTGAGGGCGAGCACGAGGTATCGGCGATTTCCCAATTTGGAAATATATACGGGACAGTCATTCTCCCGGCTCACAAGGAGATTGAGGTAGGGTTTACCGTGACCAACAGCATCATGAAGCGCCGATTTATCCTCATCGGCCTCATCTTCGCCGTGACTATTTTCCTGTATCAATATTTTGACTCCAAGTGGGCTTTTGTGCTGCCGGCTGTGAGCATGTTGCCCAGTATCATCACCAACCGTAAGGCCCTCTACGTGGATGTGATCGGTGAAGAAATTACCGCTCCCATCCATACAGAGGAAGCCTAGGAAACCGGCATCGATTCCATGTCCACGGGCAACACCCGTGAGATTCCCACATTTTGCATTGTCACGCCATACATCACGTTGGTGGCGGCCATGGTGCGCTTGTTGTGCGTCACGATGATGAACTGAGACTCGGTGGAGAAATCCCGGATGATGTTGTTGAATTTGTCAATGTTGGCATCATCGAGCGGGGCGTCCACCTCGTCAAAAATACAGAATGGCGCAGGCTTGATCAGATAGAGCGAAAATAGCAAGGCCACCGCCGTGAGGGTTTTTTCTCCCCCCGAAAGCTGCTTGATGGTGAGAGGCCGCTTGCCCTTGGGCCTCGCGATGATCGACACATCCGACTCCAGCGGATTTTCCTCATCAAGCAGCAGCATATCGCAGCTGTCATCTTCGGAAAATAGCGAACGGAATACCTTCTGGAAATTCTCCCGAACCTGGATAAAGGTCTCCAAAAACTTTTCTTTGGCGGTCTGATCAATTTCTGCGATGGTCTCGAGCAGGGAGGTTTTGGCCTCTACGAGGTCGCGTTTCTGATCATTGATGAAGTCAAAGCGCTCTTTCATCTCGCTATATGCCTCCACGGCCATGGGGTTGATTTCCCCGTAGGTCTGCACCTTGCCACGAATGGAGAGCATTTGGGATTCGAGGGCGTTGAGATCATAGGTATCGAGAGGATTGTCGAATAGCGCCACTTCGCTGAGGGTGGTGATGTCCACCTGAAATTCGACCGACATACGCTCACGCAGGCTATTCATCTCCACCCTGATGTCGGCGGCCTGCTCTTTGAGGCTCGTTTGCCGATCCATGATTTCCTCTCTCCGCTTGCGCTCGCCGCTCATCGAGTCCTCCACCTGATGAATGGAGTTTTTGGTCATGCCGACCTTTTCTTCCATTCGCCCTACGCTGGCTTCCATCTCCTTTTTCTGCCGATACATGGTCACAATGACATCATCGTCCTGGAGGTTGGCGTTGATGATGCCATCGGTATCGCGACGTACTTCGTCTAGCTCAGCGCGGAGCCGCGATTCATTAGAACCCAGCTTTTCGATGGTTTCTTGTTTCTGATCGAGCTCACGAGAGAGGTTTTCAGCTTGGTTTCGGGTGTGAATGAGGCGAATATGCGCTTCATTGAAGCGCCGGGAGAGCCCTTCTACCGCGTCGCCAGCCTCCTGCGCGATGACGCGCTGCGAGGCAAGTTGGCTCTGGATCTGTTGCAGCTCTTCGAGGTCCCTTTTGATCTGAGGATCAGCCTCTTCGATGGCTTTGCTGAGATTTTCGATCTCAGCTTCCAGGGTTTCGGAGCGCTGCCCTACTCTCGCCATGAACTCGTTATGTTCTTTCTCACGGGTTTGCAACACGGATAAATCGCGTTGTCGAGCCGAAAGATCTTGCTGAAGCGGTTCGATCTGCTTTTGAAGGTCAACGCGCTTGAGCTCTTCGAGGCGTTTGATAGATTTTTCCAGCTCGGTTTGCTCGGTTCGGTGCTGTTTTTCGAGCTTTTCGATCTCCTTACCGAGTTTCTCCATGTTCACAGCACGGCCAAGGCGCTTTCCTTCAAACAATCCCAGCGAGCCTCCGCTGATGATGAATTTGCGTCTGGAAACCCCTCCGGTGTGTGTGAGGAAAATCGCGTCATCAGGAATTTCATCCGGAATATCCTCTTCTCTGGCCACGAAATAGACCTTGTCGAGCAAAAAGGCAGCGAGCTTTCGGTATGGTTCCCCAAATTCTACCACATCCAAGGCATGTTGGGCCTGGGTGAAGAGCAGCGGCGTAGAAGCTTTGTAGCTATCGAGCTCATCGAGGACAAAGAAGTTGGCCCGCCCTTTCGAGGAATCATTGAGCATGTGAACCGAACGAATGGCGTCCTCACGCCCGGGCACCACATAATAGCTGAGATATGGGTCGAGGAAATTTTCGAGGGCTACTTTATAGGTTTCGGGCACAGCAAACACATCGGAGAGCAGGGGTGCGTCCTTCATCCACCGGGCATTCTTTTTGAGAAACTTCACACTGGCCGGAAACCCTTCGAGGTTTTCGACGAGGCTCTTGGTGAGGTTGTACTCGTTTTGCTTGGCATCAATGAGGCGATTGGTTTTGTACACGCTGTCCTTGTTGGCGGTCACGGCCTCTTCGGTATCGCGCAGCTCTTCGCGATGGGCTTCCCGGCGCTGCTTGAGCTCGTCGAGCTGCCGCTCCATGACTGCCACCTCAGCTTCGAGGGTTTGCTGCCGCTCGGAGAAGGCATCGAGATCGCCTTCGCGTCGCTGCCTGTCCTCGCGTGTGCGGGCGAGCTCACTTTCCAGACTCTGAATCTGGACCTTTTTCATGTCCTTTTCGCGGGTGAGCTGCTGCAAGCTCAGCTCTACATCGCGATGCCGTGTGCTAAGCTCTTTGGCAGAAGCAGACTCCTGCTCGTGGCGAGCTTTAGCCTCATCAAGTGCCTCCCGGGCCTCCTGCTCCAGAGCCGACACAGTTTCCAATTCCCCCTGGGCGCGAGCCACGTCTTCATTCAACTGAGAAATCACAGAGCGGGTTCTCACCAACTGCTGCTGCTCCGACTCCATCTGATTGGAAATGGCCAACTCCCGCTGTTGCAGGTATTTGAGGCGCTCATTCTTGATGGATTTCTCGGTCTCCACCGACTGGATCTTGCGCAGGTGCTGGTTGAGGTCGTATTGGACAGAGGAAAGCAGTTTTTCGTTGTCGAGCAATTCCTTCTTCAGGTCCTGCAAACGCGCTTCGCGCTGGGCCATGGCGCTTTGTACGCCGATGAGCTCGTCTTGCCCCTGATTGGTCAGGGATTCCAATTGCTGCTGTCGCTCGCGAATGCTCCGGCTGGCCAAAAACGCATATTGAGAGGAGATCACTTTGTAGAGCTCCTTCATCTCGAAATATTTCTGGGTGCGACGCGCCTGTTTTTCGAGCGATTTGAGGTTTTTATCAATTTCAAACAGCAGATCCTCTACGCGCTCCAGGTCTGCATCTGTCTCGGAAAGGCGAGACATGGTCTGTTTTTTCCGGATTTTGTATTTCGAAATCCCAGCGGCTTCTTCGATAAATTTGCGCCGTTCGTTGTCCTTGTTGGTCAGGATCTCATCGACCATTTTCAGCTCGATGATGGCATAAGAATCGGCACTGATGCCCGTATCCATGAAGAGGTTCTGGATATCTTTGAGGCGGCAGGTGACCCCGTTGATCAGGTATTCACTTTCCCCTGAGCGATAGAGTTTTCGGGTGATGGATACGGTAGAATATTCGGTTGGGAGAATATTGCGCGTATTTTCAAAGGTGAGGGACACCTCGGCGAAGTTGGCTTTTCGGCGGGATTTGGTTCCGTTGAAGATGATGTTTTCCATCTTGTCGGAACGCAGGTTTTTGGTTCGCTGCTCGCCGAGCACCCAGCGGATGGAGTCCACAATATTGGACTTGCCGCAGCCATTGGGGCCTACAATGCCGGTGATGCCTGCATCGAAAACGAATCGTTGACGATCAGCAAAGCTTTTAAACCCGAAGATTTCCAGACTGGTCAATTGCATGGGACGCGATCTGCCTGTGATAATTGATTAGAATGCCGAAAATAGCGTAAATTCCCCCCAATCGAAACGCCTATGTCCTACGCATTAACTTTAGTCGGATCCTTCTCTTTGTTTATCCTCCTGGTGTATCTGCGATACCTCTACATCCGTTGGGGGCTCAAAGATAGAAATTACGCCGCAGTTCAGCGCCTGGAAAGACAAGAGATCTCCCGAGAAACCGCCGATAGCTTTTTGTCGGGTTCCAGGTCGGTGATCAATGAGCCCGAAGACAAGGAGCGATATACCCGTGACAAGCCCAAACCACATCGCCCATTTGGCACCCTGGCCGACATTCGCCGCTCCTACATGATCGATGCCATCCTCGACAAACCCAAGTGGCG
>JANQTF010000283.1:0-2141 GCA_030731845.1 Bacteroidia bacterium | reverse complement strand
ATCACCGGACTCCAGAATCCGCTTCTGGCTTCCGGTTTTTTTGTTCAGAATAGGAAAACAATTATGTGGAATTCACATGTTATCGGAATTGGGCTGGTAAGTCTTGGATTTTTCTTCTTTGCTCGCGGTATCGTCGGCAAAACCAAAGGAGATGCCTTTAATCCCTGGCCCACCTTTGTGCTGCTGCTCATCGCCATTGTCTATCAGCTCATCTATCCAGAAACCACGTTTTGGAGAAGAATTCCCCACTTCCTCACCGATTTTGGTGCGGGCATGGCCCTTTCCTCCGTTTTCCTCGCCATGAAGCGATTCAACTTCAAGCTGTTCCTCGTTCCAGGACTTCTCTCCGTCATGATCGGCGGAGGCATTTACCTGCTTGGGGTTGCGTATGATTCTCTCTTGACCGAAGACCCCGTTGATCAAGACAATGTGACCCAGCTTCTCGTAGAATTAGGAGAAGATGATCACATCGAAGAAGCTGCCATCCAAACGCTCCTCACCCGCCATCACGCCATAGCAGAGCAAGCCTTTCCGATGGTAGATGAATCCGAAGACATAGACCTGAGTCACTATTATGTGATCTATGTGCCAAGCAACCATGCCCACAGGCTCCTGCTGGAACTCGAAGCCGATACCGAAAATGTAGATCAAATTGATGTCAACCACGAAATAGGCTTGATTGAGCCTTCTCAGGGAGCCTTCCCGGATGAAGTGCTCGCACAATACAGCACCAACGATCCCTACTTCGATCAGCAATGGTATGCCCAATCGCTCAACTATGAAGGCGTGTATGCCCTTCTGCGTGCGCACAAGCCTGCCAAAAAAGCTCGCGTAGCGATCGTGGACACAGGCGTGGACGCGGACCACGAAGATCTCGCCAACATTTATGACAAAAGCGGCACCGACGGCGATTACGATAAGCACTCTCACGGCACCCACTGTGCCGGCCTCGCAGGTGCCATTGCCAACAACAACAAAGGCGTAGGCTCCATGAACTGGGAAGGTGAATTTATCACCATCTCTGGTTATGCCGCACTCGACGACTATGGCCGCGGTACCGATCTGCGCGTGGCGCGCGCCATCATCAAAGCAGCCGAAGACGGCGCAGACGTGATCTCCATGTCACTCGGTGGCCCTGCTTTTGGTGGCAAAGCCCCAAAGTCACAATCCGACGCCATCAAATATGCCCGCAAGCTTGGGGCCATCGTGGTGGTAGCCGCTGGCAACAGCAATCAGGACGCCAAAGGGTTCGCTCCTGCCAACGTGCCGGGCGTGATTTGTGTGTCTGCCGTTGATCCCAACCTCAGAAAGGCGTCTTTTTCCAATACCAATACCTCCCTCAAGATGCCCATCGCCTCTCCGGGAGTCAACATCCTCTCTTCTGTGCCTCGCAGTCAATACCAGAGCTATAATGGCACCTCCATGGCTACGCCGATTGTGGCTGGCTTGGTAGGGATCATGCGCGCCCTCAAGCCAAGCATCACCCTGGAAGAGACCTACGAAATCCTCGTGAACACGGGTGCCAAAGGGGAAGATGCCGAGCGAATCGGTCGCCTCATCCAACCCGTGGCAGTGGTAGAAGCTGTGCTTGCCGCCAAGTAAGACAGCCAAGCAAGACACACTTCCTACACATTTGAAGATGCATTCCTGCTGCGAATGAATATATTCGCAGCTATGCCAAGTCATGCTCATCCTTCCGCCATCCTGCTCATGCACTGCCCCGACCAACAGGGCATCGTGGCTGCAGTCACTACCTTTTTGCTCCTGAATCGCGGCAACGTGACCGACCTGAGCCAACATGTGGACCGTGCCTCCGCCAGGTTTTTCATGCGCGTGGAGTGGGAATTGGAAGGATTTGCGATGAAGCGCGAGGAGATTGAGCAACAATTTTCCGAGGCTATTGGCCAACCGTTTGGGATGCAGTGGAAACTGAGCTTTTCCGACAAACCGCTGCGGCTTGCGATCTTCGTTTCCAAGCTCTCTCATTGCCTCTATGACATTCTCCAGCGCCATGTTTCCCATGAGTGGCACGTAGAAATTCCCCTCATCATCAGCAATCACGAAGAGCTGCGCCCCGTAGCCGAGCGATTTGATATTCCCTACCACGTCTTCCCCATCACCAAGGCCAACAAAGCCGAGCA
>JANQTF010000282.1 GCA_030731845.1 Bacteroidia bacterium | reverse complement strand
GTCCACGGGGGTGATGTTGGCGGCAGGGATGAGGAGCAGGTGGTCGTTGATGGTGCCGCTGCCCTCTCCGTTGAGGTTCCAATAGGCGTGATTGGTGAGATTCACCACCGTGGGGGCATCTGTGCTGGCTTCGTAGTCGATTTGAAGCCCCGGATCAGCGGTGAGGGTGTAGGTGACTTTCACTTGCAGATTGCCGGGATATCCCATATCTCCGTCTGGGGAGAGGTAGGTGAACACGAGTGACTGTGGATCGGGCTGGGAGACTTGCCACACCACGCCAAAGAAGCCCTTGGGACCACCGTGAAGCGAGTTGGGTTCGTTGTTGATGGGCGCTTGATAGGTCTGCCCGTCGATGACAAATTGGCCTTTGGCGATTCGGTTGCCATAGCGTCCCACGGTCGCGCCGTAGAATCCCCCATTTTTCTGATACTCTGCCAGGGTGTTGAAGCCCAGGGCGACATCTGTCCAGGCGCCTGCCTCATCTTTTACCCAGAGGCTCACCAACCTTGCGCCAAAATTGGTCACAGAGGCTCTGATTCCAGCGGGGTGCTCCAGGTAGTAGAGGCCCACCGAGTCGCCATCGACTTCTGCGAGGAAGCCCTCTTTGGCGGGGAGAATGGTCACGGCTTCTTCCGAGGGCTTGTCGGATTTGGATTCGGATTGGCAGCCAAGGGCCATCAGAGATAACAGGATCAGGGGAAAGTAGGTTCGTAGCATGAAGACGGGGTCAAAGGGTTGGGTTGAGAAGTGTCCCTAAAAATAACTGGAAAAACCAGGCTGAGTAGCACTTGCCGACCAAATTTTCAGCATTCCTGTGTTTTGGGTCTCCTTTCTGGATATTAGAGCCAAAAGATTGTGTGTCAGAAAGTCAACAGCACAGGATCAGATCAGGACTATTGGTCAGCGTAGGGATCAGCGCCTGATTCTTCATGCCCTGATTGGACCTCAGCTTTTTTAGCGTTTCAGCTGGATGTGAACTACAGATTTGGCAGGAATGACCACTTCCAGTTGATTCTTTTTCGGCGCAGGCACTTTGAAAGTGCTCAGCGTGACAGCTTCCGGGCGGCCAAAGTCGTTGTAATCCTGCATGTTTTCTGCGGTGACAATCTGTCCGTTGCTGCTAGAGAAGGACTCTCCGGTCAGCGTGAGCGTAATCGGGTGATCATTCTCTGGGTCCAGGTTGCAGATGGTAAAATTAATTTCGCCGTCTTTGATAGAAGCCGAGGCGTTGAGCGCGTCCATTTCCATGCCGCCAAAGCTGTATTTTGGGCTGTCAAAGTTGACTGGCAACAAGTCAGCGCCCTGATGCACGCTGTACATTTTGAAGACATAATAGGTTGGCGTGAGCACCATCTGATCGTCTTTGGTCAGAATAATGGCCTGGAGCACGTTCACCATTTGAGCGATGTTGGCCATTTTGACACGATCAGCATGTTGGTTGAAGGTATTGAGATGAATGCCAGCTACCAGGGCATCCCGAAGGGTGTTTTGCTGATACAAAAATCCGGGATTGGTACCGGGTTCTACCTGAAACCAGGTGCCCCACTCGTCCACGATCAGGCCGATGCGCTGATTGGGATCATACTGATCCATGATCGCACTATGGCGGGAAATCAGTTCATCCATCCGATAGGCCTGACGCATGGTTTTGGCCCAGCCATCTTCTTCAAATTCTGTTGCAGACACCTTGGGGAGCCATCCTTCAGGCAGGGTATAGCTGTGCAGAGACAATCCCTGGATCAGCCAGGGGTAGCGAGCCGTTTTCTCCATCAGCACACGGGTCCAGTTGTAATCATCTACGTTGGGACCTCCGGCAATTTTATAAATGTCGCCACGGCAATAGGAGGCAAACCTGCGGTAGAGATCCGCATAATACTCGGGGGTCATGTGACCACCGCAGCCCCAGTTCTCATTTCCAATTCCCCAATATTTTACCTGCCAGGGTTCTTCCCGTCCATTTTCCCTGCGGAGCTTCGTCATCGGGCTTTCGTTGGAGGAGGTGACATACTCCACCCATTCAGATGCTTCCTGGACAGTGCCGGAGCCTACATTGATGTTGATATAAGGCTCAGCCCCGATTAGTTCACAGAATTCAAGAAACTCATGGGTTCCAAAGCTGTTGTCCTCGGTCACACCTCCCCAGTGCACATTCACAATAGAAGGGCGATCTTCTCTTGGGCCCAGGCCATCTTTCCAGTGATAGGTATCGCCAAAGCAGCCGCCGGGCCAGCGAAGCACAGGCACATCGAGTTCCTTCAGCGCCTCGATCACGTCGCTGCGAAATCCCCGCACGTTGGGAATATTGGAGTCTTCATCGACAAAAATTCCTCCATAAATACAGCGGCCCAGATGCTCGGCAAAATGACCGTAAATCTCCGGGTTTATCCGTGCACCCGCTTGGTCGGGATGTAGGTTCACAGCCGTTTGGCCCTGAAGCTGCGTCAGGAGGAGTACCCCTGAAAAAATTAGTAGAAGTCGCTTGAATTGCATGTTAAAAAAGAAATTAAAGTAGGTATCCTTGAAAAATGATTCCGGAACGTAGCACAAGATCCACGATATCCTGAATTGCCCATCCTGTCGCAACAATGATCGCATTCTTCCCGGCAAATCAGGTGGAATCTCCCGGAATTATGGTGGACATAAACAGAAAAGCCTCCTCAAACAGAAGATCAGATCGGGTTTATTCCTGAACTGGCAGCCACACTTTCATCGCGCCAACTCCCCTGTTAGACCAACTGTAGTAGGGAATCGCCTGAAATTGATTCCAGCTAATGGTTTCTACCCCGCCCAACAACTCAGGATCCCAGCTGATCTGGAAAGAGCTTGTTTCACTCACCGCCAGATCGTCAAATGAGTCTCCTGCATCCATTGCTTCGACCGCATAGACCAAAGGTCCGCGCGTCAGTGCCATTTTGCCGCGGTCGTCTGCTACCTCGCGTGCAGCCGCAACCGTATGCACCTGCATCGGAAGATCCAGAAC
>JANQTF010000281.1 GCA_030731845.1 Bacteroidia bacterium | reverse complement strand
GAGGATGTTTCTTCGGGAGCGCGTTAGGAAACGCTAACAACTTGACTGATAGTCTGTTGTGGTCTCTTTGCCGCGTCACCCCCTAAGTCCCCCTCGCCTGCGCACGGCCAACCGCACAGGGGGATTTTGGGATCTTAAGCCCCTCCTTGTGGGTTGGCCTGAAGCGCAATGGCCGAATCTCGTTTCACGGGACGAAGCGGGCCGAGGGTCGGGGTGGGGATGTCTCACCACGCCTCCAAAAAAACAAGCGCCACCCCGAAGTCTCGGGGTGGCGCTTGCTGAGGGAGAAAAAGTATTGCTAGTCCCGCACAACCAACTTCACGGCCAAGCTGCCGTTGGGGTGTTGGAGTTGGAGGAGGTAGAGACCCGAGGCGAGGCCGTCGAGGGACCAGCTGAGCTCGCGTTGGCCGGGGCTCATGTCACGGGTGCCGATGGCTTTTCCTTCAGGGCTGTAGAGCGTGATAGACAGCGCCTCAGGAAGTGCCTGATTGAACTGAATCTGAACCAGATCCCGTGCGGGGTTTGGCTGTAGATTCAAGGTCAGGCCCGGGAAAATGGCTTCCAGCCCGGTGCGATACACAATCGTGACGGTATCCGTGGCCACGCAAACGCCATTCACGGTGAGGCTCACCGGAAAGGTTCCCTGGCTCAGGTATGCGTGCGTAGGATTTTGCACCAATGCAGAATCGCCGTCTCCAAAGTCCCAGAACCAGGTGGTCGCATTGCTGCTTTGGTCTGTGAAGTCGATGAGGGTTCCGGTTTGGGCATAGCTAAACGCCGCCGATTGGGTGGTGGCAGTCACAGTCACTCGCTCGCTGATGCAAGAGGGGCCGCGCACTTCCCAGTCGTAGAGGTAGTAGTAAAAGGAATTGGCACCTGTGGTGGCAGAGGAGCTGAAAATAGAGAGCAGACCAGGAACCACATACGGATAATTGGCTCCGGCGGAG
This sequence comes from Bacteroidia bacterium, assembly GCA_030731845.1. GTDB lineage: Bacteria > Bacteroidota > Bacteroidia > J057 > J057 > JANQTF01. Next base: position 12,261 of record JANQTF010000281.1, on the reverse strand, counting down.
TTGCGGTAAAGATCCACACTCGTGCCGCCGATGCTGTAGGTGCCCGGACCGGGCACGTAGAGGTTGAGCGTGATTCGCTGCGGACCAGCATTCGGCACATTCACCGTCACCTGATCCACCACAGACCCGCTTCCATCAATGCCATTCCAGATGAAAATGGTCCTGGCACCGGGAGAACCGGCATCAATCCAGGCCGAGACCACGGTGAGTTCATCATCAGCATTGAAGTTGAGGGTTCCGGTGAAGCCGGTATTGTGGTAGCCACCTGCGGCAAATGATCCGTCGAGCGGCCCTATCTTTTGGATGGCGGGCAGGATCACCTGATCCACCATGACGCTGCTGTCTTGCTGGATATTGGGGATGGAGAATACATTTCCGGTTTGGAGAATGCTGCCATTCATGTCGTACCAGGTGTAGGAGTTGCTACCTGCGATGGTAAGATCAGCTTGCTCGCCAATACAGGCTGCTGTGTTGCTCACCGTGGGTCCGGCGGGCAGGGTCACTACTACGGTTTGAAACAGGGTGTCGCTTCCGAGGGAGTTTTCGACAATCAGGGAAACCTGATAAGTGCCGCTCGCCAGGTAGCGATGCGTGGGATTTTGCACGCTATCCACATTGCCATCACCAAAGTTCCAGTTCCAGCTTTGCGGGGTGCTGGTAGATTGGTCGTTGAAGTTCACCTTGTCGTTGCAGGTCTGTGCGTAAACGAAAGAAAACGCCGCAGCCGGAGGTCCGGTTGGGGTGAGGCAAATGGCAGGCAAGTCAAAGGCTTCGAGCTGATCGGTTCTGCTTTGGCTGCTTCCCTGGCTGGCGGAAAATCCGAGACCGCGGTTGGCAAAGGCTTCCCAAATGAGGCATTGGTTGGCACCACCGTTGTTGATCTGATCGGCGAGCAAAATGGCGTCGCGGCCATCCACAAACCCGGGGTTGCAAGGCTGTAGCTTGATTCCGTCAATCACGAGTTGCATGGCGATGTTGTTACCGCCGCTGCCATTGTAGATGTCTTCGTCAAATCCATATTTATCGATCAGCGCCAGGCTCATGTCCCAGAGCATGGTGCACCACACGAAGCCAATCCCATGGGGCTGCGAAATTTGTCCGGTGCTATTGGTAGATCCGTAGGTAAATGGGTTGACACTGAAATTGGGAGAATAGGGCGCATTTCTGATGCCTATGCCATTGGTAGGCTCACCTGTGGCAAAGGTTCCGATTCCGCGATTTACCACAGCCGTGTCGATGGAGAGCATGATGCCAAAATAGTCACTCCATCCTTCGCCCATCTGCTCGGCATTGTTGAGGCAACTGCTGTTGCCTGGGCCGCCTGTGAGACGAATAGAAATTCCATGGCCATACTCATGTGCGATGATGCCATTATCGAAGTCGCCGTCTTTGTCAAAATTGCCGCTGTTGTTTTGCAGCGTTGCATTCACGACATCACCCGCATTCAGACGAGCTTTGATCAGATTTCCGTTTGCGAGGGAGATCATGATGGAGGGGATCGTGATGATGTTGGAGGCTCCACCCATCGTGATGATGTTGGTGGCAGCGTTGTTGATAATGATCACCGCTACAGCGCCAGCGGCCTGCGCTGCCTCTATTTTCGATACAAAGGAGCAATTGCCACGGTCAATGACGGCAATTTTGCCAGCAAGAGCCGCAGCATTGATGATCGGGTCACAGGCATCCTCGGGATCGGGGTTGGTGCCATCATTTACCAGTACCAGATCGGCTGTGAGGGGCGTGGCGGGCACACCTGGACCAAATGTGGCCTCAGAGGCCAAATATCCCCCGGCTATGGTGCCGGGTGCATTCACGGTAAGCAGGTTAGAGAATGTGCTGCCACCGGAGGTCCACAAGTACATTTGCATGCGGGGATTGTTGCCATCGGGTGGCGTGGCGAAGTTGGCGTTGTTGGTGCCGCCACCGTCTTGCGCATCAGCGTTTACATAATCTCCGGCTATGCCTCCGCGTCCGTAATTATTTTCCTGAAAATTTCCGCTCTGCTCGTCAAACCCATATCGGTAGAACACATCGTGCATGATGTTGTTCATGTAAAACAAATTGGTGATGGCCGCATCCTGATAGGCAATGGGCGCCTGATTGAGGTTGATAGGAAAATCAAAATTGAGCGTGGTGTCTCCATCGGGGCTGTAGCCCGGCACGTTATCGTCGTTGCGATCTTCGCTCGCATACACGTTGTTGCCACGGGTGATGGTGTATTCGGGGCCTTCTACCCCATTGATGTCGTGCCATCCAAAAGGAGAAGCCAACAAATCAGCGGGGTCCACGATGAGGGAGTCGGGCCCGTGGTTGGGACTTTCGAAGCGAAAGGGAATCACGCGATATTGGGCCGTACTTGTCTCAATTCCCATGATTTCTTCTACGCTCCAGGGCGCTGTCTTGCGCCTGTTGCTTGTGTGCATGTGAGGCGTTGGCAGATCACAATGCGACACCCAATCCACTTTGTCGAGGAGGGCACCTGTGAGTGCGTCTATCCTGACACTCCACCAATGCTCACCATCAAGGGGATAGATCGAAAGATCCCATACCAAAAACAGTTCTCCCTCTGGTCCGGGCAAATACATGAGCTGTACGGGAATATTTTCCTGAGAAACGCCAGCCTTATTAAAGAGAAAATGCTGCGCATCGCTGGAGGAGATCAAAGAAGGCGCCGTGGTCACGCCCAATTCGAGCTCACTTGCAGCAGCCAAAATGGCCTGCTCAGGCGTGAGGCCGGGCTGCGAAGTGGTAGCCCTTGTGGCCAACTGCCGCTGTAGCCGATCGGCTACATGGAGCAATTGCCCATCTTTGATGGTGAGGTTGGCAGTGGCATTATACACTTCGATTCCGGCGTGGCGCTGCCGGATGTGCACGTGGGTGACCCCATTGTGGGTGCTCCCAAACTGATCACTGATCACGTAGTCGCTCAGATCAGCAGGCGAAATGTCTTTGTCTGCTCCATATTGGAGGAGGAACCGATCGATCTGCGTTCGTTCGGTTTGGGCTTGTATGCCCGCAAAAGAGCCAAGCAGGCAAATCGCCAGGAGGAAAAGGTGGCGAATTGGGGAAAAAAGTTGCATGTGGGAGAGTGTGGTGTGAAATAGGTAAAGATGTCATCATGGCGCGTGAAACGCCACAATTTTAACTCATAAGATAACCGTTATCCGGCCTAAAACCCTACTGAATTGCGACATTATTCCGAGCTGTGAACCTCAGGGCCATGAAGGAGAGAGATAAATAGAATGGGGGAACCATGCCGCGGTTGCCTTCTGTTTTTCACCGAAGGTGCCTACACAAACTTGTACTTCAAAATGCACCAAATAGCCCGAAAACCGTCGCGCCATCCGATTTTTTTGCCCTCCTCATAGGTTCGGCCATAGTAGGAAATCCCCACTTCGTAGATGCGCACACCTTTCACGCGGGCCACTTTGGCAGTGACTTCCGGCTCAAAACCAAACCGTTTTTCCTGAAGCTGAAGTCCCTGGATAATGTCGCGGCGAAACATCTTGTAGCAGGTCTCCATGTCCGAAAGGTTGAGGCCCGTCATCATGTTGGAAAAAAACGTGAGGAGCTTGTTGCCCCGGGAATGCCAGAAAAACAAAATGCGATGCGCCTTTCCGCCTAAAAAGCGCGAGCCATAGACCACATCGGCATAGCCTTCGAGCACGGGTTGCAGCAGCAGGTTGTATTCGCGGGGGTCGTATTCCAGGTCGGCATCCTGGATGATCACATAGTCGCCGGTGGCGGCGGCAATGCCAGTGTGTAGCGCTGCCCCTTTGCCTTGGTTGATGAGGTGCTTCTTGTATTGAAGGTTCACGGTTGGGTGCTGGGCCTTCCAGGCCATGATGTTCTCCTCGGTAGCATCTCCAGAGCAGTCATTCACGACGATGAGTTCTTTTTCAACATCTCCGAATAACTCAACCGTGGAGACCCGGTTCAGAATGGTCTGAATGGTAGCGGCCTCGTTGTAGGCAGGAATGACGATGGATAGCTTCATTGTAGGGCCAAAAATGCGGATAGAATTTGTGAAAAAGAAGAAATGCAGATTGCCGCACGAAGATCAATTTACGGGTTTATAAAATTTGATAAACCATTTTTCCTCCCGAAGCGTTATCAAAGCGTAAAGAGTATATCCAAAACTTTCAGTAATTTTTGGAGCAATACCATAGCAGATGTGCACAAATCATTGCAGAGATTGTGTAGTTTCCGTTGATTCGCACTGCATTCCCCGACGATTGTCACTACTATCATGCAATTAGACGAAGCAAAAGACAAATTCATTCAAGCCTGGGGCTCCCTTGGCTCCAATTGGGGAATCAACCGCACCATGGCCCAGGTTCATGCCCTCCTGCTTATTTCGCCAGCCTCTCTCTCCGCTGATGAAGTGATGGAGATGCTCAATATTTCCCGTGGCAATGCCAATATGAACCTCCGGGCCCTCATCGATTGGGGCCTTGTTACCAAAGAGCATAAATCTGGAGAACGCCGCGATTTTTTCTACGCTGAGAAAGACATTTGGCAAGTGGCCCAGCAGGTGATCATTGAACGCCGAAAGCGGGAGCTCAAGCCTGTGCTGCGCGTGCTCGAAGAAGTAAGAGAAGTCGATGACCTCCATACCAATCCCGAGGCCAAAGCATTCGTAGAGGCCGTCAACAGCTTGCACACCATTGTAGGTCAGGCAGACAAGTTTCTCGAAATCGCTGTCAATGCCGACAGAAGTTGGTTCTTCGAGACGCTTTTCAAGATGTTTAACCGAAAATTGCAGTCTTAAATACAAGGTGAAAGTCCTTCAAGGCACCGATCTGCATTTGAGGGATCAAATTTGCTCCCAGGATTCTGCCTTTCATTTGTCATGCTACTTCTCAGAGCCAAGGTCCTCGAATGCACGAGCCTCATCGCGCGAAGATCGAAAACTCAAATTGGATACCCCAGGCAATGCAAAAACAACAAGGCCTTGGATAAGGTAGAGAGAATTTTCCAAATCCATATCAATTCTCACCTGAAGAAAGTGTTGCTTTGCATAGGTGAAAAGAGAGTCTGTAGAAGACGACAGGAAGCTCCCACCCCTGCCAATGATCGTTGGGACGTCTTCTGCAATAGCACCTCTTTTCATTCTGGGAGCCATGTCATTATACCAAAAAGTAAAGGCTGTGGAGCGCTTGTTTGCGCGCCTGGCCAGAGAGAGCCAGGAGTTTCAGGTTCAGACCTCCCTTAGCTGCCTTCCTGGCTGCGGGAAATGCTGTGCCTATCCCAACGTGCAGGCCACGCCACTGGAGTTTTTGCCACTCGCCTATCAGTGGTTTCTGAGCGGAGAAGCGGAAGGACGTCTGGCGCAATTCACCGACGAGGATTCTATTTGTACCAATTTTCTCCCTTTTGGGCCGCTGGGCCAGGGGAGTTGTGGCACCTACGCCAAGCGGGGACTCATCTGCCGCCTGTTTGGCTACTCCGCCAGCAACGATAAGCATGGCATTCCTCACCTTTCTGCCTGCAAGCCGATCAAGGAGCAAACGCCAGAGCAAATAATCACCGTAGCTAATTTTGTGGCAAATGGTGGAAAAATTCCCCTCGCCACCAATTACTATCGTGTGCTCGCCTCTATCGATCCGATTCTCGGCGGCGAACCCATGCCAATCAACAAGGCCATCAAGGAAGCTATCCTCACGGTGCTCACCTATTATTCCTACCGCAGTCATCCGCACAGGCCCAGCAATGCCGCCTGATTTGCTCGGCAAATCGCTTCTTACCAGCTGCAAATAGCTGCCTGGATTAGCCGTGGAGAGGCCTTCGGGAGACTTTCGCATGATTCTCACGTCTGAACCTCGTGGTTCTGACCCACTTTTGCGATATTACCCCGAAAGACCTTCCCGTGAACAAATTTGCCCTGCCCCTGATTTTTCTGCTTCCCTTCTTGCTCCATGCCCAATCGCAAGACTCGAGATTGGGGAATGTGCACACGCCCAAAGGCGATCTGCACATGCTTGTGATTTTTGTGAGATATGACAATGTCGATCTCATGCGAAACAACAAAGACTGGCCCGATTCCACCGGAGAAAATGCCCTCCCAAAATTTGCCAGAGGGGAAATCAACGATTTGTTTCACATCCATCCCGAAGACATTGCTACACAGCGGCACCAGAATATGTCTGACTTCTACTACACCATGTCAGGTGGCACATTCCGAATCACCGGCGATGTGTATCCGGTTCAGGTGCCGGTAGAATTCATTCCCGAGCGTCGAAACAACTTTTTTGCGAGGCAAGCCCAGATGAATCAGGCAGCGATCAACTGGATCGCGAAGCATGATCCTGATTTTGACTGGAGCAAATACGACAACCGGACCAATCACCCCAACTACTCTCAGAGCAATGCAGGTTCTGCGCCCGACAGCATCCTCGACTATGTGGTGCTCATGCATCGGGCGCCCGGCAGCACTGGCATGGGAGCAAGTAGCAGCCTCGGCATTCCCGGCAGCCGCTACCGCATACAGGACGGCCACACCGGCATCAAATCCTACACCAACAACAAGCACAACTGGCTCTACTTCAAGCATGAATTTGCCCACAACCTCTATTCCTGCCCTCACTATCTCGGTGCCAACAGTGCCGACGGCGATCGCTACTACACCCAGAAAGGCTGGGGAATGATGGACGCATGGCATGAACCTTTTTTTGTGGCCAATGCCTGGGAAGCATGGTGGCTCGGATGGATCGACGCACAGGAACCCCAAGCCAATGGCACATTTATCCTCAAAGATTATCTCACAGGCCGCGATGCCATCCGAATCCAGATCCCCGGCACGGAAGACTATCTCTGGCTGGAGAATCATCAAAAAATCGATCTTTGGGATGAGAAGATGTTCTTTAAGGATGAAAGCCAGGGGCAACCCCAATCTGCCAAAGGGCTCTATGCCTATGTGGTGGGCGCACCCGGTGCCGATCGCAGCAAGCCGAAGCTGAATCCCTTTTCTAAAAAGACCGTGAACTTCATCAAGATGATGAATGCCGAGGGCAACTTCGACTGGCGATTTGTGGGAGACAGCCTCAACACCAATTATTTTCTCGCGCCTGTGATGGAAAGAGTCGCAGATAATCCGGTTTCAGGGCAAAATGATTTTCAGTTCCTACGGGCAGACTATAACCGCGATGGTAGCATCGGCGTGGGTGGCTCGCATGGCAACTCTGACTCGGGCGGCAAAGAGCAAATGGATCTCTGGGCTGAGCGAATTGACGGGAAAGATGTGCTCACCATTGCCAACAGTGGTGATGACAAAGACGCCTTTCAGCCGGGCATGGAGATGGGCCTCTCGGGAAAAATGCCAGTGACCAACTATCCGATTTATGACCCTGCGCAAGACAGCCTCGACTTTTATGTGCTCTCTGGCATTTCTGTGAAAGTGTTGTCACAAGACGAGTCCGGTGCCCTCACCCTCGACATACAGCTCGACGATTGGAATGTGCGAAACACCACGCGGTGGTGCGGACAAATGCTGCTTCTCTCGGTTGATCGGCTCGCAGATAGCGTGAACCTACGGGTGAAGCGCGGCGCGACACTGAGCCTGGAGCTCAGCGGCACACCGCAGCGGCAGCAGCCACACCCGCGAACCGGCACATTTGCCCCACCCACAGAGCTGCGGATCGGCGCGGGGCAAACCCTCACCGTGGAGCGCCGCGGCGGTCTGATCATCGAGTCCAACAGCAGACTCGTGCTAGAGGCAGGTGCCACCCTCGTGGTGGAGCGCGGTGGGCGAATCGAGGTCGCCGAAGGCGGCGAAATCAGCCTGGGCGATGGCGTGCAGGTGCTTGTGGGACGATTTGGGCGCATTGTGGTCGATGCCAACAGCGACATGACGATCGGGGAAGGCGTTTCCGTCGAAAAGGAGTGGCTAGGAACCGTGGGCTGGTGAAGCCCTGGCGGGTAATCGACTCGCTGAGAATCATCTTTTTGTACATTCATTCGAACATTTACGCCGCAAATACGATTCAATGGTCAAACACCCTTGAGCATTATGACGACGTCTTCAATCATTGTTTTGACAGGTGCCACCGCTGGCATCGGAAGGGCTACTGCCAAAGCCCTGGCCCCAACAGCAGGAAAGCTCGTGCTTGTAGCCAGAAATGAGCAAAAACTCAAAGCCCTGATCGCCGAACTGGCCCGTGAGGCGGATCCCAACAACCTCGACTATGTGGTCGCGGATCTTAGCGAAGCTGCTTCAATTGAGCAGGCGGTTGCCGAAATCCGCTCCCGATATGATCATATTGATCTCCTTGTGAACAACGCAGGCGGGTTTTTCAGCGATCGCATGGAGACATCTGCCGGATATGAATACACATTTGCCCTCGATCACTTAGGATATTATCACTTCACCACCCGCCTTCTCGACCTGATCGAAGCCGCCCCCAAAGCACGCATCGTGAGCGTGAGCTCGGCTGCTCACACCATGGGAAAAATGAATTGGGATGATCTGATGTTGACCAAGGAGTATGGCGGAATGAAAGCCTACGGACAGGCTAAACTCGCTAACATCTTGTTTACCAAAGAACTCGCCGAACGACTCAAGGACAAAAACATCACCGTGAATTGCCTGCACCCTGGCGTGGTGGCGACCAACTTCATGGACAATATGCCCGCTTGGATCAAGCCATTGGCTGGCTTTGCCAAAATCTTCATGAAGTCGCCAGACAAAGGAGCCGAAACCAGCGTGTATCTCGCCACCTCGTCGGAGGTAGAAGGAATCACGGGCGAATATTTTGCCGATAAAAAAGTGGCAAAAGTAAGCCCGGCCGCCAAGGACCGGGCTGATGCTCAAAAACTGTGGCAGATCAGTGAAGAGTTGGTAGAAAAGGCGTTGGTGAAATAATCGCCTTAGGAAGCCTTATTCCATCACAATTTTTTTGGTGACCGATTTGCCGTTGATGGTGACGGTGAGGAAATACACGCCTGCACTTTCGCTGGAGAGGTCGATGTCATTGGTATAGGCACCGCGAAAATCAGCCTCTGATTGCTGGTACACGCTGCGGCCTTGGAGGTCGCGTACCTCAATGTTCATCTCGCCTTCTTCTGCTGACTGAAAATTGAGCATCACGCGACCCGTGGTGGGGTTGGGATACAAGCCCATCTCGCCAACTTGCAGGCTGTTGGCATCGCCAGATTGCTGTAGCATTTCGAGCTCTTCAGCGGCTGGCTCTTCCATTTTGATGACGATTTTCACATACCGAAAATCTTTCATCACCACGCCATTGGCGTTCTCGATGGCATCGTCGGTGCGGAATTCGATGACTTTCACATCACTATCGAGGCTGCGAATGAACGTGTTTTCGCCTTCAGCATTCCACTCTACGCCTTCTGGAAGCTCGATTTCATGCTCTTCTCCGTTGCGCCTGATAACCACGCGGCGCTGATCTCCTTCGCCTGTCACATTCACTTCTACATTGTCGGTGGCTCCGGCTTCTCCACCGAGCTTGATCACCTGCACGCGGCCATCTTCGCCGATAAAGTTCATGCCTTCCATGCCCTGAATGTCGATGGTGCCACCATCATCGGTGGTCCAGGTTCCTGCCGCCGCAGACTCAATCACCTGCGCTTCTCCATCTCTCACGATGATGATGCGCCTGCTGCCGTCGTCATTCTTTTCCACATTCACATTGACGTCAGAATCCATCTTGATGGAGGTTCCGCCAAGGTCTTGTTTACGAATGCGGAGGATTTCAGTGCCCTGCGTGGGCTCGTCCATGCCCATGATGAGAAGGGCGTCCTCGGATGATTGTCCCGGAGCGAGGGTGATGGTCGTATCGATGGCGGTTTCCACACCATTGATATTTTTGTTGATCACAACACGCACTTGTTTGGGTGCTTCAGATTCCTGGGCCTGCAAGCTCAAGACAGGAAGAGCGAGGAGCACCAGTGGAAGGAGGTGGGTAGCTAATTTTTTCATTGTAGGTATGATTGGGAGAGAATGCCAGCAAAAAAACTGTCTGGCGCGTAATTTCGTTATGAATTCAAAGCTAGCAGAATCAATCATGCCAGGTTCCCAACAACAAGTTAAGCTTTGTTAAGGAAATGTTAATGACAGGCAATCAAGCGGCTGTGATTGCTATCTTTGTATCAGGAAGGAAGAGAATAGGTATGACAAAGCGCCACCGATGTAGGTCACTCTACTTTCTTCGATTCGCATTTCTCACTTTTTCAGTCCTCACGCTCCATGTCTCCCCTTCGCCTTTATAGCATCATCGCGCTTATGAGCCTGGCTTTGCTGGGCATCGTGGTGATACAGGTGAGCCTTTTGCGTCGGTCTCTTGCTGCGAATGAAGCCAATTTTGCGGCTGGCGTGAATGATGCTTTGCATGAGGTTGCTTCTCAACTCGAAGCCAAAAAAATGCGGACCCAGATTCTGCGAATTCAGGAAGGGGTGGGAGTGTTTCGCGAGGAGCGGTCCATGACTTTGTCCAGAAATAACTTGTCTGGTGGAAGTAGAGAAATGACTTCCGAAATTCATGCCATCGAGATTCATGATTCCATGGGCGCCACCGAGCGGGTAGAATTGAATGAGCTTGGCGAGAGCCAAGGAGCCGTGGTGTGGATGTCGGGACAAGCTTCGGATAAAAATGTGAGAATCGAGCTCAAAGGCGATCCCGGATATGTGGAGCTGTTGCAAACCACCCTCGAAGGCCTCGAAGCCATGGAGCTCGACTATGCCGCCAACCTGGATTCCACAGAGCTGGACCAACTCCTTCGGGAAAATCTGGACAATCAAGGAATTCATTTGGGGTATGAATACGCGATAGAATCTCGCCCGAAAGCTGAGCAGGCTTCACGCCCTGTGCCAGAAGAATCCTTTCACCGGGTGGCCTTGTTTCCCAACACGCACAATGGCAACCGCGTGATGCTGTCCCTCGCTTTTCCGGGGCAATCTTCCTTTTTGCTTGGCTCCATTTGGCGGGAGGCCGTGGGGTCCTTGCTGTTCAGCGGCATCATTTTGCTTTGCTTTGGGCTCACGGTGAGCACCATCTTTCGGCAAAAGCGGCTCTCGGAGATGAAAAATGATTTCATCAACAACATGACCCATGAGCTCAAAACCCCTATCGCCACCATTGGCCTGGCCGCTGATACACTCGTGCAGCAGCGCAAGGTGGCCAATGCCGAGTTTATTGACCGATATGCCTCTATCATTAAGGAGGAAAACTCCCGAATGAACCGGCAGGTGGAGCGGGTGTTGCAAGCCGCCCAATTTGACCGCAGCCACGTCAGCCTCACCCTCGAAGACGTGAATGTTCACGAACTCCTGCGCCAGTCTATCTCACACATGGGTCTGCAAGTGACACAGCGCGGAGGGCAGATCAGGCAGGCATTCCATGCCCGTCAAGACGTGGTACGAGCCGACCGAGAACACCTGAGCCACGTGTTTTCCAACCTCCTCGACAATGCAAACAAGTACAGTCCGGAGGCTCCCGATATCCTCGTGAGCACCGAAAACCGAAACGGAGAACTCCTTATCACAGTCACAGACAAAGGCTGTGGCATTCCCAAAAGCATGCAAGAAGACATCTTCACGCGGTTTTATCGCGCCTCGACAGGCAATCTGCACGACGTCAAGGGCTTCGGCCTCGGACTTAGCTACGTAAAAGAAATCGTAGAAGCCCACGGCGGCAGCGTGAGCGTAGCCTCCAAACCCGGCGCCGGCAGCACGTTTACGGTGAGCTTGGGAGGGGTTTTGGGAGAAGAGGGTATAAGGGAAATAGAGGTATAGGGCTGGGATGTGGAGGGTGAATGGAGGTATAAGGGAAATAGAGGTATAGGGCTGATCGGGAGGTGTGGAGGTATAAGGGAAATAAAGGTATAAGGCTGGGATGTGGAGGGTGAATGGAGGTATAAGGGAAATAGAGGGGTCACGTCCTAAAATAAGTTGACAGGTAAACCTAGAAAGAACTGGAATAAGTTGTCAGATAACTCATGTCCTAAAAATAGGTGGACAGAAAAAAAGCCGATAAAACGAAACGTAACTAAGCAGGTAGAAAGCTTAATAGCCGTGTGTTCCGGACCTGGGTTCGACTCCCGCCGTCTCCACCAAAAACGCCTTTCAGATTCGTCTGAAGGGCGTTTTCCTTATTGTGGCCCTTCCAGTTTCAGCGTTAGTTCTTCATGGCCAAGCGCAGTTCCGACAAGATCGAGATGCTGATCCCGCAGATCTACCTCAAATCGCCAAATCACTTCCTGCGTTTGAAACGCCACGCGCATCTCAACGGCTTCCCCTTCATCGAGTAG
>JANQTF010000280.1:6452-13276 GCA_030731845.1 Bacteroidia bacterium | reverse complement strand
AGCGGGAAATGGCCATTGGCAATGGCCGCACCGACCTGGCGATCTTCTGGAAAGATCAAGTCAGTGTGATTGAGGTGAAGCTCAATCACGACGTTCGGACACTGCCCATGGGCCTGCGGCAGATTAGCCGCTACATGGATCAGCTGGGCCAAAAGCGGGGCCACCTCGTGATATTCGAGAAAAAGCATTCCTCAGAGCTCTCCTGGGAAGAGCGCATCCGCAAGGAGATTCATCAGGAGGACGACCGCGAGATTGTGGTGTGGTGGATGTGAAGGGAAAACGAGGTTAAGGCAGAGAGGAAGTAATATTCCTATCTGGCTTCATTCGATTGAGATCCGATTTCTTCCAGCAAATGAAGAAGTGCCAGGGTGATTTTGGATCGTTCCTGTCGCGCCTCTTCGCTACTGATGATGTTTTTGGCTACATCATTTTGCCAGTGGTTGATTCGGGCCTGCATGGCAATGATGCTTGAGCTGTCTGTGAATTGAGTTAGCTTGGCCAGATCCATTAATTCACCAGCTGCTTTGTCAAATTCACCAGCTTTGATTAATGCTTTGATTTCAAGTGGGTCGGCTTTTCCATCTCCTTCTTGCACATGTTGAAACAGATTTTCCTGTTCTGCCTCTGCTCTCAGGGTTTTGGTGCGGCGGTTTTTAGCCAGGAAAAATGCTCCTAACATCAGGACGAGGGCAACGCCAAAGCCTATTGCAATGGTAAGAGGAGAAGGTTTGTCTTTGGTTTTGACTTTTGGCTGGGCGAGAATCCGGATGGGTTTTTCATAAGTATCGAGGCTTTTGTAGCCTTCCTTATTGGGGAGAAATTCATCGTACAAAATGATCGATACTTTCACCCCCAGAATATGATTTCCCGGTTTGAGGGGCCTTACTGTCCACTCCCAGACAATGGCTTCTTTGGGATTGTCGAGGTCCATGATCTGAACAGGAGATCCTTGCCATAGCTTTGTGAGGAAGTTTTTGTCGTTGTCATCAAAGGAGTCATAGTCGAGTAATTCTGCCTTCATATATTTCCCAATGCCAATTTCATCTGACTTGAGAGAACCTTCTCCACGAGAGGCAAGTTGCTCAGCAATGCTTGGATCTACGGCGATGACCAAGCGCACAAAATTGGTTTGGTTCACCTGCATGGTATCCGGAATTTCATAGGAAATCTGGCCGCGGAAAGAGTTGGATTGGCTCTTACCCGGATTCATTGGGAGGGGATCAGTGCTTTTTGGGCCAGACGTCTGTGGATCGTCGGGGTTTGAGATCTGCATTTCTTCAGGCTTGTTGCTCAGCACATTCGCACTTACACTGATTACCTTGCTGAATACTGTAGGTCTGGTGGTGAGTTCTGTTCCTGAGACGGTGGCATTACTGATGGGAGCGGTTGTCTCTGGATCGGCACTAGCGGGTACGGTGGTGACTATTTTTCGTGCAAGCGTTGCCAGGAGCCTGGTTTTCTCTTCTTCTGTGCCGGTGAATCCATCCAGCAATTTGTCGGAATCGTCGGCGAAGGTAGTTTTGAGAGTAGGGTTGGAGAGGATAAGTTGAAGATCCGTTTTGAACTGTCGTTGGGCCTGCTGCCCAAGCGAGGAAATTTTCAGCTCAGTCAGGTTGACGCTGCTCCTGAAATCGTTGAGTTTCTCTTTCTCTTGCCCTTGGACAGGAATCATCCAACAGGTCGCTAATATTCCAATTAATAGGGTTCTCATACAGGCTCACTTTGTTCCTCCTCCGCAACATATTCAACATCCCGGACAATTGCACGAAAGAGATGGATGATAAGGTGCTGAAACCATGATTTATATCTCTTTCTGATGTAACACGGCAACTATCTTACCAAATACGCTGAAATCTGCGTACTTTTCTCTTCATTCAACCAAGTTGCTATGTCTCAGCTTACCCCAAGGCCTCGCTTTCAGGAGTTGCTTCCTGATTCTTCTCAAGAAGTCATTGCGCGCTTGCAAGACTGCTTTGTTCGGCCCGATTCTCTCGCCATTGGTGAGGTGGTCGCTCATCACATCTATCTCAAAATTCCGCCTCAGGATCGACATTACTGGTCCCCGCAGTTGGATTTGGAGCTCGAAGAGCAAGAAGGTGGCGGCACGCTCCTTCGTGGCCTTGTGGGGCCTTCGGCCAGTGTGTGGACCAAATTCATTTTCTTATATTCGGCAGGAGGATTTTTCTCCATGATCGGGCTCATCGTAACCCTGTCTCAATGGACACTCGGAAAATCTCTCTCCGGGTTGTGGGTGCTGGGAATCTCAGTCTTGGTTCTGTTGGGAACCTATCTGATGGCCCAGACCGGGCGGAAAATTGCCCATGACCAAACCTGGCAACTCCGCCATTTTCTCGACGAATGCCTTAACTTGCACACCACGACCAACAATAGTAGATGAAAAATACATCATTTCCTTCCCCATTCATCTGCCTCCTATCAGGCCTGATGCTGATTTTCCCAGGCTGTGTGGAGAAAACGCCCGCTGCCTCCGATGAGCCTGAGGGAAGTCATGCACGTATGGCACTTGGGATAGTTGGGCCAGGCGCGGTCGTTGGAAATTTCTATGAAAATCCTACGCTGCAGCTAGAGCTCCCCATTCCTTCTGGCTGGGAGATCGCCGACAGGTCGCCTGTGCAAGCACTCTTCGAAGCTTGGGATTCCTCCCAGGGCGTGGACTCCTTACCAGCTACCTTTCTCCTGAGTGCGGCCCGTATCCTTCCGGATGGAGCTGTAGGGATCAAAAGCAATTACTTCCTTCAGATTGAACCCGCTTCTTATTATCCAGACTTTGCCAGTGACCCGGCGCTTTATCTCACTGCGGTTGGGGAGCAGCTTGCACAAGGGGCGGGGCAGCAAATTTTATACCCAGTAAGAGTCGATACGCTGGGCCAAAGGGCTGTGCAGCGGCTCGATGTAGGGTTTTCTTTCGGTGAATATCCGGGAAAGCAAACCTACTACACCTGGCAGGACAAAGGTCTTTTTGTGAATTTGGTTTTTACCTACGCGGACGATTCCGAATGGACGTTTTTCTCTTCACAGATCATTGATGGGATTCATTTAGAATAACAGTGAATATGAGCACAGCTGTTCAGGCGGTTTTGATAGATGATGTGGCAGATGCCCGCGCCACCCTTCGCGAGGAATTGGGTGAGTGGTGCCCACAGATCGAGATCATCGGCGAAGCCGATGGCGTAGTGAAAGGCGCCAAACTGATTCGCGAGAAACGTCCCAACCTCGTTTTCCTAGATATACAGATGGCCGATGGCAGTGGCTTCGATCTCCTCGAAATCCTCGGCGATGCCGCTGAGCACTTTGCCGTGATCTTCATCACAGGCTCCGATGAGTTTGCCATTCGCGCCTTTCGCTATGCCGCCATTGATTATTTGCTCAAACCCATTGACCCGGATTTGCTCCGCGAGGCTGTGGCCAAAGCTATTGCCAGCCCCCGAACCCAGGCTGCTCAGGTAGAGTCTCTTATTCGGCAGGTCAAGCACGGGGAATTGCCCACGAGGCTCGCCCTCCACACCATGGACAAGGTGTATGTGGTGCCCATCAGCGACATCGTGCGCTGCGAGTCCAGCGCCAATTATACCATCTTCTATTTGCAGGACAACCGGCAGTTGCTCGTGACCCGCACCCTCAAAGAATTCGATACCATTCTGGCTGAGCGCAAGTTTTTGCGAGTGCACCAGTCTCATCTCGTCAACTCTGCCTATATCCGTGAATTCAACAAAGGCGACGGCGGTTATCTGGTCATGACAGATGGAACGGATGTGCCAGTTTCCAGCCGCAAGCGGGCCACCCTGCTTCAGCAATTGGGCGATTTGTAAGAAGAAGCTATGGCCAAAAACAACCCCTATCGTCCAACCTCGATGGGATCAGTCATTACTTCATTGGATTTGTTGCCCGCCCGGTCAGTAACGTAGAGCACAAAGGTGACGGTCTCCATGGTAGCGCTGCTGTCCACCAAGATGGTAGATGGCAATGTCACATCAAATATGCCCGTAATGGCCACATCAGCTGGCGCCAGCTGCTTGAGTCTGAATTCATGTGTCACATCCAATCGCTCGTCTTTGATGAACACGTTGCGCTCGGTGTCGTCATTGGTTCCCAGATCGCCATCTCCGTCAGTATAGCTCACTGTGAAGACGATTTCGTCTTCAAATGCCTTAACGCTTGTCGGTGACACGCTGATGAGCTCGATTTCCGGGATGTCCGAAATGGGCTCAGGACCTTTGCAAGAGACGAATAGGAGGAGGAGAGGGAGCAGGTATTTCATAAGAGGAGTCAGACTGATAGAGGTCAGGGGTCGGACAAGAGAGAGGAGAGATGCCAGCCAAGAAAGCAGCTGCGTCACCCCGACCTGGCAGGTTTTCCCTAACCTGCCAGGTTTGAGGGAGGCGAGACGTGATCCCGCAATCGGGACTTCGATGTGCTCATGAGGTTGAGATTGGTGTGTTCATTCAACCGTTGGGTGTGATCTCATGGCACGATAAAAAACGACATAAACAGCTTGTATTCCAGTGGGTGAGGATCATCCGGAAATTCATAATCCTCCGCGTGGGCGCCGTCATTGGTGAGAAAGCGCATGAAAGTCAGTTCATTCACCGGAAACTGTCCTGTATTGAAGGTCACTTTCCAGTGAAATTCTGCTGCTTGCCCCGGTGCGGAATAATCAGGCACCACAAAGGGAGTACTCTGGTAGCTCATATTCATAGCTGTGGCATTAGAGAATCCATCCCATTTATCCGAAAAAAGAAGGCGGGTGTTGGCCAATTCGCTCAGGAGCGTACTATCATCATTCACCCCGATCCAGATGGTCATGTCGCGGTTGGCGAGGGTGGCAAAGGGGCTGAGTGCGCCGTCACGAATGGTGTCAACGCGATAGGATAGCCCGCCAAAATCGATGAAAGCAGCGATGGAGGTAATGCGCGGCTGCGTATTTGGCAGGTTGGCGGGGTTGCCAAAGAGGTCGGGCGCGCCGGTCTCAATCCAGGTTTTAATGGCCTTGAGTTGACTGTTGCTGAGTTTGTTGTCGTAGAGCGGCATTCGCCCTAGTATCTGGTCACTCGTGGTGACCCGGTAGTAAAGCCAGGAAGTCTCCGCATTGCCAGGCGTCACGCGCCAAGAGAAGGCCTCGTCGTTGGTGTTTTTGATCACCGGTTGATAGACCAATGAATTGTAGGAGGATTGCACGGTGCGAAAATCGGGCTCAAAATTGCCGTCGTGACAGCCTGGCACGGCGCAGCTCTGCGAGAAAATGTATTCATGCAACCCTACAAGCGAGGCAGAATCCGGCGCCGCAGCCGTGAGAGGTGGTTCAGGAAACACAATGCTGTCGAAGGGGTTGTCGGGCGGTTCGGCTGTTGTCTTGTCGCAGGCTGTCCATGCGAGCCCTCCGAGAAGCAGGAGAAGCCAGAGTCGTAGGGATGAATGTTTCATAAGGTTCCGCATCTGAAGATCTGATTTCAACCATTAAACAGATTATACAAAAGCCTGATCGAGTACTTTTCCGGGCAAAAATCCAGCGGGGATGTTGCTGTCGAAGCCCAATAAATTGGCCACGGTTGGCACGAGGTCAATGCTTTCGCCGACGGGGGCCACTGCTGTGCCCACGCTGAGGTTGTGATTGATCACGCCCGCCGGGCCAAGAATGAGGGCAAATATCTCGCGAGAGGTGTTGTCGCCCGTGTGGTCGAGGCCAAATCGGCCATAAATGTCCTGCACGGTATTGGCTTCCAGGTTGCGCCCGTGTTCGGGCACCATGATCAGCACAGTGTCGTTGGCCATGCCGGGTGTTTTCTGGATGGTGTCCCAGAGGTGTGCCACGGCATAGTCTGCCTTGCGCAGGTTGTTGCAGTAGGCGGTAAAATTCTGATGGCAGGCATCCACATCCGTCATGTTCACCACGAGTAGCTCGGGCGTGAAGGTCTTGATCACTTCCTCGGCAAAGAGGATGGTGAAGATGTCGTTGGTGGCATATTGTGCTGGCATTCCCAGGGGGGTATTGAAGCCGCCCGAGAGGCCCTTTTGGATGAGATCTGCAATAAATTGCCGGATGGCGGCGGCATCTGCTTCGGAGTTCACATTGCCCACCCCGGTAGCTCCTTCTTTGTCAAAGTTTTGGTTGAGAAAGGAGCGCAGGCTTTTGATTTTTTCCTCCTCGTGAAACTGAAACTGTTTGGGATTGGCAATGGCCGGATATGATTCCGGGCTCAGGAGAGAGGTTGGCGCGATGTGGTTGGCACCATAGAGCGGGCCGTAGGAGGGGTGGCTGCTATAATTGAGGGCAGGGTAGGGGCCGAGAGAATTGGACACCCACCAGGCATTTTTAGAGGTGACGGCAGGAGAGTTGTGCTTGAGGTAATACTCAAATACAGTCGGGTTGACAGGATTGGCCTTGAGGTTGAGCCCTGTGCTGGTGTATGCCCCCGTGAGCGCCACGGTGTGACCGTTGAAGTGGCCGGTGGGCCCTTCCCGATACCGAAACTCCGGAAACAGGGTCCCTTCATTTTTTAACAAACCCGAATAAGGCGATGCTGGAATCGGATCCAGACCTGGGATAGCCGAAGACGCCCCGGCAAACGTGCTGCCCATGAGATTGCCTTCTGCCTGTGCGATGGTCTCAATGTTGCGAAGCCCTCCGGCAAACAAGCAAAAGACCACATGATTCACCTTCCGCTCCATCGTCTTGGCAAACAAGCGCCCCGTAGGCAATAAATAAGGAACCCCAAAGGAAGCAGCGCCCAAAAGGCTCGTTTTCTTGATAAAATCTCTTCTTTTCATAGTGGGGTTTTTGAGAAGTTAGATAGTTAGAGGCGAGA
>JANQTF010000280.1:0-6352 GCA_030731845.1 Bacteroidia bacterium | reverse complement strand
AGCGAAGCGGTCTCAACATCTCGCAGCGGTCTCAATAATACCGGTACTCATCTGAAGTCAAAAAAGCGTAGTACACCATCACTGGGGTTACCTCTGGGTCTTCGGTGATGAATTTGTGGAGGTACCACCGCTCGTATTCGCCAGGATCGCGGATAAAGAACTTCTTGTAGGTATCGTTGATAAAAGCATCCACATCAGCCCGCATCTGGGCATTGGTAGGAACCTGAGCGCCAGGCACTTGCAGGAGATTACGGATGATCATGTCGGCGATCAGCGTTTTGTCGCCCATCGATGAATAGGCTGCTACCATCGAGTTGAGCTGCTGGGCTGAGATGGTGCTGCCAAACAAATCGGCATAGGCCAGCGACAAAAACTCGATGTCAGACTTCTGATTGGCCTTGTCCACCCCCGATTGACTCACGCTCACCTGATTTACCTCATAGAGATAAATGTCCTCAGCGCTGCAGGCCACTAACAGGAAGGGGATGATGGCCAACATGAGGCAGTTGGCAGCAGGTCTGGTATTCGGCCCAAGCATTCTCATAATCCTAAAAATTCGTTGGTGATGAGCACATCGGTGAGCAGGGTCTCATACGATCCGGTCTGTTTATATCGGAGGGTTCCCTGGCTCATCTCGATGGAAGTAGGCTTTCGGAACAAAAAAGATTCATATACATCGAGCACTTGGCCTTCGCAATAGGCATCGGATTGGATAAGAATGTCGAGGAAATCATCTTTGCTGTTCCCTTCTTTTCCCATCATCACGGTGTAGAACCCATCTACCATCAAAATGGCGTTACTTTCTTCGGCAGTGGTGGGATATCGGTTGAGAAAATGCTCGAATACCGAGAGCACGAAGTTTTGGGTGCCCATGTTGATTTCGTCGTAGAAGGTGCAATTCACCATGCGGCGATGCAGTTCTGCCCGGGAGATGGTTCCGGCGAGGTAGCGCGGTGCCGCGGCTGAGAGCGCCTCAAGCCGGTCGATTTCGGCCTGGATCAGGTGGATAAAATCAGCGTATTGTGGGTCTTGCAAGGCCAGGTCGAAGATAAGCAAGAACGTTGCGATGTCGGTCGTGTCGATGTTGTTGAGCAACTCGATCCGCGCCAGGTTATATTGCCGATCCTTGTAGGCAGGATCTGCGAGCACAGCCTCTACCATCGCAGTGCGATTGCCGACCGAGACATTGTCCTGATTCAGAAGGGATAGCGAAGCAGACAGTTCTCCTGACTCCGGTTTTCGCCCAAGCAAGGAGATATATACCCGATTCACATAATTTTCCTTCACCACCTCAGAGATCGTAAGATCAGGCGGAGACTCATTGTCAGGCACCAAAATAATCTCACCGCCTGGGTTGCAGGAATAAATCAGCATCGTAGCCGAGAAGAGCAGGAGAAATCTGATCATACTTCCGGATTTTTATTCAAGACGATGTTTTGACCAGAATTGCTGTGATGGGTTTAGCGACAGGTGAAAAGGGAAGCGTTTTTTGTGGAAGTGGATTCTGGTTTATGGGGAATCCAAATCCCGTAAATTGAGCAGAAATTATAGATCATGGCTAAATCAAACAGTGCAAAGCAAGGGGCTTCGGTTCGGGACCAACATTTTAAGGATCTCGGGTTTGGCAATAAGATTGGCTACGATATTCTGCGGCTGATCAACAAAGACGGGACCTTCAATGTGCGTCGCACAGGAGGCGGTTTAGGCGCTATTCACCCCTATCAGCTCCTGATTTCTATTTCCTGGTTTCAGTTTTTTCTGATCGTGGTGGCCTTTTTTGTGGCCTTTAATACCATTTTTTCTCTTGGCTACGTGATCATTGGGGTGGAGACGATCCATGTCACCGATCCTGAGGTAGGGTTTTGGGAAGCCTTTGCGCAGGCATTTTACTTCAGTGTGCAAACCTTCTCCACCGTGGGCTATGGTGCAATGAGCCCCACCGGGCACCCAGCGAATATGTTGGCCTCATTCGAGGCCTTGGTGGGTTTGCTGGCATTTGCCCTCGCTACCGGGGTCATGTTTGGTCGCTTCTCCAAGCCCAGCGCCAAGATCAATTTCAGCAAAAATGCCATCATAGCGCCTTATCAGGATATCAACGCCTTCGAATTTCGAATCGTCAACCGACGCAAAAATCAGCTGATTGGGTTGAAGGTGCAGGTAGTCATGACCTCCTATTGTAGGATAAACAACAGCTGGAAACAGGATTTTTTCCCCCTTGAGCTCGAACGCTCTGAGGTTACGCTTTTCCCCATGAGTTGGACCATCGTTCATCCCATTACGCCAGAAAGTCCTCTCTATGGCCTCGATGCAGAGGCAATTGCCAAGCTCCGCACAGAATTTTTGATCATCATGAGTGGCTACGATGATACGTTTGCACAGACTGTGCACGTTCTTAATTCATACCGCTACGACGAGGTGCTATGGGGTGCCAAATTTGTCAAAAATTTCTATGATGACGAAGATGGAACCGTCGTAGTGGAGGTGGATAAAGTAGGACAGTGTGAAAAGGCAATTCTTAACGAATATTGAGTTTTTTTGCTGCTTCGGTAGGGAAAAATCCGGGTTCAGTCCTCTTAGGTCAGAGATTGAGTGAATATTCTCTCGACTCCTGCGAGAATTTCCCTATCTTATGATCGAAATGTCTGCTCTTCCACGGGAGTTGTCTCATTTCCTAACATGTGATAAACGAATGCTTCGATCTTTTCCCCAGCCAATTTGGCTGATCCTATTGATGATCTTTACATGTGGTGGCGCTCAAGCGCAAATGAATGTCAGCGGCCAGCTGACCCATGTGGTATTTCTCAAAGACAGCGTTAGCCAGCAGGTGATTCGCTCTCCCGAGATGTTTCGGGAAGGGTGGCAATATCTGCCTCAGGTCAAATTTTGGCGCAGAATCATGCGCCTCGATCCGAAATATTCTTACGTGAATGTGGCCGATACCCGGCAGATCCTTATGCAGGTATCTACCGATCGCTACAACCACATGAGCTATGCAAGGAAAGAGGCCTTCAAAGATAGTTTGCTCGCAGCCAGGAGCTTGCCTCTCTCCACCCGTTTATTTGTGACCACGGGCAAATCTGATTTTTATCAAACCAGAAAAGCCATTCCCAGCATCAATGAGAGCATTGGCGTATTCATCCAGGAAGGCGTAGATCCCTGGTATGCCCAGGCCATTCTGCTGATAGAAAGTCCGGGTGCCAACCTGCACTCCTCAGTGGGCGCAGCAGGGCAGTTTCAGCTGATGAAAGATGTGGCTATTTCCAATGGGCTTGTGGTCAATAGCCGGGTTGACGAGAGACTCATCCTCGCTAAAGCTGCCAAAGGTGCTGCAAGGCTCATCGACCGGGTGTGTTTGCCCCAGACTCGCGCCATGCTCGATAGCTATGGCGTCTCCTACAAAGAAAGCGACCTGTGGTTTCGTCTCCTTGTGTTGCACGTGTATCACGCAGGTGCGGGAAATGTAAAAGCCGCCATGGCTAAAATTCGCCCTACAGAAGGCGGCATGGACCTCATTCGCCAAATGTGGCAGACAAGCGCAAGCGGGTTCCAGAATGCCTCTCAAAATTATACCCAAATCGCCATTTCAGCCCTCATAGAGCTCGAAGTGGTTGTGAGGTATGATGGCGAAATCGTCATGAATACTCCACGCAAGCCTGGCGTACAATAGATCGTTTCAGGAGAGATAGCCTCCGGGCTCTTCCGCCTTCGAGTGGTCTAAGGACCCGGCATCGGGGAAAAGAGCCTCGGCTTCGAGTAGGCTCAGGCTCAAGCAGCGGGTCTTTTCCGGCGGCTGAGGCACTTGGATCCCCAGAAAAAGGCGAGGGGGAAGGCTTCGCCCCCGTGCTCCGCCGCCTTCGAGAGGCTCAGGCATCTGGGGGAAAGAATCCTACGGGAATCCTATCAAGTCACCGACAAGCAAATTTGACCATTGGGAGTTTCAAGAGCAGGGTGTAGCTTTGGCCAACCAATTGACCTCCCTATCCTGAAGATCCCAATCCCACTTCCATGCTTCAACGCGTACTTCTTCTTTTCACGATCTTTCTCTTCGCTTCGTCCTCATTCGCCCAAACCACCCTGCGCGGGCGGGTTGTGGACAGCGACGGCCAACCGCTTGAGGGAGCTGTAGTCTCCATCCCCGAGCTCAAAAAGGGAGCTTACACCAATGTCTCCGGGATTTATTCGATTGATAGAATCCCAAAAGGTGACTATGAAGTATTTGCCTACTTCATCGGTTACGACACCACCGCCGTCACGGTATATGTGCCTGAGAGCGGTGTAGTCACCGAAGGCTTCGTGCTGAAGGAGAGAATCGTGTACACGGATGAAGTAACGATCACAGGAACACAAACCGGGCGTATCGAGAAGACACAGGTAACTACTGGGGTTACAGCCATTTCCCCCCAGGAAATCAAGTTGCTTCCCTCTGTAGGAGGCGCTGACTTGGCGCAATACCTGCAACTCCTTCCGGGCGTGGTTTTCACAGGCGATCAGGGCGGGCAGCTCTACATCAGAGGCGGCACGCCGATTCAGAACATGACCCTCGTCGATGGCATGATTCTCTACAGTCCCTTTCACTCCATCGGATTGTTCAGTGTCTTTGACCCCGATTATATCAGAACCGTGGACGTGTATTCGGCAGGGTTTGGGGCAAATTATGGAGGGAGAATCTCTTCGGTGATCGATGTGAAGACCCGGAGTGGATCTGTGAGCCAGACCAAAGGCAAGGCCAACACCAACCCATTTTCTTCTGCTGTGCTGCTGGAAGGGCCATTGAAGCGTGGCGCTGAGGGAGCTGGGTTGAGCTATCTGATTTCCGGTCGGCAAAATTACATAGACAAGACCAGCCCAACGGTATATCCCTACGTGGGCGATTCACTCGGGCTTCCTTATCGCTTTCAAGACTTGTATGGCAAGCTCACCGCATCTGATGGGGTGAATTATGCGAGCGTATTCGGATTCAGCCATTCCGATGATGTGCTCTTTGAATTTCCCGCAGATATCAGCTGGGATGCCTTGGGAGGGGGAGCCGAGTTTCAGTTGCTGCCTGCCGAGGCGGGTGCCATCATTCGCGGTAATTTCGCCTGGTCAAAATACAATAGCACGCTGCGCAGCGGGGCAGAAACCTTTCCGAGAGCCTCTGGCATCCAGGGTTTCAATGGGCAGCTCAATGTCGGATACATCTTCAATTCTGTGGATGAGTTCAACTTCGGGATGCAGTTTTTGGGATTCCAGACTGATTATATCTTCACCAATTCCTTTGGATTTGTGACGGAGCAGCAGTCGAGCAATACGGAAGCTTCTGTGTTTGCCCGCTACAAAAAGGTTTTCAAGGTAAAACAAGGAACCCGCGAATTTGAGCGGGCCGTGATTGAGCCCAGCGTGAGGGCTCACTACTACAACAACCAGGCAGTGCCCAGGCTCGAGCCCAGAATTCGGGCCAAGATCAACTTCCCCGGCCTGAGCTTTTCTGGTGCTGCGGGCATGTATTCCCAAAACCTGATGGCTGCCACCTCTGACCGTGATGTGGTGAATCTCTTTCAGGGATTCCTCTCGGCTCCTACTCAATTGGGCAACAAAATCAAGCGCACCACCCTCCAAACCTCCTGGCACCTCCTCGGTGGCGTGGAGGCAGAGCTCATTCGCAACGTGACCACCAACGTGGAAGCCTGGTACAAAAACTTCACACAGCTCACCAACATCAACCGCGACAAGATTTTCCCGGATGACGATGATTTCATCACGGAAACGGGTACTGCCTATGGCTTTGACTTCGTGCTGAAGTATCAGAGCAAGAAGTACTACATCTACAGCAACTACTCCTGGGCCAAGGTGACCCGCACCGATCGACTCGATCAAGTGGAGCCAAGAACCTACCCCACGGTGTTTGACCGTCGCCATACGGTGAACTTTCTCGGTGCCTACCGCGTGGGAGAATTCACCTCAATCGGAGCAGGCGGAAAACGAATCAGATCCAAATTCACCGATGCCAAATGGGAGCTTTCCCTTCGCTGGACCCTGGGCTCAGGTTTTCCTTTTACCCAAACACAGGGCTATTTCGAAAAACTCGATTTCAGAGAGGATGGCGCTCAAAGCCCTATCTCTACACAAAACGGAAGCCTTGGCCTCATCCTATCCGACGAGCTCAACGGCGGACGCCTTCCCTATTATCATCGCCTCGATTTCTCTGCACGACGCAGGTGGGTATTTGGCAATGCCGTCTTGCTGGAGCTAGACGCAACCCTCGTCAACGTGTATGACCGCAACAACATTTTCTACTTTGACCGGGTGCGATTTGAAGTGGTGTATCAACTGCCCATTTTGCCAAGCCTGGGCTTGACGGCGAAGTTTTAGA
>JANQTF010000279.1 GCA_030731845.1 Bacteroidia bacterium | reverse complement strand
GAAGTGCCATCGGCAGCACCTGTTCCTACGAAGAACTCAAGCGCCGTAATGGTGATGGGGTACCCGTAAGAGTCGTAAAAGGCCGCCGCACCGGAGTTTCCAGTATTTCCTGACCAACTAACGAGCCCTCCGCCATTTGCGGTAGCGAGGTTGTTCACAAGTCCGGACGAATATCCAAACACTACTTCTGCCTGGGTGGTATCTACCACGACAGCTTCGTTGGTACGGGTATCGTTGGAGCTGTTGATGTCAGCGTACAGCCCGGGATTGTCTGTGGTGATGGTGTAGATATAAGATCCAGCGTTTGGCGGATAAAATGGGAATTTGAACTTGAAGTACTGGGTTTCGCCAGCAGGGAGTCCAAGTTTGGCCGTGTCACGTGCCTGATAAAAGAGGAGGTTGTTGAGGTCTTTTACTTGCGCAAGCACCGGAATAGGAGCGAGGATGTCGGTATTACCAACATTGGTCACTCCGCCAAATAGGAAGAAACTAGGGTTGGTGGTGGCAGGTGGTTGCTCCCAAGGCACGAAAAACGCCTGAATCTCATCATTTTGGATGTTGGAGACGGCCACGTCGGTCACACTTCCAGGTGAAGCGGGTGGGTAGAAGGTAATGGCTGAGTTATCAACTGGCTTTTGTCCTGCTGCATTGGTAGATGGCAGGGCCGCTGGCATCAACCCAAAAGATCCTGACACATTCTCAATACCAACCACAAAAGGGTAGTCTGCTGTGTTGTAGGAAGTAGCCCACGCACCAACAATGGACTTGTAGTTGAAGGTGATGGTAGAGTCGGTGGCATCAAGAATCACCTGAAAGGAGTTTGATCCAGACCATTGGTTAGGGCTCTGTGTTGGGGGAACCCAATACGGCATATTTTCCCAGGAAACGATGAATCGCTTGGCAGCGGTATCGCTATAGTAATACACTTTTTGTGGGTTTCCTGCTCCAATGGGGTTCATATCGGCCATAAAAGGGGCGATCACGTCGTTGGGGTCACTGGGCGTAGGCGTAGGAGGAAAGCCAGTAGCTCCTGATCCGATGGGAGTTTTGGAGAATGCGATGAATCCATTATCGGCAATCCAAAGCTCTTCTCTTGTGTACCAGTAATAAGGGAATTCAAACCCAATTCGGATGGGGCCCACGTTGCCATCATCTCCAAGGCCAACTACCTCTGTGCCGATGGCACTGATGTCTTCCCAGATATAGGCAGGGCCATCAGGGGCAGAGTTGGTTTTCCAGGTATAGCCATAGCTATCAGGGCCGGGGCTGGTTTGTGGCCATGGCAACTGTGCCATGATGCTCAGTGGTGCCAAAACTAGCAACGCATGAGCGAAGAAGTGGTAAAATTTGCGCATGTGAGTCTTAATTGACTAGAGTTAAGGTGGTATTGGAAGCCAAAATTACAGATCAGATATGGTTATCCCTAACCCTGTGTGGAGAAGAACTCCACGATGAGATAAGAACCATATATTTGGATGTATGATCGGGAAGATCTCCCTACTCGCTTTCGAGGGGCAATGGATCAGTTTGGCCGGAGCAAGGATTCGCAAAGGAGGGTGTCTCCGTTGGAAATGATCTGGTAGCTAAACTCAATGCCCCCATCCGTTCGGTAGCTCCCTTGCCCACTCACTGCCCCAAATGCCATGTATTGCGTATAGATCTGGAAGACCCGGCTTGTGAGCAGGTTGGCAACCACTTTGGCAGGAATGTTATTGGGCTGCTTATTGTTGAAATTGATGAAAGTCACCTGGCCAGGATCTGGGCCAATTTCAACTGACATAGGGTAGGTGCCAATTCCAAAGCCGCAGGATTCTTCTGCGCTGTAGGCATTTTTGAATTTTGCCTCCCAGCGTAATTCACAGGTTTCTCCTTCAAATCCATCAAGACAATTGCACCTTGCCTCTCCTGTCACCGGGGAAATGACACAGCCCTCTGTACCAGTTTCACTGCATTTTTTAAGCACGCAGGCATCCAATAATATTTCACACCTTGCACCGGTATATCCTTCGGGACAATCGCAGATTCCTTCGCTACAGGTGCCCCCATTTTCACAGGTCACATCCTGGCAGAAGTCTTGCTTGCAGCCAAAGCTAAAAACCACAACCAATAGGCTCAATAAAATCAAGGGCAGATTTTTCATAGGGAATTCAAAGTTTAAACATACGATCTCCTGATGAGCTTAACGAGGGGTAGTTGGAATAAGCGGCGTTGACCGCTCGAAATCGGAATTCATCCATTCGTGTTGTGATTTATACGACTTCGCCAAATATCAAGAGGATCCGAGTTTACAATCGCTATTTTTATGAAACAGACAACGTAGCAATATGGCTTCGATCGTCTTACTCTCAAAGCCTCATTGAAGTATTCGCT
Source organism: Bacteroidia bacterium (assembly GCA_030731845.1). GTDB lineage: Bacteria > Bacteroidota > Bacteroidia > J057 > J057 > JANQTF01. The sequence goes on along the minus strand of JANQTF010000279.1, from coordinate 10,955 downwards.
GAGACAGGAGCATAAGCTAACTCATTTGACATGGCCAGACCAATAACATCAGGATACCAACCTACGCTTTCAGGCAGATCTGTGAGCCCTGCCGGTATCATCCATGGCAATCGCACACAGCAAAAGAAAAGAACGATTCTGTTGGTAGATGACGATGCCAACCTCCGGCTGCTGCTCGATTTTGTGCTTAAGCGCGACTATCATGTGGTGGCCAGGGAAGATGGCCTCAGTGCCATGGCATGGCTTGCCGCTGGCAATATGCCCGATCTCATCATTTCTGACCTCGACATGCCAAGGCTCAATGGCTACGAATTCCTTTGTCAGCTCTCTGCAAGCGGATACTTTCAAGACATTCCGGTCGTTATGCTCTCTGGCTACGATGATCAGGAAATGAAGACAAGGTGCCTCAACCAAGGCGCCATCGACTATCTTCTCAAGCCTTTTAAGCCAGAAACCATTTTGGCACGTATTGAATGTCTGCTGGAACAGGTATCCTCCTTTGGTGCCTAATCCTCCCCACCAATGATTCATGTTGACTACAAGATCTGATGATTCTCCCCTAGCCAAACTGCCCACACAGGAGAGTACTCAATCCCCATATATTCTATTCATCGGTCATTATTCGCGAAAACTCCATCCCAAAATGATGGAGCACAACTATCTTGGATTCAATCTCGCATCTTCCTTTAAATCATACCTGTGGCTTGAAAAAATGGCGAAGGGGGCCTATTGGTCCGATGAGATTTATGGAAAACAGCACCTCCCTCAAGCCATCATCTGTGATATTCATTTGGCAGATGGCGATGTGTTTTCCCTCTTTCATCAGCTGAAAAAGTTTCCTGCTCTCTCCGACATTCCGTTCATCGCTGTTTCCGAATCTGACTCGCCGGTGCTGAAGAAAAAGGCATTGATGGCAGGAATCGACGATTGCTACATAGGAGAGGTGAATCCTGAGGCACTTCATACCCGCATTCGCTTTCTTCAACAATATCCCAACCCTGAAAAGGCCCTCAACGACCCCCAACTCAAAGAGATGGCCCCCGGCCTTCCGTTATGGAAGCGCGCATTTGACCTTGTTTTCGGGAGTCTCTTGCTGTTATTGCTGGGGCCGCTCATGCTTCTGATTGCGGCAGTCATCAAGCTCGAATCAAAAGGCGAGGTCCTCTATATTTCCAAAAGAGCTGGAAATGGATATAAAATCTTCGATTTCTATAAATTTAGGTCCATGCGGCCCGGTGCAGAGCAGGAATTGAAGAGATTACTACATCTAAATCAATATCAGCCAGAGGATGTAGAGTCGCTGGCCATACATGAGAAATGTATCAACTGTCTTGTCAATGGAACTGCATGTAAAGAAGTGCTCACCGTGTTGGGTAGAGACATCTGCCGCAATGAATGGGATAGGGCGAGAAGCCGTCCACATCAACATGGGAGAACTTCTTTTGTTAAGCTCGAAGATGACCCGCGTGTAACGAAGTTCGGACGGTTTTTGCGAAATACCAGCCTCGATGAATTGCCACAACTGTTTAATGTACTCAAGGGAGATATGTCTATTGTAGGAAACAGGCCATTGCCGCTCTATGAGGCTGAATTGCTCACCACAGATCAGTGGTCCAAAAGATTTTTGGCTCCGGCTGGCATTACCGGGCTTTGGCAGGTGACTCGAAGAGGCAAGTCCAATCTCTCAGAAGAAGAGCGGAAGCGCTTGGACACAGAATATGCTGAAACAGCCTGTTTCTGGAACGATATGATCATTCTGATGAGAACTCTTCCTGCATTATTCCAGAGAAAATCAGACTGATCAGCCATGAAGTGCAACAAAAATAGCATACCTTGCCATTTTCAAGGAGTGAATAAAAAGGAATCGGATTACGATTGGGCGTGAGAAGAGGATGAAAAAACTGGGCTCATATTGGTGGAAATCGGGTGCGTACACCTTTTTGGAACGCTTCTCCCTGCAATTGTTCCGTTTTGGGAGCTTCTACCTGCTTGTGCGTGCCTTGACCAAAGTAGAATTTGGCATCTGGACCTTGTTTCTCATCATCACTGCCATCGTAGAGGTCGTAAGAATTGGATTAATCCAAAATGCACTAATCAAGGCACTCACTTCCAACAAGGACGAAAAAGTAACGGCCCGTATCAATACGGCCTCCTTTGTGCTCAATGTGATCTTTGCCCTGATTGTGAGCCTCCTGCTTGTGGTGATTGCCCGGCTCCAAATGCAATGGTTTGGTGATGTCTTGCTGGAAAATCTCCTCCACATGTACATCTTCACCAACCTGCTGTTGGTTCCGTTTTTTCATTTCACCTTCGTAGCCCAGGCCAAGTTTGATTTCAAGACGATCTTCATCGCCAACTTTTTTCGGCAGATCGTCTTCTTCATTTTTGTACTGATCGTATTTCTGGTTCCGAATTGGGGATTCAGAGTGTTGCATCTTGCTGCTGTTCAGGCCATTGGGGCGCTTGTTGGTAGCCTGGCAGCCTATTGGTTGGGACGAAAGTATATCTCTTTCTCTCCAAAGCTCGATCTGGATTGGGTGCGTTGGCTCTTTCATTATGGCAAATATGTCATTGGCACCAACCTGAGCTCCATGTTGTCCAAAAGCATAGATCAGTTGATGCTCGGGGCCATGATTTCTCCTATTGCCACTGCTGTGTATGGCACCGCCATCAAAATCGCCAACCTGGTCGAAGTTCCCACCCAAAGTATGGCCGCCATTGTGTTTCCCAAAACCTCACAGCGAATCGAAGAAGAGGGAACCCATGCTGCCAAAGGCTTATATGAAAAATCTGTGGGCGTTTTGTTGGCCCTGATCGTGCCAGGGGTGCTCTTTGTTATGCTGTTTCCGGAATTTGTGATACAGCTTGTAGCGGGCGATCAATACCTCGATGCCGTTCCATTGCTTCGCATAGCCATGCTCTATGGCCTGTTTGTGCCCTTCTCCAGACAGTTTGGTACCATGCTCGATGCCATGGGCAAACCTGGGGTCAACTTTTTTCTCGTGATGATGGGAGCCATTGTGAATGGCGTTCTCAACTACTTTATGATCAAAAGCATGGGAATCATGGGCGCTGCCTATGCCACCCTCATCTCCTATGCCCTCTTTTTTGTGGTGAATCAGATTATCCTCTATCGGGAGGTCGGCATTCAGCTGTGGCGTGTGCTTGTGTACACCCTTGATGTGTACAGCAAGGGCTTTTTCCTGCTTCGGAAGAAGCTCGTCGGTAAGGGTTCATAACAGCTTCAAAATCATCAGGCGCGCCGCCTACACCGCAATTTGGCCACTGACCCCTTTTTTTCTCCCATTTAGGAAGTCTGTCCTCCTTTTTTTATTGAATTAATGGTTAATTTATTGTTAAGAATAATCACTGATACTTTTCCCTCCACTACCTAAATTAATGACTACTAAAAGAGATCCGCGCGAGAGGCGATATGTGCTCTCTCTTCGTGAACGAAGACATGAGATGGCGATTGTTATCCTTTGTCTCGCTGTATGTATGAGTTTCTTTGTCAAAATCCTTCTATTCTAAGTATCTGTTCTCTTGCAGCATGACTGTCCTCGTGCTCAAAGCAACCCGGGTGCCTCCTCAGAATTTGCTGACGAAGGATATGGGTAGAAAGACGCAAAGCTCGTGATGAACCTCTGGTGTTCGCTGCGGTCTTTGCGTCTTTGTTTCATCCAATGTGCAAGAACCCATTATGATGGATTTTCTCCAGTTCCTGGTTTCACGTTCTGATATGGTACTCTGGCTTGCATTTTGCCGTAATTTGCAAGAACCTCCACTACTCGCCCAATCAATCGCCAATTCCTTCTCATGGCAGTGAAGTTATTTCCCCCAGAAAATCGGTCGATCGACCTGTCGAGCAGCTCCGACTGGCATGACCGCCTTTGGCGAAACCTTCTGCTGGAAAAACTCAACACGAGCTGGGGCTATGCACTGGGTCTGATGATGTCGCTATCTGTAGCTTGGATAGCTGGCGCTCATGAGGCCTCATGGAGCTGGACCTTACTTGCGGCTACCATTCTCCTGCCGGCATTTCTTGCTTCCTTTCTCTATCCCCGAACCGGAATCCTGCTCTTGCTGGGCGCGAGCTTTCTGGTTATGGGTGCCAAGCGCTTCAGTGAGGACGCGCCCCTGGGGCTGATCATTGACCTCTGGCTTGCTGGATTGGCGGTAGGAGTGATCTACCAGCAAACCAAGCGAAGAGACTGGCGATTTTTGAATCATCCGCTCACCTTTGTGGTGGCTGCATGGGTCCTTTTTTGCGGTCTGGAGCTCCTCAACCCCTGGTCGAGGGCTGCCATGGGCTGGCTATATGCGTTTCGTCCACTCGCGGGGTGGATGGCGCTCTATTTCGTCGCCTTATTTGCCATTACCCGCCCGCGCCACATCATGATGCTGCATAGGGTTTGGGTTGGCTTTGTGGTGTTTGCTGCGCTGTATGGCCTATGGCAGTGGTGGACAGGACCCAATTCCTGGGAATATGCATGGATCCTGGCTGATGAGGCGAGATTTGATCGATTATTCGGAGGAAACCGATTTCGAGTATTTTCCTTTTTTTCTGATCCCATCGTATTGGGCACAGTGTCCTCCATCACTTCGGTCATGGTCATGATCCTGGGCTGGCGAGAAGGAGCCTCCTGGCGCAGACGGATTTTTTCTCTGGTCACTGCGCTGGTGCTCCTGGCTGCAACATTGGCCTCAGGCAGTAAATTGGCTTTGCTCCTGATGCCTGTAGGGTTGATGTTCTATACAGCAATCAGTCTCCGCAAAAGTGCCATGATTGCGCTGGGCGTGGTCATCGTGATGGGAGCCGGCGTTTTGTTTCTTCCCATAGAGAATGCATTTCTGGTCCAGGTCCGCCAAGCCATCAACCCGTGGAGCACCCAGGGCTTTTTGCTTCGGGAGCAAAATCAAACCTGGGTTCAATCCTTCATTTGGGAGCATCCCATAGGAGCTGGATTGGGGAAAACAGGAGAATTGGGGCGTCGATTTGCGCCCGATCTCTGGCTCTCACAGTTTCCTCCAGACTCTGCTTATGTGAGGATTGCCGTGGAGGCTGGCTGGCTTGGCTTACTCCTCTACCTCGGGCTCATGTTCGCCGTCTTGTGGACAGGCGTTCGTGGTTTGTTTCGCTCTGAATCATTGCGAATGAAAACCTGGTATCAAGCCTACCTGACCTTCGCCTTTCTCGTCGTGGTGGGTAATTTTACCCAGCAACTCACCATTCAACTTCCCATTGGTCTCATGTTCATTCTCACCATGGCCGTAATGGTAAATGGCAATCAGATGAAGCGCCAGCGGGCTAGTAACTCTGATCTGTCTTAAATTCCTTTCAATACTTGCCAATGTTCCGAGGCTGGCGTATTTTTCGTCTATGGAGAAAATTAAGCCCGAGCTTCGCAACTTGATTGCCCGTGATAGAGTCAAGCAAGCACTTGAACAAATGAACGGCCTGCCCGACATTCAAAAGGGAGATATCGGGGATGACATCACCGCTCTGCTCACACGGCTCAGCGCGCTCACCCGCAATACCAATATGGGGATCCTTGATTCAGGAGAAGCCAGCAGAGAAAAGAACAAGATTGTGGTGGCTGCACTCGCGCTTATCGATGACTTGGGTAAAGCGCCATCTCTTCCGGTCCCCGAGCCCGTGTTATCCTCTCCTATTGCACCTGTAAGCTCCAATCAGAAAATTCTCTTCATGGCCTCCAACCCCACCAACACCGGGCAACTCCGGCTTGGGGAAGAGCATCGCGAGGTGGAGCAATCTCTTCGAGAATCCGGGATGAGAGAAAAGTTTGCCCTCACAGAACGATTTGCCGTCACAGCCAAATCGCTCTTCACGGCCCTGCTCGATGAATCGCCGCAGGTGGTTCACTTCTCCGGCCATGGCCAGATGATCAAAGACAATCAGGCCGCTTCGGGATCAGACACGGGCTACAGAAGCCTTGTGTTTTCGCTGGCAGACGAGCCCGAGCCGATGGAAGGCTATACCGGTGGGATCGTGGTAGAAGACAGCGAAGGAAAAGCACGCCTCGTGAAGGCATCAGCACTTGCTACGCTGTTTGGCAACATCTCCGGCATCAAGTGCGTGGTGCTCAATGCCTGCTACTCAGAATCGCAAGCCAAGGCCATCCTGGAGAAAGTGCCCTACGTGATTGGCATGAATACTGCCGTTCCAGACAAAACGGCCATCGCCTTTGCTTCCGGGTTTTACCGGTCTTTGGGTAATGGCCGCGATTATGAAAACTCCTTTGCCCTGGCCAAGAGTCTGGTCGAATTGGAGGGATTGCCCGGAGCTGGTATCCCTGTTTTGCACAAGAATGAGGCCCTTCTGTAAGCCTTATTGTCTGGGTTGCACGCTGCCTTCTGTAAATCTGAACGTGATTGTCACCTCCTGATCCTGGGGCGCCTGTTCTTCCTCGCTGAGTGGTGCTGGCAATGCATCGAAAGTCCAGGTGCGCAGTGCCTCGTAGGTAATGATGCCTAGTCTCGGGGGAATCTCTTCTCCGCTCTCTCCTCCATAATACCGGTAAATCCCACGAACGCTTCCATCTGGCTTTACGCCAACCACAGCATTCACAATGCCCGGCATTCCCTCTGCATCCTGTAGCTGGGGTTTGTAGATATGAGCTGGTTTTCTGCCATCTAGCCCGGTCATGATGCAGCTACCGTCTGACGAATACAGCACGCCGCTATCTATCTCATTGTATTGAATCACCACATGAACATCCATCAGCTCCTGGGTCATGCTGGCAGGTAGAGGGGCGAATGCCCATTGCTTCACGGCGTTCACTGCTGCATTTACCATATCTCTGGACGTGCCAGGTAGCAAAGGTGGCACAAGCCTCACATCGGTGACACTTCCGTCTGGCTTGATACTAAACTGAAGCGGGACCAGCCCCGTTTCTGTGCCTCGATAAAGAGGTTGCGGAAGATTCACGGGACTTCTACGCAAAAAACCCTCTCCGTTTAGTCCGGTGAAGGAATAGACGGTCTCTGGATCAAGGATGTTGAGTTCGCTCGGTGCTTCAGAGCGGGTTTGAGCAAACATTTCTGATGAAGACCACAGACAGAGACAAAGGAGGAGTAGCCGTGGCAGACGCATAGATCTAGGGGTTTCCTTACACAAGTTAGGCCGCAATTGGTTCATTATCAGATCAAAATCCAATAGCAGCTGCTTCAATGGTCAGGATTTGTGGGGAAATGGAAAGGGGTAACTATCAAATAGTTAAAAAGACCAGGGGAACTTTCGTTGCACCTGGCACTTGCCAGCATAAGGAGCAAATGGTCTGACAGGAATGGCCAAAATCTTACCACGCGAAGGGTCTTTTCACATTTGACCAATGATCAGGTGTGCAAAACCTGCCCCAGCCAGCGTGGAGGCAAAATTCACTGAATCATTGGTCATGAGCTCCCAGGTCTGGAAAGTCGCTCCGAGGAGGGAGTCAACTATATTGGCAAGTGTAGCCGCTACCACGATGGGGAGAATCCAGGCAGGTGAAATGCCTGATGCCAGCACATATCCCCCGGCCACGATTCCTGCTCCCAGGATCCCAGCCAGTGTGCCCTCCAGGCTGATCATGCCATCTTGCCCACGAGTTCCTTTTCTCAAGGTGAGCACCGACCAGTATCTTCGGCCAATAAGCGTCCCGAGCTCCGAAGAAAGGGTGTCTGAAGTGGCACTGGCCAGCGAGGCCGCCATCACAATAGAAAGCCCGAACTTTAGATCCGGCTGTGTGAATGCGATCCAGCCCAGAATACCAGCTACTCCAGCGTTGCAAAACGCGTGACGGGCCGATCTCTTGCCCCCTTGCTCCTGTGCCAATCCCCATTCCTGCTTTTTCTTTTTGCCAAAAGAAGATGCCACGCTGCCAATCACAAACAGCAGCAACAAGCACCCCAAACCAGCCCAACCGCTTCCTGCAAAAATGAGCCCTGCCAGTATGCCGCCCACCAGCGTACCCGAAAGATCAATTTTGCCAGACAGCCAGCTTAGAAGCATGAATAGCGCTATCGCGCTAGCTCCCAATATGCCATCATCGGGAAGCTGCAACATGGCGAAAGGCAACCCTTCTATCGTCACCCACCCAACGAAGGCCGCTACCATCGGCACCCACAGATTGTCGTCAATGCTGCCTCGCAGCGATTCTGCCCAGGCAGAAACCCCCATCACCACCGCTAGTATCGGCAACCAATCAGCCCAGGTGATGCCTGCGGGATAGGTAGTGGAGGGAATCAGAGCGAGAAGGAGCCAGGTAAACAGGGTTCCACTGAGCCAAAATCCTGCGAGGCCCGCCCAGCTTTTTTCACGATTCCAGGAGAGGAGAGAGGATTTCCAGGTTTGTCCCAGCCATTGCGCTGCTGAATCGCCAAAGGCCATCGCTCCCCAGCCCACAACCACATAGATCTGCTGATCCCAGAAAAGCAGGCTAAGCAAGAGAATGGAAAGGGGGTAGGAAATCAAACCCGGGTCACGATAGAATCGGCTGGCTGTGCCTCGCTCAATTCGCCCGCGAGACAAGGTGGGCAGAAGGATCACATTCACCAGGAGCGCAATCACGGCTGCTAGAGCTATCCATGCCGGGTCCCACCTGCCGATCGCCAGTGCGAAAGCAACCATGCCGATATGAATGATTCGCCTGAGGAGGATGTTCATAAGATAAGGTGAGCTGCAAAAATAGAAACTCGAAGCCAGACATTCGCGATATTCAGGAAATTGAGGTACTCACATGTTTCTGCTTCAGAATGGGAGCCACTCCCTCACCCGAACTCCGATCTTGTTCCTCTCGTATCAATCATTCATCTCTATTCATCATGGCCCAATCTTCTTACCTTCCTATTGCCTGCCACCTCTACGACGAGCTCGAAATTGCCGCCATGCGCGGCAGAAAGGTGAATTTTGTCCTTCGCCAAGATGGACGCTCCATCTCTGATGCGGTGGTCGATCTATGGGCCAAAGATGGGATAGAATATCTCAAGCTGCGTGGAGGAGACGTATTTCGGCTAGACCAGATTGCCTCTTTTGATGAGCATTCTCTCCTAACCGACTCGGGCGAGCCACAGGCCTGTGGCATTCATAAACCCGAAAATTAGTCTCCAAATATTGCCTGAGCCGGGCCTCTCGGCGCTTTCGCCCCTGATTCCTTGAAGGCCCCTCTTGCGCCTGCAAATCTCCCGACGTATTTTCGACCCCATGGCCGAACCTCTCAGGATATTGCTGCTCTGCTCCAAATTTCCTTATCCACCCAAAGATGGGGGCACCATGGCTATGATGTCCATGATCAGGGGATTTGCCGATGCTGGTCATCATGTGACCGTCCTCACCATGAACACGCCCAAGCATTATGTGCAGCTCGGTTCGCTGCCCAGTGCACTGCGGGAGGTGGCCACCTTCATCGCGGTGGATGTGGATACGAGCGTGAACTTTGTAGATGCGCTAGCCAACCTCCTCTTCTCCAAAGAGTCCTACCACATTCAGCGCTTCACGTCCCAAGCGTTTTTTCGCGAGATCCAGGATCTTCTCGATCGGCAAACCTTTGATGTGATACAGCTCGAAACCCTCTTCATGGTTCCCTATCTCGATATGATCCGAAAATTGGCTCCCAACGCCTTGGTGACTTATCGGGCTCACAATGTGGAGCATGAGATTTGGGCGCGTCGCGCTGCTAATGAACTCAATCCAATCAAAAAGGCGGTACTCGAGACCACAGCGCTTCGCATTGAAGCCTATGAGCAAGCGACCATCTCCTCTAATCCTTTTGATGTGGTGGTGCCGATCACGGGAAAAGACGCTGCCACCCTCAAAAAAATGGGCAACAAATCGCCCGAGTATGTGTGTCCTGCAGCCATGCGTTTTGAAGAAGCAGAGCAATGGAAGGGGCAGGTAGAATGGCCATCTTTGTTCTATCTGGGAGCCTTGGACTGGGAGCCGAATAAAGAAGGGCTCCGATGGTTTTTGAAGCTGGTGTGGCCCAAAATGAGGAAAAAATATCCTGCTCTGACCTTCTACATCGCTGGCCGAAATATGCCCGCTGAGTTTAGCTCGCACCGGGATCAGAACATACAGGTGCTCGGAGAAGTGGAAAGTGCCTCAGATTTTATCCGCCCCAGGGGGGTGATGATCGTCCCGATCTTATCAGGAAGCGGGATGCGGGTGAAGCTACTCGAAGGCATGGCCCATCGCAAAGCCATCGTGGCGACTACCATTGCCGCAGAAGGCATGGGCGTAAAAAGTGGCGAGCATCTCTACCTCGCCGACGAGCCTCAAGCCTTTGCCGATGCCATCTCTACCCTGATCGACAACCGCGCTCTATGTGAGCTCATTGCAGATCAAGGCTACCATTTTGTAAAGTCTCGCTTCTCCAATGACAAGATTGTAGGCGGCCTGTTGGACTTCTATCGGGGGAAACTCTCTACTAAAAGTAAATAAGGGGAGCATTGCTGTCTGGTTGCTGTTACCGACGTCGAAAATTCTATTTTTCCTTATCTTGCCTCCATGAAGCGATTCCCTATCGGCATACAGGATTTTGAAAAGCTCCGTGAGGAGCAGTACCTCTATGTGGACAAAACCAGGGATATGTATGATCTGGTCAGGTCTGGGTCTTACTTCTTCCTCTCCCGCCCACGGCGATTTGGGAAGTCGCTTCTCTTGAGCACCTTGAAGTATTTTTTCCTCGGTCGGCGCGATCTGTTTGAGGACTTGTGGGTGGATCAGTATGCGCAGCATGAATGGGAAAAGCATCCTGTGCTGCATTTTTCGTTTAGTAGCTCGGGGTATAAGGACATCGGCCTGGAAAAGGCGCTTCTTCGCGTTTTGGAAGATGGCGCGTTGGAAAACGGTGTCACCCTCCATGCGGAAGGATTATCCGGTCGCTTTCGCGAGCTGCTCCAGGCCCTCGGCAGCGGCGAGCGCAAAGTCGTTTTGCTGATCGATGAATACGACAAAC
>JANQTF010000278.1 GCA_030731845.1 Bacteroidia bacterium | reverse complement strand
GCCTCGTCGGTATAGTTGACGTTGTGGTGATCTTCGTACTTGGATTTGATGTTGTGCAGAATGGTCATGGTTTCCTCCACATTGGTGGGCTCAACCATCACTTTCTGAAATCTACGTTCGAGGGCACCGTCTTTCTCGATGTATTGGCGATACTCATCAAGGGTAGTTGCACCGATGCATTGAATTTCTCCGCGAGCGAGAGCGGGCTTAAAGATGTTGGAAGCATCAAGAGAGCCAGAGGCTCCGCCAGCGCCTACGATGGTGTGAAGCTCATCAATGAAGAGGATCACATCAGGAGATTTTTCGAGTTCAGCCATGACCGCCTTCATGCGCTCCTCAAACTGACCGCGGTACTTGGTACCGGCCACAAGGGAGGCGATGTCGAGGGTCACTACGCGCTTGTTGTACAAGACACGGCTGACTTTCCTTTGGATAATGCGCAAAGCGAGCCCCTCTGCGATCGCTGTTTTTCCAACGCCGGGCTCACCGATGAGAACGGGGTTGTTTTTCTTGCGACGGGAAAGAATCTGAGCTACCCGCTCAATTTCCCGTTCACGACCGACAATAGGATCAAGCTTGTTTTCTTCGGCAGCCTTGGTGAGGTCGCGTCCAAAATTATCAAGAACAGGGGTCTTGCTTTTCGCGGTACGTCTTTGACGTTCTCCGGGATTTGCCATTTCTGAAGGGTCGTTAGGTTCGATAGGTCCTTGCATACGAGGTGAAGATGTTCCTCCGTCTTCTTTTTGCTCAAGTTCTGCCCTTACGATGTCGTAGGTCACGCCAAAGCGCGAGAGGATTTGTGCTGCTACGTTATTTTCTTCCCGAAGGATAGACAACGCTAAATGTTCGGTGCCGATAACGGTACTTTTAAGCAATTTTGCTTCCAGACGGGTGATCTTCAGAACTTTTTCGGCCTGTCTGGTGAGGGGCAGATTCGTAAGATTAATCGTCGTAACAGTACCTTTTACAGCATTTTCGATTGACTTCTTTAACTGAGACAGGTCAACGCTCAGGTTGATAAGGATCTTGATAGCCAGCCCTTCGCCTTCACGGATCAATCCCAGCAACAAGTGCTCCGGGCCGATGTAGTCATGGCCCAGCCTGATCGCCTCCTCCCTACTGTAGGAGATGACGTCTTTCACTCGATCTGAAAAATTGGATTCCATATATTTCGCCTCCAATGTCTGCGTAGAATATTAAGCCTGTTTTCTTGCTGAGATTGTGCCAAAGATGCTTGCCTGTCAGGTTGGCAGACATTCACGATTAGCAAACGACAGAAACAAGAAAGTAGTCTCTTATTAGCCAGCTGTTTGAAAAACGTAAATCGCAGCACCGATGGCTACAACAACCAGATTGATCAAGGCAAGTGGAAGCAAACGCTTCCAACCAAGATCCATCAACTGATTGTACTTGAAGCGGGGCAAAGTCCATCGAATCCACATGAACGTGAAAGCGATGGTGAAGGTTTTGGTCAAAAACCAACCAAGTCCCCATAAGATTTGTGCCGTATTTCCCCATTGTGCCACTCCAAGCGCTCCCTCAAATGGTCCAAGGTAGCCACCTAAAAACACGGTGGTAATAATGGCAGGTGGTATGACAAGGTGGAGAAACTCTACCACCATGAACATCCCGAACTTGAGAGAGCTGTATTCGGTGTGAAATCCCCCTACGAGCTCTTGCTCTGCCTCTACGAGGTCAAATGGCGTGCGGGCTGACTCAGCCAGAACACAGATATAAAAGATAATAAAGCCTAGTGGATTGATAAACAGGTTCCATGCTCCTCTTTGTGCCTCCACGATAGAGGTCACACTTAGAAAATCTGAGCCCATTGGCATGCGGGCATTGGTAAGAATGATCACACTCACTACTGCAAGTCCGAGTGGCAATTCATAGCTAATCATCTGGGCCGAGGCACGCAGGCCCCCGAGCAGGGAATATTTACCATTGGAAGCCCAGCCGGCCAGGGTAATTCCATACACTGATACGGAAGTAACCCCAAGGAGGTAGAGGATTCCGATGTTCACATCACTAATTACGAGGAAGGAATCTCCAAATTTCGCCAATGGAATAACCCCAAACATGATCATGGCGGTAGCCACAGAAATAATCGGCGAGAGGAAATGCAGAAGTTTGTCTGCATTGGCAGGGGTGACATCTTCCTTAATCATAAGCTTGAGCACATCTGCCAATGGCTGAAGTAGCCCAAAAGGCCCAACCCGGTTGGGGCCAACTCGTTGTTGGAAGGCTGCCGCAACCCGACGCTCAGCATAGGAGCCGTAAGCTGCAAGAGTGATCAGTACCAGTAGTACTGGGAAGATCAGAAGGATTTGACTGTAAAGCTCCATGGAGGGTATCAACAGTTGCTAAGGAAGAAATATTCGACGACTGATGCCAAAATTAACAATTCAGCACCAAGGCACAAGGGGAGGAGCGTGCTTTATCGGACCATTGTTGGGTAATCCGGGAATTAGTGGCAGATTCTTCTCCATCCGGCGAGATATTTTATGCGGATCTGTCTTGTCAGCAAAAAAATCATTGCTAATCCTCCAGCCTTTCGGTGGCAGTAGTGACACCCCACACAATGGCAGCCTGCGCAAGAACGTAGGTGACCATGACCCAAATTCCTGCCAGGGGAATGACCACGAGGTCATGACCAAATTTATTCAGCGCAAGCAGGCTGTCGGAGAGCATAAATAACAAAACCCCTATTGCAACGGCTTTTGCCGGAGTCTCTTTACGATTGCCATATCTGCCGATTCCGGCCAGGGCCATCACGGTAATCACCGTCGCATACACAGCTACCGGAACTTTCATTTCCCTCAGAAATGGCCACAACAGCAACAGCAGCGATGCGCCAATCCCTATGACGGCAACAGCAATCACAGGCTTTTTTCGCAGGAATGATGTTGAGGAAAACATAGCATCCACATGAAAAACTGCCAGGTAAGAAAGATGTGCCAACAAAAAGGATCCCAGACCCAAAATAAACCATTGAGGCCCTGATCCTATCAGAAACAGGTCTCCGAGCCAGGAGAAAAACAAGGCGAGCAACAACCAATTTGACCGAATACCAGCTTTATTACTCCCCCATACAAACAGGATCAACGCTGGCATCAGAAGAGACTTGCCAATTCTCTGAATCCATATCCAATCTGCGCCCAACGCCAATCCAGTTAGATCCAATGCCACGGCAAAGACATATAAAACAATCGCTATTTTCTGCACAGGGGTGTATCGGCGCATCTTATACCTGGATAAAAGACAGGGAAAAGGATGACCATCCTCTTCTCATCCACTGAGTAAAGGTACTGTAAATCACAAAAATAGGGATGAACTTTCTTTCACGTAATTTTCTGCGGAGGGCGGGAAAATTCAGGAAGGGGGGTGCATTTATGTTTGTTTTTTCTTAGATTATCGAAACACTACATTTTTTGTTCTGGAAGGCCCTTTAGGTGCCTTCTGCAGATCGTTTGGGCCCGACCTAACCACGACCGGGGCTTTTTGTGCCCGCTCATTTCCCAATATTTATTTACTACTAACTCGGCTCTGTATTATGAAAGTGTACCAAACAGACCACATCAAAAACATTGTGTTGGCTGGTAGTGCCAAAGCTGGCAAAACTACCTTAGCCGAATGCATGATGTACGAGTCCGGCGTAATCGGCCGGATGGGATCCGTTGACGATGGCAACACCGTTTCTGACTATCACGAGGTGGAACTCGACCGGCGAAGCTCGGTGTTTGCCTCTGTGATGCACGCTGAGTGGCGCGACTATAAAATCAACATCATTGATTCGCCGGGGCAGGACGACTTTATTGGGGAATTGATCGGCGCGCTGCGCGTGGCCGATACAGCCCTCCTCATGGTTCATGCACAGTATGGCGTGGAAGTGGGTACCGAGATTGCCTGGCGATATTTGCAGACCTACCACAAGCCCTCCATTTTTGTGGTGAATCAATGCGATCAGCCAAAATCTGATTTTGACCATACGGTCGAAGACATCAAAGATCGCTTTGGCGATCGGGTGGTGCTTATGCAGTATCCCTATAACGAGGGCGAAGGCTTCAACGCCATCATCGACCTGCTCAAGATGACCATGTATAAATTTCCGGATGGCGGCGGCAAGCCCGTGAAAATGCCCATTCCGGATGATGAGCGTGAGCGCGCCAATGAACTTCATAACATTCTTGTGGAAGCCGCTGCCGAGCACGACGATAAGTTGATGGAGCTATATTTTGAAAAAGGAGAATTGGACGAAGATGAGCTACGCAAAGGCCTGAGAATCGGCATGCTGGCCCGCGAGCTGTTTCCGGTTTTCTGCATGTCGGCCAAGAGAAACATGGGCTCGGGTCGTCTCATGGGATTCCTGGGTAATGTGGCCCCTTCTGCCGGAGAAATGGGCCCAGAAAAAACCTCAGACGGCAACGCGCTTCCTGTTTCTGATCCTACCACTACCCTATTTGTGTTTAAATCCTCCAACGAGAAGCACACAGGTCAAATGAGCTACTTCAAGGTGTGCTCTGGCATGGTAACATCCGGCATGGAGCTATACAACAGCAACTCCCGAGCGCGGGGCAAGCTCAATCAATTATATGCCATCGATGGGAAAAATAAGCATCAGGTAGAAAAGCTATTTGCTGGCGACATTGGCGCCACCGTGAAATTTAAAGACACGCACACCAATCACACCCTGCGCAGCAACGGTGACGAGGTAATGCTAGAGCCAATTCTCTTTCCGAATCACCGGATTCGCGTAGCCGTGGAGCCAGAGCGGCAAGGAGATGAAGAAAAGATGGCCATGGCTTTTCTCAAAATGAAGGAAAGTGATCCTACCCTCTCCATGCAGTTTGAGAAGGAACTCAAGCAAAATATCCTGTCTGGCCAGGGAGAACTTCACCTACAAACAGCCAAGTGGATCATTGAGCATGTGTATGGAGTTGCCGTCACCTACAGTGACCCACGGGTGAGTTATCGCGAAACGATTCAAAAAGTAGCCAATGCCGAGTATCGCCATAAAAAGCAATCGGGTGGATCAGGCCAGTTTGGCGAGGTATCGCTCCGCATCGGGCCATACTACGAGGGAGTTGAACACCCCAGCGACATCAAAGTCAGGGAAACCGAGGTTGTGGAACTAGACTGGGGTGGAAAGCTCGTCTTTTGCAACTGCATTGTGGGTGGCGTAATCGAGCAACGCTTTCTGCCGGGCATCCTCAAAGGCATCATGGAAGTCATGGAAGAGGGACCCCTCACCGGCTCTTATGCACGCGACGTGATCGTCTATGTGTATGACGGCAAAATGCACCCTGTCGATTCCAATGAAATCTCCTTCAAAATCGCAGGCGCTGCGGCTTTCAAAAAAGCATTTATTGATGCTGCACCCAGATTGCTCGAGCCGATCTACCGACTAGAGGTGATCATGCCAGATGAATACATGGGCGATGTGATGACCGACCTTCAAGCCCGCCGGGCCATCGTGGAAGGCTTTGTTACTGAAGGCCGCAACCAGCGCATCACGGCCCGGGTGCCTATTGCGGAGATGAATCGCTATGCTACCGCACTGAGCTCTCTCGCTCAAGGACGCGCCACATTCAACATGGCCTTTCTGGAGTATAGCCAGGTGCCTGGAGAGTTGCAGGCGCACCTCACACGCCACAACGCGACAGCGGAAGCTCTCTGATACAAGTTGCCCGCTTAAATCCCCTTCCTGCACTGGCCTCTGAGCCGGTGAGGAAGGGGCTTTTTTCGAGTCTTATTTCCCTACTACAATAGATGAATCAATCGCATGAACTGGGGGCAAAATCCCTAAGCAGAGGTCCAGGAATCAGTGATTTTCCGTAGCTGAGCAAGAGAATAATGAGAGTCGGGTAAAAACTCAATTTCTTTTTTTTCTCCATCTTCCTGCCAGGAGATAACGTGCCGATTGGGAGTTTTCAGCATGAGCATACCCGTCTGGTCCCGTGCTGAATTTCCGGAGAGTTCAAAATCGGTGTGGAGCGAAAAATCCTCCAACTCCTCCACTTGATAGGATTTGATGAGTTTGCCTTTCTTCCCTTTGATGCGAATTTCCTTAGGCGTGATTTCTATGCTGTGTCCTTGCGACAGCTTTTTCATATTTCTGGCAGTGATCATCTGCCAACCCATCGCAGTCAAGGTTGCCACACCCGACAAAATCCCCCATTTGAGAGGCATTGACCCTACATTCACCAAAAAGCCTATCCCCAGACTTCCTGCAATACTCCCCACAGCAAGATTGCTGTAGAGGCTGTGATACGCCTTGGTCGGGATGATTTGAGCACGGAAGATCATGACTACATGAAGTTAGAATGCCTCACAAAAATGAGAGCATTCTCATACGAACCCGAAAGAAAACAGATTGGACTCATAAAGAAAATGCCCTCAACAAACGTAGAGGGCACTGATCAGAAATCTGACCGGAGGTTTTGCTGCAACTTTTCCAAAAACAAAATGAAGAAGTTGATGAAAGGTGTGTGGCAATTCATGTAATTTCTTCACATTCAAATTAATGGAAAGTTTATTTCTGATTTTCTTCTAATTACCTGGAATTAGAAACCAAAGCCAAAAAGATGTTTAACAACGATCCTGAAGCATAGTTTTGGCCAGAAATTGCGCGAATTGTTTGGCCATGGTGAACACTTGCCAAGGATACCACTCATTGGCATTCTTGAGAATTGTTTTTTGAATCGTGTTCACACGATTAATACTATATCCCAGGGTAGCGGCAACTTCGTCCGCCGTCTTACACCCTTCGAGGTAGGCATTGAGGATATTGGCGGCCTCTTCTCCCAATTCTTCCAACAGATTTTTATACAGATGTTGCAACAGGGAGTTTGTCTCTTCGAGGGTTACCAAGCCATCATCATGGCAAATCTCCGCCTTGAAGGTAGCAAGATCGCCCTCCTCAAATTTTTTGATGATACGATAGCTATTGTGCTGCAGGACGAGTTGCTTGTTTTCATCGAGTTGGTAGGGCTTAACTGTCTGGATGACCCAATAGTAAGGGCGTTCGTTGGGAGGAGTACGAGGAGTACTCTGAAAAAGCAAAGGGATCAAAATCCGGTAACTGATCTTCCTTTGGGCCATTTGGGAGTCAATCTGAGAAGAATACGTGAGATCATAGGCTGCCTTTCCCCAATGAATATAGGCATCCAAGACGTCGGGGTGAATCCTTCTGAGCAGAGAGAGAATGTCCCTGAGCTGCATGCCAAAGAACCGATCGGTATGCGCCTCTTTTTTTAATTGAAAATCTCTCACATCCATGATGAATGCGAACTCTTCAAGCTGCAAGCTGTAGGTGTGGCGCTTCCATTCTTCTTCTACAATATGATTTGCCGGAAAAACAGGCGCCCCAAGTTTTTCATTGAGCCCCGCTTGCATGGCAATCATCGGCTCAATTTTTTTTAGAACAATGTCTGCGTCAATCATGCTCGAAATGCATATTTCATGTAGTAGTGCTCAGGAATATAGAAATACAATAATACCGATAAAATGGAATTTATTTGACATCTACCAAATTAATTCCTTTTAGATTATAACGGCTCCTGATTTATGCTATTTAACACCAGAAACAATCCAATAGTTATCAGCGATCGGCCAGAATAGATCCAAGCGCGGTCTTTATATTTGTGAATCATTCAAACCAGAAACCCGTAAAGCTCCCATTCTCATGTCACTGGTCAAAAGTCTTCGAATCACAGGAATTGCTGAAGGAATCTCCTTTCTCGTGCTACTCGGCATCGCGATGCCATTGAAATACTTCGCAGACCTCCCCTTGGCGGTTACCTATGTGGGCTGGGTTCACGGTGCGTTGTTTATCCTGTTTGCCGGCCTGGTATGGCGGGCCATGGATGTGTATAACAAAGGATTTCTCTGGCTTGGCGGAGGTCTTTTAGCCTCTCTCCTTCCCTTCGGCACCTTTGTATGGGACCGGGAAGTAAAGAAATTGATGGCTCATCCCAATAGCTAAATCATTCCAGCATCAACCTGCGGGTCTGGCAGAAAACCATTCCTCTGCTCACTGGAGCAGATGGGAGAGGGCATCGCGCCAGGGCTGTGCATCTACGCCCGCCAGCGCGTGGTCCATTTTTGCTTTGATCTCGCTGGTGCAGAGATGCCCGATGCTGCCCTCATGGGTATGGTTTACTTGCCTTTCAGGCTGAAACTCACCCTGGTCGATCATCATGCCAATTTTCCGGTAGGCCTCCCGAAATGGCAGCCCACTGAGCACCTCTGCATTCACTGCCTCCACGCTAAAGAGGTAGTCATACATGGGATTGTCCAGGATATCCTGCCTCACCTCTAGTCGTTGCACCATAAAATTGGCCATGGCGAGGCACTCCTCCAGTGAATCGAGCGCAGGAAGCAACACCTCTTTGGTAAGCTGTAGATCGCGATGATAGCCCGAAGGCAGATTGGTGGTAAGCATACTCAGCTCCGTGGGCAGAGATTGCAGCCTGTTGGTACGCCCACGCATGATCTCAAACACATCGGGATTCTTTTTGTGCGGCATGATGCTGCTGCCTGTGGTGAGCTCCCGGGGCAGGGTCACGAAGCCAAAATTTTGGCTCATGTAGAGGCACACATCACTGGCGAGTTTATTGAGGGTGGTGGCAAGGCCTGCCATCGCAAATGACAAAATCTTCTCTGTCTTTCCCCGGCCCATCTGGGCATACACCACATTGTAGGCGAGGGTGTCAAAGCCGAGCAGAGCGGTGGTTTGACTACGATTGAGGGGAAAAGAAGATCCATATCCCGCAGCGGAGCCTAGTGGATTTTGCATAGAAGCTTTCCAGGCAGCCTGAAACAAATACACATCATCGACCAAAGCCTCTGCATACGCGCCAAACCACAACCCAAAGGAGGAGGGCATGGCTACCTGATAGTGGGTATAGCCTGGTAAGAGCACGCCTTTATATTTTTCGCTCTGGGCCTGCAAGGAGTCAAAAAGCGTCTCTACACCACCCAGAATTGTCTGGATCCGGTGTAGGAAAAACAACTTGAGGTCCACCAACACCTGATCATTGCGCGAGCGTCCTGCATGCACCTTCTTGCCCAGGTCGCCGAGCTTGCGGGTGAGCATAAGCTCCACCTGAGAGTGGATGTCTTCCACCCCTTCCTCAATGGTCAACTCATCGCGAGAGGCGATTTCATGCAGGCTTTTTAGCTCCTCTATCAAAAGCTTCCATTCCCCTGGTTCAATCAAGCCAATGTCGCGCAGCATGGTGATATGGGCCATGGTTCCGAGAATGTCCCATGGCGCGAGCGCCTGATCGAGGTCGCGGTCACGCCCAACGGTGAATGTTTCTATCCCAAGATTGGTGTGGTAGCCTTTGTCCCAGAGTTTCATATCAGCAAATATTCTGAAGCAAAGTTCACAATTCCGGGATGCAGGACAAGCAGATCAGGGAGGTCTATTCATTATTTCATCGAATTCCCTCACAAGGGCCACGAACCATTTCCCTTTGCTTTCTGTTTCACGCTGTACCCATCTCTACTCATGTGCTCATCTCTCACTACAAGTTTCGAAGAGGCGACAACATGAGATGATTCACCTCCGAATTTTCATTTTTTGAGACCTGAGACAGTGCATGATAGCCAGTAAGTGAATCAAAATCAGCCTGCTAGCCCACTTATAATCAGGAGATTATTGGATCTCTTGCCATATTCTCAAAATAAGCCTTACCTTTGTATCAAAATTAGTAAATACCTTCCCGTGTTCCTTTTGTGGCGCTTTGAGGCTATGATGGTGGGAATCAGAGAAGGCAACCTCAAAGTATGATCACATTTTCTTCGTTGGGCCTGGCGCCCGGCATTCTGGAGGCCATAACAGAACTTGGCTTCGAAACCCCTACTCCCATCCAAGCTCAGGCCATCCCGGCTATTCTTTCATCAGACCAGGATTTGATCGCGCTGGCCCAGACCGGCACCGGAAAAACTGCTTCGTTTGGATTGCCGATTCTCCAAAAGATCGACCCGACCAATGTAAGGCCACAGGCCCTGATCCTCTCTCCAACCAGAGAGCTCGCCATTCAGATCACCAAAGACCTTGAAGGGTATGGAAAGTTCATGCCCAAACTCAAGTCAGTAGCTGTGTATGGCGGTGCCAGCATCATGGGGCAGATTCAATCGCTTCGTCGTGGCGTGCACATCGTGGTGGCAACGCCAGGGCGTGCCCTTGATCTCATCAACCGCAGAAACCTCGACCTTTCTGGCATCCGATTCGTGGTGCTCGATGAGGCCGACGAAATGCTCAATATGGGATTTCAGCAGGACCTTACTTCGATCCTGAGCGAAACACCCAAAGAGCGCCAAACACTCTTGTTTTCTGCTACCATGGCATCTGAGGTGCAACGAATCGCAAGAGACTACATGGTAGATCCAAAGGAGATCAGTGTAGGCGCCCGCAACTCAGGCTCCGTCAATGTGACGCATGACTACTACCAAGTGCAAGCCAGAGACCGCTTTGAAGCGCTCAAGCGCATTGTGGCCATGCAGAAAGACTTCTACGGAATTGTGTTTTGTCGCACACGCCGCGAGTCTCAGGAGCTGTCACGCAAACTCAATCAGGAAGGCTTCCCAGCTGATGCCCTCAACGGCGACCTCTCGCAGGGACAGCGTGACGAAGTCATGGATGCTTTCCGCGAAAAGCGTATCACCATCCTGGTAGCTACCGACGTAGCCGCTCGCGGTATTGACGTAAACGACCTCACCCATGTGGTCAACTTTGAGCTGCCAGATGATCTGGAGTCATACATTCACCGAAGTGGTCGCACAGGCCGTGCAGGAAAAAACGGGATCTCCATCTCTATCATCAACAAGCGCGAGTCTCACAAGATCAAGGCCCTGGAGAGAATGTCCAAGCAGGCATTTGTGAAAAAGTTGGTGCCCAGTGGTAAGGAGCTTTGCGAAGCCCGCTTGTTTTCCCTGATCGATGATGTCGTGAAAGAAGAGGCAGACACCAAGCTCCTCGCTCCTTTCATGGATTCTATTCACCAAAAACTCGATCACCTGAGCAAAGAAGAGCTAACCCTCAAACTCCTCTCCATGGAGTTTCACCGCCTGCTCACTGATTACCAAAATGCTCCGGACCTCAATACC
Organism: Bacteroidia bacterium; assembly: GCA_030731845.1. Taxonomy (GTDB): domain Bacteria; phylum Bacteroidota; class Bacteroidia; order J057; family J057; genus JANQTF01. Next base: position 2,258 of record JANQTF010000278.1, on the reverse strand, counting down.
GACCACCTGCCTTCTAATCGACGCGATGAGCGCAACGAAAGCAGGGGACAGGTTGAGTTTCTTCCTTATGAGATCAACCTCGGGATGCAGCAACAGGTAAATCCCGCCAGGCTCATGGGCCTCATTAACCAGGAACTTCCGATGCGATTGAGATTTGGAAAAATCGAGATCCACCGTCAGAAGTCCTACTTCGAGCTGGAAAAATATCAGGGCAAGGCCCTGGAAGATCTCATGACAGGTGCCAACTTTGATGGTGTGCACGTAGTCGTAAGGCCTTCTGAGCCGATTGTGACGACATTTGAGCGGAAGAAATTCAACAACAAGCCAAGCGGCAAACCTGGTCCGAGATCTGGCGGGTATCCAAAAGATGACGACTCTGCAAAAAAGCGATATCCTAAGCGCAAGCGCAAAGAAATCAGCAACTAACATAACTGAGCTGGATCGCCAGCCAATCTAATCTCAGGGTCTGATGCACAGCATCAGACCCTTTTTGTATCTATCATTTTCTCACCCATGAAAGGCTCTATGCTGATTACTCTTCTTTTGTGACAATTCCGAAAAAATGAAAGGGGGAAAGCACCAAATGATTCTTCGGAACAAAAATTGTAAGAATGATCCGTTGACCAACATTACCTCATGGAGCGAATCCCTTTTTCCGTTGATCCCAAGGTGCAAAAAGCCCGCACATTGCCGGGCGAGTTTTACCGCAACCCTTTTTTCTTTGACAAATGCCGCGAGCAGGTGTTTGCCAAGGCCTGGCATTGTATTGGGTTGAAGGATGAACTGGAAGATCGGGAGGCAGTGCAGCCTTTCGAGTTGCTGCCGGGATTTCTTTCGGAGCCATTGGTGCTGTCTCGCGATGCACAAGGCAATCGACGCTGCCTTTCTAATGTTTGCACCCACCGTGCAAATCTACTGGTAACAGAGCCAGGTCCTTGCCAGGAAATTCGTTGTCGCTATCACGGCAGACGATTTGGGCTGGATGGCAAAATGAAATCCATGCCTGAATTTTCTGGCGTAGAAGATTTTCCCTCTGAAACGGATCACCTTCCTTCGCTTCCGCTCGATTCATTTGGGCCTCTCCTTTTTACCAACCTTGATCGCAAAGCGTCATTTGCCGAATGGATCAGGCCGGTGAAGGAGCGGATCAGCTGGATGAAGCCCGAGGAATTTTTTCATGCGCCGGAATACTCAGCCTTGTATGAGATTGAGGCACATTGGGCGCTCTACGTGGATAATTATCTCGAAGGATTTCATATTCCTTTCGTGCACCCAGCGCTCAATCAGGTATTAGATTTCGGCGACTATCGCTATGAAATGTTCCCCCAGGGCGTGCTTCAGATCGGGATGGCCAAAGAGGGCCAGCCATACTTTGATATTCCAGGCGGACAGAAAGAATCCGGACAAAAAGTGGCGGCCTACTATTTCTGGATGTTTCCCAATCTGATGCTTAATGTGTATCCCTGGGGCTTGTCGCTCAATATTGTGGAGCCGATTTCGCCGACCCAAACCCGCATCAGGTTCGAGACTTTCTTGTGGGAAGGAAAAGAATATGACCAGGAAAACCAGGATTTTACCCACATGGTTGAGATGGAAGATGAGGCCGTGGTAGAGGCTGTGCACAAAGGCGTTCAATCGCGCCTATACCAGCATGGCCGTTTTTCTGTGAAGCGCGAGCCGGGTGTGCACCACTTCCATCGATTGTTGGAAGAGGCCATGAAGAAATAATCTCGCATGACGGAGCAAGGAAAGCCTCACTCAGTTCGATAAATCGCTGCAGGAGCCATACGCCACATCAGTAGGCTTCTGATGCTCATAAACGCCAACATGCCCACCCAAAGGGCGAGCATGGGGTCCTCTTTGTGAAGCAGAAGGTAGCCCAGAGCAAAGCCGACTAACGCAAAAAACATCGTATTGCGCATGGCTCGGGTCGCAGTGGCTCCGATGTAGATGCCATCCCACAAAAAGGCAAAGGTGCCGGCAGCAGAAACGCCGATCATCCACCAGCGATATTCCATGGCCATGGAGATAATTTCTTCCTGATCGGTAAACCAGCCGATCATCCAGGGAGCAAACAGCAGGTAGATCAAGGTGATGAATAAGCCAAGACCTGCGCCCCAAATGAGAAGCCATTTGATTGCCTCAGCGAGTTGGGCTTTTTGGCCTTGCCCGGTGAATTTTGCCACAAGGCTCTCAGCAGCATAGGCAAATCCATCCACGCCAAAGGAAAGGATGAAGAAAAACTGGAGAAGGATATG
>JANQTF010000277.1:6406-13374 GCA_030731845.1 Bacteroidia bacterium | reverse complement strand
AAATATTACCGCGATTTGAAAAACTCGCTTGACACAGCGAGAGAAGAGGGCAGAGAAGAGGGGGTAGAATTAACTAAGACCATCGCAAGGCTTTTCAAGGCTGGCAAAAGCATGGCAGAGATCGCTGCCGAGGTCGGCAAACCTGAATCTTATGTGTCGGATCTCCTTCGGGAAATCGGTCTGATTGAATAGACTTGATCGAGGTTGTTACAGGCTTTTGCTGGTTATTTTCTGAAGAACCATCGTGAGAAGGTAAGAGCCTTTCTTGTATCTTCGCGCACCATTTATTCCAACTGGCGACACACTCGGAACCTATGCCCATTCTCTATCATCTTGTCGAGCCGAAATACTGGGAAAAATTCCTCAACAGTGATTTCTACACGCCTCCCACTTATGCCCAGGAAGGCTTCATTCACCTGTCTCTCCGGGAGCAGCTAGATGGGACCCTCGCCAGGCATTACCCAGAAGCAAAGGAGCTTGTGGTGCTGCTCATCAGTGAGCGTGTGGTGATGGATCATCTCAAATATGAGCCCGGTGGTCCCAACGGAGAGCTGTTCCCCCATTACTATGGCGAACTTCCGATTGAGGCTGTTACGGATACTAACATCCTCTTTCGCACGAAAAAAGGCGACTGGGAGTGGGTGTGAGAGAGGAGAAGGTGCTGATCCCACGAGCAGGGCGTGGCTTCTTTGGAGTTGAAACCAATTATCCCACGCTACTTACGCCATCCTGATAGCTCTGATTGATCTTGTTTCGCATGCGAAAAAAGCTTGCAATCCCGATGAGAATGACCAGAATACCGGTGACGACGGCGATCTCGCCAAGCCAGTGAAGTTCCTGGAGAAACTCCAGATTCCAGACTGCTGCCGCAGTCATGAGCAAATAGAGCCCAGTGCGGAAAAATGCCAGGAGCGTGCGCTGATTGGCGAGCCTTGTGCGATCTATGGCAAGGCGATCTCGGAGAATAAGGTCTGATTGAGTCATGGGTAAAGGCCTTGGATGTTCCTGCAAAGTAGCAAAACAACCGACTGATCTCCTGTTGGAAAAAGAAACTCCCCCTTCGAATCTTCGAAGAGGGAGCTTTATGAATCAGGGTGATGCTAGAAAATTACTTCACGGCGAGCTTGGAGAGGTAGCTACGACCCTGGCGATCTGTAACCCGTACGAGATAGATTCCCGCGCTCAGTTCTGATCGATCCAGACCCAGTCTTTCGTGGCGAACCCCTGTCCATTGTTTCACCAATTGACCATTGGCACTGAGTACCGTCACATTGAGCAATTTGCTCTGTGGGTTGTCAATGATCAGCTCAGAGGATTCGTCCATGGGGTTTGGAGCCATTACGATGGAAAATTCTACCGGGTCGGCGATAGCATCACCGCTGCCAGATCCTACGAGTTCGGTGCTGGAAACACCGCAGGAGTCATAATAATACACGATGACCGTATCTGAGCTGACAGTCATGGTGCGGTTGAAGTTTCCAAACCCATCGTCAACGCCACAATCTGCGGTAATGCCAGCGCCTTCATTGACGCCCCAGGTCATTCCGTTGAGGAACTTGTACTGATAGTCTCCGGCTGGGAGCTTCAGGTTCACAAACCAGACGCCATTGTTGTCTGTATCTTCAAGAGCGGTGCAGTTGTCGGACCAGTTGTTGCAATTGGTAGCGGCAGTGGCATCGGCTTCCTGGAAGGTTCCCGCAGCATAGACTCCGTCGGGGCTGGTGGCGGCCTGCAGGTTCATGTCCACAGCGATGGTCACATCAAACACTGGATCTGGTTCTGGAGCGCCCTGGTAGCTGCCTATGTAGAGGAAGGTGAATTCTCCCAACACGCCGCGAGCTCCAGCATTTCCTCCCAACATAGGGTTGGTATCTGATATTTCCACAATGAGGTTTCCAGCCAAATTGAAGGTGTCGAGTAGCATTACCCAGTGTGAAGCTTCTGTTTTGTTCAGTACATCAAAAGGAGCGTTGGTAGAGTCATCGGTGAGAAGTTCTACATTGAGTTGGTTTGCACAGCTACCATCGGGAACCCCCTGGTTGAATTGGAACATGGAATCCACAACGTTCATACTTTGGTCGTACAGGGTGACCCAGCTTCCGAAGTTGCCGTTGCAGGCATCCACGGCACGCACGAGCATCACATATTGGCCAGAGTCGAAGGCGCAGCTGTAGCGTGTCCAGGCTCCTCCCTTTTCAAAGCGATCTCCAAGGAGATTCATTTTAAACACACTCGAACCCGAGAAGCTGGTTCTTGCGGCGTTATCTGAAGTAGTGAGGCTTCGGCTGCCTTTGTTTTCTTCTCTTCTGTCAAACCCACCGGTGCCAGCCTGGGTGCCGCCTCTGCCGGCAGTGAGGGTACCACCGTCTGCCGTTGGCAGGATGCCTGTGGTATCCACATTTCCGATATCATAGGCCCATGCAGGGATTCCATTATAAGTAACTCCGTTTGTTACCTTGGTGTATTGTGATCCCACGGAGAGGTTGGTGGTGTTGTCGGAGCTAAATGTCCATCGTCCACCATTGGCGTCGCCCCATGGCTGGCCTTGATACTGGGCATGGGCCAGCAAGGTGCAGGAAAAGAATAGCGAGAGTAGAAGTAGTCTGTTCATAAAGGTTTTGGATAAATTGGTTTGGTCTGTTGCCAGGAAATCTGGAAGAGAAGCTAGCGACGAGATTTCTTTGTTTATTTATCCAAAAACGCGCGCATGCGTTTGCCTTATCCGTCCGAATTTTGTCCATTTTAGCCAAAACGGGATCAAACAGATGGCACATCAATCTCCATAAGTCTTCTTGATTGGGCTCGATTGCAGGACTTGAACAGCCTGAAGTCATGAGCTGATTTCTCACCCCAGCTCCAATCGCATCACGAAGCGGGCGCCCTCGCCGGGCTTGGAGGAGAAGATGAGCTCGCCGCCGTGGGCCATCATGATTTGCCGGGACACAGAGAGGCCGATGCCGCTGCCTTCAGCTTTGGTGGTGAAAAACGGCGTGAAAATATCTGCGCTAATCTCAGGTGAGATTCCAGGTCCGGTGTCGGTGACGGATATTTCCAGCTGGGTTTTGCCGCTTAGCCGGGCTTCCATGCTGATGCTACCCGGTTGATCTGAGATGGCTTCGCGGGCATTGAGCACCAGATTGATGAGGACCTGCTCCAGCAGAGAGGGATCTGCCTGGATGATGAGTGATTCTGGAAAACAATGGGCGCTGAGCTGTATGCCACCCTCCTGAAAGCGGCGACTAAACAATTGTCGCACGTCTGAAATCAATTCGCAAACCCGAACCTCTTCCCACTGCGGCTGCGGCAACTTGGTGACCTCCCGGTAGGTCTGCACAAAATTCATCAGGCCTTCGCTACGGCGGTGAATCACGCCTAGAGCCTCTTTGATGTCTTGCCTGCGATTGTGTAGGTCTTCCCGGCTGCGAAGCTCTCCCTGGGCTGGCAAAAATAGCATGTGTTCGAGGGTGCGGGTGAGCGTGGTCACGGGCGTGAGCGAGTTCAAAATCTCGTGGCGAAGCACACGGGTGAGGCGTTGCCAGGCCTCGGTTTCGGCTTGGTCCACTTCTCTCCTGATATCCTGAAACGACACGAGCTGATAGTGATGTTCTCGCAAATGAAACCGCGTGGCAGATACCAGCAGGGGCACTACCTCGTCGCCTCGATGATAGCGAAACGCCTTTTTCTCCCCATGGGCCAGATTGCCCAGATGCTCTGACAGCGGTAAGCCCAGATCGGTGACCTTCATGAGTCGTGGGCGATCAAAGAGGCGCTTGGCCGCGGGATTGGAAAAGTGAATCAGTTCATCGTCGCGGATGGCGAGGGTGGGCACTCCGAGGTGGTGAATCACTGCCTCGAGATAGAGGTAGCCTTCTTCTTTTTCTGCCCTGATGCCCCGAAACTGTTCCATCACCTGGTCCAGAGAATGTTCCAATCCGGCATAAGGAGCACTTCGCTGATGGGTGAATCGGGCAGTGAAATCATCGTAGGCTACGCTTTCAAAGAATCGCTTCAGGAGCAGTTCGCTTCGGTCGAGGTAGCGAAACAAGAGCCAAATTTGGACGCCAAGTATCGTGGTGAGAAGCGCAGGAAGTCCGATGAACCCTTCTTCCAGGCCCAGCCACACGATCGCTGCCATGGTCGTCATGATCAGGACAAGCCGAAACAAGAGCCAAATGCGGTAGGACTTCATGCAAGGAGAATAGAAGGGGTGGAATGCGAATGAAAAGAGGGCGAGAATCGGTCAAAGGCCGTATTTTTCAATTCGCCGATAGAGTGAAGTTCGTGTGAGGCCCAGTTCATGCGCCGCGTGGGTGATATTGCCTGCGTGTTTGCGGATGGCTTTCCGAATCACGATTTTCTCTACTTCTTCGAGGTTAAATGATTCCAACTGAAGATCTGGGCCGCTGGGATCTTCCTGGGTAAACATGAAATCGGAAGGCTGAAGGACATCCTGCTCGCTCATGATGATGGCTCGCTCGATGGCATGTTGCAACTCCCGGATGTTACCCGGCCAATGATACTTTTCCAAACGAGACATGGCCGCCGAACTCAGGCCTGTGGTGCTGCGCCTGTAGCGCTGTGCATAGAGCCGCACAAAGTGCTCGGCGAGCAGGGGCAGATCCTCTTTTCGCTCACGTAAAGGTGGCAGGTGAATTTCTACGGTGTTGATGCGGTAGAGCAGATCCTGACGAAATTGCCGCTCGGGCACCATTCGCTGCATGGGCATATTCGTGGCGCAGATCAGCCGGATATTCACGTCGATGGGGCGGTTGCTGCCCACACGGGTCACCTTTCGCTGTTGCAAGGCGCTGAGGAGTTTGGCCTGAAGGGGCAGCGAGAGATTGCCGATTTCGTCGAGAAAAAGGGTGCCTTTTTCTGCGCATTCAAAGCGGCCCATGCGGTCTTCGCGGGCGTCGGTGAAGGCTCCCTTCACATGGCCAAATAGCTCGCTCTCAAAGAGGGTCTCAGAGATGGCGCCCATATCCACACTCACAAACGGGCCCTTGGCGCGTGCCGAGCGGTCGTGTAGCGCCCGTGCTACCAGTTCTTTGCCTGTGCCGTTTTCACCGAGAATGAGCACATTGGCATCGGTGGAGGCTACTTTGTCAATCGTGCTGAAGATCTTCTTCATGGCTTCGCCCTTTCCAATCATGGTGGCAGCGTGGCCATCGGCAGCGGAGGAAGCGGGGGCATGGAGGCGCTTATTCACGCCCAAAGACAGAGCTTTTGCCATCACAGAGAGCAGCTTGTCATTGTCCCATGGCTTTTGGATAAAATCGGTTGCTCCTTGTTTCATCGCCTCGATGGCCATGTCGATGTCGCCGTAGGCGGTGATGAGCACCACCGCAGCAGCCGGGTCAATCTCCAGAATCCGATGAAGCCAGTAAAATCCTTCCTTCCCTTGCGTCGCATTGCGGGTGAAGTTGAGATCCAGCAAAATCAGATGATAAACCTGGTTTTTGATGAGCTGGGGAATGTGTACGGGCTGACTTTCCGTATCCACGGCATAGCCTTCTGTTTCCAGAAAGAGGCGTGTTGCGGTGAGGACGTCTCTGTCGTCGTCAATGATGAGAATATGGCCGTTGGAGGATTTCATGCCAAAAGTAGGATCGGGCGTTATTGTTGGCAACTTTCACCGATAATCTCGGCAAGTTGCCCCCCAACGACAAGTTTTTTTAGTGGCAGTTGTCCGTTTTTCGACCAACAGCCTCATTCGCGCGCTGAATCACAGATTTTTTTTCGACAAGTGTACGCTGGCGAACGGCGGGTTAGGGAGATTCGAGGCGGTGTTTAAGGGGGTGCAATGGCATCTCGTTCCCTTTTTTTTACCAAGGAAATGGTGATCTTTGACTGTTCGCATTCGTACACTTCCTGTCGCGATATCGGGCAAAGAGCTGCGGCATTCATCATTGCGATTGAAGGTAATTTGTTGATTTGTAATTAGTTAATTCCGGGCCTGCTTTTTGGTATCAAGGATTGAACACTTATCATTCACCGTATGCTGATTCGTACTGAAAACCTCAAAAAAATCTATCGTACCGAAGAAATCGAGACCACTGCGCTCAACGGCGTTTCTGTGAAAATCGATGAGGGCGATTTTGTGGCCATCATGGGGCCTTCGGGTTGTGGCAAGTCCACGCTTCTCAATATCCTGGGCCTGCTCGACAGCCCCTCGGAAGGCGACTATGTCTTTATGGATAACTCAACGGCCAAATATTCTGAGCGCGATCGGGCCAAGCTTCGCAAAGGCAACGTAGGATTTGTGTTTCAGAGCTTTAACCTGATCGACGAGCTCACGGTGTATGAAAACGTGGAATTACCGCTGATTTATCTGAAAATGAGCGCTTCTGAGCGCAAAGAGCGGGTCAAGGCCATGCTGGAGCATCTTCAGATCATGCACAGGATCAATCACTTTCCACAGCAGCTCTCCGGCGGTCAGCAACAGCGTGTAGCGGTAGCCCGTGCCCTCGTCACCCGGCCCAAGCTCATTCTCGCGGATGAACCTACCGGTAATCTCGACTCCGAAAACGGCAACGAGGTCATGCGACTCCTCACCGAGCTCAACGAGGCCGGAACCACCATCGTCATGGTGACTCACTCCGAGCACGACGCGAGCTTCAGCCGCCGCATCATCCGCCTCCTCGACGGACAAGTGGTATCGGAAAACAGGACGGCGATCCTGTGAGATGTCAGGTGTCAGAAGAGAGAAGTCAGACAAGAAGGCGAGGCCTGTTGCGCGTGCCCCGCGCGCAACAGGCTATAAGATTGCTTCTTGCCTGACCCCTGACCTTCTGACTTCTCAAAATCTCTTGTCAGACTTCTGCCCCCCTGACCTTCTGACTTCTCAAAATCTCTTGTCTGGCTTCTGACCCCTGACCTTCTGACTTCTCAAAATCTCTTGTCTGACTTCTGACCCCTGACCTTCTGACTTCTCAAAATCTCTTGTCTGGCTTCTGACCCCTGACCTT
>JANQTF010000277.1:3603-6306 GCA_030731845.1 Bacteroidia bacterium | reverse complement strand
CTTCTGACCCCTGACCTTCTGACTTCTCAAAATCTCTTGTCTGACTTCTGACCCCTGACCTTCTGACTTCTCAAGAGCATGTTTCGAAACTACCTTAGCGTGGGGATGCGCAATCTTTGGCGCAACAAGGTCCACACCGCCATCAATCTGCTGGGCTTGTCACTCGGATTGGCTTGCTGCCTCATGGTGGCGCTTTATGTACAGGACGAGCTCAGCTACGATACCGTCCATGAAAAGCGAGATCGTATTTTTCGGGTGTCCACGAGGATGACCCAAAACGGAGACATGACTCATTATGCGACATCCAGCCTCGCGGTGGGGCCGGGTCTCATGCAAGATTATCCAGAAGTGAAGGCCTTCTGCCGGTTTATCCTTCGCACTACGCCCATTACTGTGGGCTATGAAGGTCAGGTGTTCAATGAGCCTGATTTTCAGATGGTGGATAGCACGGTGACAGACCTGTTTAGCTTTGAGTTTACGGAAGGGAATGAGCAGGACGCCATCAGGCCGCAGAGTGTGGCGATCTGTGAGTCGGTGCGGGAGAAATATTTTCAGGGCAAGCCTGCTCTCGGCAAATTTCTTACCCTCAATGGCACGCCTTACGAGGTTTCGGCGGTGTTCAAGGATTTTCCTTCCAATACTGATATGCAGATTCGGGCCATGACTTCGATCCAAAATCTACCTTCGCCTACCACTGAAGAGTTGATGTGGGATTGGGGACGAATCATTTTCTACACCTATCTCCTATTCGACCAACCCGAAGGAGCACAAGGATTTGATACGCGCCTCGATCAATTTGCCGAGACTCATGCCATTCCCTTTTGGAAAGAAAACGGGGTGGATGGAGAAATTCGCTACAGCCTCACGAGTCTTCCTGCCTTGCATTTCGCCACCGGAATGGACTACGACACGCCCAAAGGCAACAAAACCTATCTCTACATTTTTTCTCTCACAGGCATTTTCCTCCTGCTCATCGCCTGCTTCAACTATGTGAATCTTTCCATTGCGCAATCCACGAAGCGCAGCATGGAGGTGGGCATTCGCAAGGCGGCTGGGGCAGCCCAAGAGCAACTTATTCGGCAGTTTTTGGGCGAATCTGTGGTTTTGACGGCCATTTCTTTATTGGTCGGGATCGTTCTGGTAGAAATATTGCTGCCGGGGGTGAACGCCATTGCCGCCAAATCTTTCACATTTATGGATGTGTTTCAGCCGGTGCTGCTCCTGGCCATGCTGGGGTTGGTGCTGTTTGTGGGCCTGATTGCGGGGAGCTATCCGGCGCTGTATTTGTCTTCCATTCGCCCGAGCGAAGTGCTCAAAGGGCAGTGGAAACTTAGTGGAAACAACCTGCTTCGCAAGGGGCTGGTGATTGCCCAGTTTTCGATTTCGCTGGGCCTGATCATCGCAACGCTTGTGGTGGGGGAGCAAATGCGGTTTCTCAAGAATCAGGATCTTGGCTTTCGCTCAGACGAGGTGGCGGTACTCACCCTTTCTCCGGGCGATTCTACGATGCAGCGCAGATTTGCTTCCTTCAAAGAAGAACTCTCCAGCCATCCGGGCATATCGGGTGTGGCGACTGCGGGTCGTCAGGTGCCGGGCGAGCGCACCGGGTCCTTGCTTTTTCGGGTAGAGCGGGATGGCCTCATGCAGGAAGATCATTTCAATGTGATTTCTGTGGATGAAGATTATCGGGCTGTGCTTGACATCGCGCTGCTGGAAGGGCGGAATTTTGATCGCAGCCGGCAAACGGATCCTCAGCAGGCATTTATCGTGAATGAAGCCTTTGTGCGGAAGCAGGGCTGGGAGTCGGCGATCGGAAAGCGCTTGCAATGGGGCCTCCAAGCCGACGATCAGGCAGCCTATGATGGACAGGTGGTGGGGGTGGTGAAGGATTATCGTTATGCTTCGCTGCACAACGACGTGGAGCCGCTTGTGTGGCTCTACAATCCGCATAATCCGGGGCGCCTGATAGTGTCGCTCCAAGGCGGGCAATTGCCCGCCACGCTGTCGTTTATTCGCCAAAAGTGGCAGGATTTTGATCCCGCGCACCCTTTGGAGCTGTTTTTCCTGGATGAATTTTTCAATCGTCAATACCAGAGCGAAGAGCGGCTGATGACCATTTTTTCCTGGTTTAGCGTGCTCACCATTTTGATTGCCTGCATGGGCTTGTTTGGTCTGGCGAGCTTCATCACGCAGCAGCGCACGCGCGAGATCGGCATCCGCAAGGTGATGGGTGCTGATACCAATCAGATTGTGACGTTGCTGTCGCGCGACTTTTTGTGGCTGGTGCTGATCGCCCTCGCGATTGCGGTGGGGGCGGGTGCCTGTTCTATTTCTGGCTGGCTCGACGGCTTTGCCGTGCGCACGGGATTGCCCTGGTATCTCTTTGGTCTGGCAGGTCTCGGCGCGATGGTGCTGGCGTTTCTCACCACGAGCTTTCATGCGCTGAGGGCCGCGAGAATGAAGCCTGCCCGGACGATGCGGATGGAGTGAGGGGAAATGGTTGAATGGGAGAAGAATTCACCACGGAGGCACTAAGGTCACAGAGATTCACAGAGCTGCTTAGTGAGCGCTGATGCCCTTGCTTTCTAAGTGGTGAAAAACGGGCTGGGGGTGTAGGGAAATGGTTGAATGGGAGAGGCATATCGTTTTTTCACCGCAATGGCGCGAAGGAAGACGCTAAGGGGGAAATGGTTGAATGGTTGA
>JANQTF010000277.1:0-3503 GCA_030731845.1 Bacteroidia bacterium | reverse complement strand
TTTCACCGCAATGGCGCGAAGGAAGACGCTAAGGGGGAAATGGTTGAATGGTTGAGTTGGGGAATGGGAGAAGAATTCACCACGGAGGCACTAAGGTCACAGAGATTCACAGAGCTGCTTAGTGAGCGCTGATGCCCTTGCTTTCTAAGTGGTGAAAAACGGGCTGGGGGTGTAGGGAAATGGTTGAATGGGAGAGGCATATCGTTTTTTCACCGCAATGGCGCGAAGGAAGACGCTAAGGGGGAAATGGTTGAATGGTTGAATTGGGGAATGGGAGAACGAAGCCAACTTCCCGCCTTATACCTGTATTCCCCCATACCCTCCACACCTTCCTCTTCTCCGTGTAAAGAAGGAACGAAGACAAAATCTCGCCTCATACCATTATTCCCCCTATACCTTCCCCAACCCTCACTTCCCCCGATGCTTGGCTCTAGCTTTGACTCTCCAGGGAGCGTCCACTTCCCAGTCTCCGGCCATGATGCAGCCGTAGGGCAGGATTTCGTCGATCACTTCGCCGAGGCCAAATTCCTGCATTTGCCGTGTAACCATGCTGGCGTTTTTGTAGGCACTTGGCAATTCCGAAATGTCGATGTGATGAGAGAAAAAGCGAATATCCAGCCCTTGTGTCTCTTCGTGAAAAATTTGCTCGATGGTCTTGTGGGCATTGTTTTTCTTGTGTTGCCCACGGCTAATATTTCGCCCTGCTCCGTGTGGGGCAAAGCCCAGATTGTTGGCGGTGGTGTTGCCTTTGACAATCAACACGGGTTCGCTCATGTTCAAGGGAATCAGCCGCAATCCGTTCTGGCTGTCAGGGACAAATTTGTCGTCGAGGGGAGTGGCACCTTTGGCGTGGTAAAACAAATCATCCTCTTTGAACACAAAGTTGTGTTCGTTCCAAAATCTGTTGTGGGGCTCCTTGTTCAGCTTTTGTGCAGTGGCATTGTGAATGGTCGTATGGTTCAATTTTGTCCATTCTCTGACCAATTGCAGGGCTTCCCAATATGCTTTTCCTTCGTCGGTATCGAAGGGGATCCACGCGTTTTTGGCGGAGGTTTTTGGAGAGATTTCTTTTCTGAAATGCTCCGCCAATTTCATTCCCTGTGTGTAGAGATAGGCACCAAATCCCCTGCTGCCATGGTGGGTGACCATCATGGTTTCGCCGGTGTTTTTTGATCTGCCCACAAAAAGGAAGTGGTTTCCGTCGCCCTGTGTTGCCAGATGCGCTCTTGCCAGGGTTAGGCTTCGCTCCGATTTCAAGAATCTGTTTGCTAAGATTTGTTCCTCAAATTCCTTTGGCAGAACAGAGTATTCTTCCCGTCCTCCGCCTCCAAAATGGGTGACAGAATGGGCCATGTCCAAGACAGTCTTTGGGGAGACCATGCCAAAATTTGTCATCATGACCGAACAGCAAATGTCGGCGCTGTGCATGGAAGGGTGAATGGCGTTTTTGGCGACAGCTACGCCTCCGACCGGAATTTGTCCTGGGCCGGTTGGGCAAGCATCAGGCATGACAGCACCTCCCACGAGGGTTGGCGTTCTCATGAGGTCTTTCATGATCGAGAGGACCTGCTCCACATTGGAGGTTTCTGCTTCTGTCTCGGCTTGTATGTTTTGGAAAAAGGGAACTGGTTCAGCGTGTGGCTCAATATACTGAGGTCGCATGGACGCTACGTAGCTTTTCAACTCCTCGTCAGTCAGGTCATGCTCATTGGCATGGTCAAGTACTTCTTTGAACCATTTGCCAGGTTTGAAGCCTAGCGCGATGAGGTCTTTTCCTGTGATCATGTTGTCGTGTATTGTCGGTCAGATCAATCGGTGCCAACGCAAAGGTAAGGATTGCCCCACTTGTGGGCTTCCTCAGGGTGTTTTTTTTGTGGCGAAGCATTTCCCCTGGGTTGGGATTTTTTGCTGCGATAGCGACACGGCTTCTGCCGTGGCGGTAGGATAGCCCCGGTATTGGTCAAGTTTCGTGCCTTTTTCGGGGATCAAGCCCCAAGGATTTTATTTTTTTGACCATTCCTCATCAGATCCATCCTCCTCTGACGTAGTGCCAAGTGTGGGGAGCATGGTGTCTGCAAAGAGACAGCGACAGTTTTCGCCTATTTGGGGACCACCGTGATGATGATCCTTTTGTATCGCGACAAAGCTGGGGTTCCTTTATCGGTCAATTTCAGGATGATGTGGATCGTCTCGGGTTTGGTGACCTCTGGGGCCACGCCGTATGTGCCATGCGAATTTTCGGGCTGGCCAAGCTTGAATTCTCCCCGATATGAACCTGCTTCAGGATAGACGAACCACAAAAAGCTGAGATTGTCTCCGTCAGGATCTGTGGAATCAAAGGCATCTAATCCAAATCCTTGCCCTGACGTTACGGTGATCCGATCAGAATGAGACAAAACCGGAACTGGTGGATGATTGGCTTCTTCAACCGACATGATGCACCAGTCCATTCGGGCGGCAAAATCATTCTGGAAGTCATCTCTCCAGCGCCATAGCGAGGCTTTGTTGTCATGGGCGGTGAAGGAGTCCTGCTTCACGGCACGCCCATAAGGATTGGGCACGTATGGCGTGTAGGCATCAATGGCGTCTGTCCAAATGGGCCGGGTTTCGGCTTCAAAAGGAACGCCTGAATTTCCCTTTTTCTGCTTGGAGAAATCGGGAAGGCGAGATTCATATCGACCGCCCCATCCTCCCCACTCAGGGTGTTCGGCTTCATTCAGGCCATTGGAGATCAAGGACAAAAATGCAGGGCTGTCCCCTTCCATGCCCCAGGAAACATCTGGATACTCGGCCCCGAGAGGTCCGTGATGTTGTTGGATATGGCTGGCAATCCAGGCATTGCTGATTTTTTCATTGTCTATTCCTTTGACGACAGTATTGATTGCGTTCCAGGTAGCATGGCCATAATCATCGCCGGGACTCACGATGTAGAACAAATCGGGAAAATTATTTCGAATCCAAATCCCACTATCGTCCTGGTCGGAAATGGTGTACACCCGCAATTTTGCCATCAATCTGGCCGCTTCTTTTTTGCTCCTGGTTTTCTGAATCGTGTGAAGAGATTGCGCCAGGGTGTTGACCCCTCCCCAAACGGAGATCCACAATGGTCTTTCGTCGTCTTCTTCCAATACTTGTATGATCCAGTCTGACCCTTCAGAATCCATCCCGTCGCCCACGCCTGTCATGCCATAGGTTGGTAAGCCACTTTTTATAAGATTCTGGAGAACCGCCTCTTCTGGAAACCCTTCCTCATGAAGCGACAGATTAGGGTAAACTTTCCCATAAGCACGCACAATTCTGCGAATTGATTCGGGATTGACGGCTGATTTATACCAACAAGAGGTCGTGGCAATCATGCCTTTGATGTCAATCTGATTGGCATAGAGCAGGAGCCGAACGAACGATTGCGTGTCGTCGGGGTCAGCTTCAATATCTGAGAGGATAATGACCCTGTTTTGGGAACTGGCTTGTCCATACATGGGCTGAAAAGACCATCCCAGCAT
>JANQTF010000276.1 GCA_030731845.1 Bacteroidia bacterium | reverse complement strand
CTCGATACTTGGCTGCATGTATTTTCTTCATCGAATCATGAGGAGGCTGGGCATGTCAGCATGGATGACGATTTCAACAGCCATTCTCATCGCCATGATGTCGCCACAACTTAACAGATTTGGGGGGCACTATGCCCTTGGCTACGCGGTGATTATTCCCATGATCTGGTTCGGAATCATCCATATTTTTGACAGCCAGTTTTCCTGGCGAATGCTTGTACTCTGGTCCCTCCTCTTCTCCCTCACTGCCTGGATTCACGCCTACTATCTGCTCATGGTAGTGCTCATGACGAGCTCTCTTGCGTTGGTCCATCTCCTGCAAAACCTCCGCAGCCTGCGCGCTCATGCGATCAAAGAGGCGCTCTTGCTCATCGGCGTTGGTTTTTTGTCACTAGCGCTGTTTCAAGTCATCATGCTACTGACAGACACCATCCCTGACAGGCCGGGCAATCCCTATGGATTTTTGAAATACAGGACCACTTGGTCCTCCATTTTTTTGCCCGTGAGAGGACCACTTTACGAAGCCTGGCACAGGTTTGCGAAGGATTTCAAAACCGGCGACGGAGAAGGCATTGCTTACGTAGGGGCTGTAGCCACGTTGATTGGATTGAGCTGGCTGGCCCGACTGACTGCTACAGGATGGAAAAAGCAGTGGAAAAGGATAACGCATCCCGCACTACCCAGCACCTTGCGTGTCTCATTTTGGGCCTCAATCTTCGTCTTGTTATTTGCCATGGCCATCCCCTTTGTATGGCTGCCAGAAGGGGTTCTCGACTCCCTCGGCGCGCTGCGTCAGTTTAGATCGCTTGGTCGCTTTGCATGGATCTTCTATTACCAATTCACCGTACTCATTTCCTACACCCTTTATCAAGTCTATCGCACTTTGAGCATTCATGGAAGCAGGCCCATTGCTATGTGGGTGCTCCTCGTCGTTGCCGGGATTTGGACCCTGGAGATGTCTATCCATGTAAAAGGGAATGCAGACCTCACCCGAAAGCTCAAAGGCGAGAACGTATTCCTCAAATCAGAACCGGATTTTTCGGCTTGGTTGCAAGAAGCCGGCGTGAACGCCTCCGACTACCAAGCCATGCTGCCCATTCCGGTTTTCAACATCGGATCAGAGAAGTTTATTCCATTGATGCAGGATTGGGGCACCACGATAGAGTCATTCCACATGGCATCGCAACTTGGCCTTCCACTCGCTTGTGGTATGATGTCTCGAACCTCGGTGCATCAATCCGCCAATCTGGTCCAGTTATTTAGTTCTGAATTCATCCAGAAAGAGATCCTCGCAGACTTCCCTGATTCACGCCCACTTCTGATCCTGGAGCAAAACGAAGCAGAGCTAACCAATGCCGAGCGCAGCCTGCTTTCGAGATCCAGACTTCTGTACACCCAAGGCAGGTACTCCCTACGCGAATTACAGCTTGCCGACCTCGCGACCCCACCTGACACCCTCATTGCTCAATTCGATTCGATCAAAGCATCGCTTAGCCCGATTGCCAATAGCTGGTTTGCGGACACCGATACCGCCTGGTTCTTTTTCGACGGATTTGATCAAGAAGGCCCAAGTCCTTTTGGCGAAGAAACCAGCCGCTGCCATCAAGACAGCACAGAACTCGTGCTATTCTCCGGACCACTTCCCCTAAAAGCCTTAACCGCTTCGGTGTGGATCAAAGCAGCCCCCGAAGTGGCGGGGTTTCCAGCCTTTGTGATCCGTGAATTTGATCAGGAAGGCCAGAAAATAAAAGAAGAAGCCCATGGCATCATGTTCGGCATGGATGTGTACCGGGATTGGCTCAGGTTTGATTTCGCTTTTACGCCCTCAGAAGGTGCTGCGAGGATCCAACTTTGCATGCAAGACCGACAGCCCGAAGCTGAATCTCTTCTCATTCAGCAGGCTGGGCAAAACCTCTATTCTGACGGATTTCCGGGTCACAGGCTTATGATAAACAATTTCTATATTGAGTAGCCTTTTCGTTCGGTAAAGTCCTTTTTAAAGCAGGAATCTGGGAGAAGAGCCAGTCATTTTTTTGGGATCGAAGCAGCTTTTTTAGTTGGTTTGAGAAAATAATCAAGCCACCCTCTTCATGGCCGAAAGGATTTACATCGCCTCAGACATGCATTTTGGAGCACCCACGCTCCAAAAAAGCCTACCCAGAGAGCGGCATTTTGTGAAATGGCTCGACAGCATCAAATCCGATGCACGGGAACTGTATCTGTTGGGGGATGTATTCGATTTCTGGTTTGAATACAAGCATTCAGTGCCCAAAGGCCATGTACGGCTCCTCGGCAAGCTGGCCGAACTCGCTGACCTTGGCGTGGATATCCATATTTTCACGGGCAACCATGATCTGTGGCTTAAAGACTATTTCCCGACCGAAATGGGGATTTCTGTTCATCGAAACCCGATCATCAGGGAGTGGTTTGGGCGAAGCTACTACCTCGCCCATGGCGATGGGCTGGGTCCCGGAGACCATGGCTACAAAGCCATGAAAAAGGTGTTTACCAACCCTTTCTCCAAGTGGCTATTTGGCTGGCTTCATCCCAACATGGGCGTGGGCCTCGCTCGGTTCTTATCTGGATTGAGCAACAAGCACGATTTCGACCATCCGGAGTTGAGCCCAGAAGTAGATCTCATGGGTCGCAAAGAATGGCTCTATGTGCATTCTGAAACCATACTCCAAAGCCAGCCAGAGATCAGCTACTTTGTGTATGGGCATCGACATGCCCTCATCGACGATAGTCTCAATCACGATGCACGCATCGTCATCCTGGGAGATTGGATTACCTACTTTTCTTATCTGGTGATTGACCAGGAAAAGACGGAACTTGATGTTTTCCCGTTTATTAAACATTAGGATCGTGTTCAGCTAGTCCACTTCCAGTGAAAAACGTCATTCTTTCGATACTCTTCCTTTCGCTTTACCCAATGCTCAGGGCACAAATCCAGTGGGATTCAGCCGCGCGCGTGCTTGATATTCCGCTATGCAGCGCCCTGTATTTGGATGGCGAAGACAATCTCTATCTCATCGACAAGGACAAAACCACCATTTTCAAATATCTGTCTGCCTTCAACTATGACTCCGTGCAAAGCCTTGGCGGAAAAAGTCACCGGGCGGAGGGATTTCTCGAAATCACCGATCTGGATGTAACGAACAGACAAACAGGATACGTTTTGGATCGAGGCAGACAACGTGTGTCCCTCATTCATCCGAATCTCAGGGTGTTGGAAGACATGTCTCTGGTGGGAGTTGCCACAAGCGATAGGAATACGAATCCGGAGGATTTGCTGGTGTCGAGGTTTGCAGCCAACAGTGCTGGGGAACTATTTTTGCTCAATCTTCTCGACAATCGGGTCTATGTCTTGTCTTCTTTTGGCGAATGGAGCCTTAGCTTTGGCGGAACGGATTATGGCGCAGGCTCCATCTATCAGCCAGCCGGAATCCGCTTGAATCAAGATAACTATCTGTTTATTTCGGAGCCAACAAGGCACCACCTGCTGGTATTTGATATCTACGGCACCTTCCGATATCAGGTCAAAACGCCCGAAAGTCTTAACTGGACTGATTTCCAGCTTGTGGGGCCCTACCTCCTTCTCAAAGGAAAGGACGAAGCTGGTCTGCTCGACACACGCAGCTCCAAGCTGCTCAATATCAGCTATCCGGTCCAGGATGTGATTGACTTTAGCTGGGGAAACGGTTTCGTTTATTTCTTGACGGAAAATCAGGTACATTTGTACTCCGTTCCTACAGAGGAATAATTGAGAAGATAGATCATGCTAGACAAACTTGCCCACATAGAGGCCCGCTTCGAAGAAGTGAAGCAACAGATTATTGATCCCGCAGTCATGTCGGATATGGGGCGATACAAATCGCTCAACATCGAGTACAAGAACCTCGATAAAATCACGTCTAAGGCCAAAGAATATCGGGAGCTGCTTTCCAATATTCAAAATGCCAAAGAGATTCTGGCTACAGAAAAAGACGATGAGCTTCGCGCCATGGCCAGGGAAGAGCTCGAAGAGCTCGAACCACTGGAAGAGTCCCTCGAAGACGAGTTGAAGCTCCTCATGATTCCCAAAGACCCCAACGATACCAAAGACATCGTGTTGGAAATTGCTGCGGGCACGGGTGGCGACGAAGCCGCCTTGTTTGTGGGAGACCTATTCCGGATGTATGAGCGATTCTGCGACCGCATCGGGCTCAAATTTGAGACAACCGCTCTCTATGAAGGCTCCGCAGGCGGTTTTCGGGAAGCCGTTGCTACGATTCGTGGAGAGGATGCTTACGGCATCATGAAGTTTGAAGCAGGTGTGCACCGCGTGCAACGGGTACCCAAAACTGAATCTCAGGGCCGCATTCATACCTCAGCTGCCACCGTAGCGGTGATGCCAGAAGTCGAAGAATACGAGCTCGTGTTGGAAGATAAGGACATCATCAAAGAGTACACCAATGCCTCTGGCCCCGGTGGGCAGTCGGTCAACACGACCTACTCGGCTGTGAAGCTCACACACAAGCCAACTGGCATTCGCGTGTCCATGCAAGACGGCAAGTCGCAGCTCAAAAACCTGGAGAAAGCCATGACCATCCTGCGGGCAAGGGTGTACAAGCTTGAGATGGATAAGCGGAAGGCAGAAGAGGATTCGCTCAAGCGCTCCATGGTAGGATCTGGCGACCGGTCAGAAAAAATCAGGACCTACAACTTCCCCCAATCACGCGTGACTGATCACCGCATTGGCCTCACGCTCTACAATCTCTCGGGGGTTCTAGACGGTGAATTGGACGAAATTGTGGAGGGCTTGCGCCTCGCAGAAAATGCAGAAAAGCTCAAAGAAGGTTTGAGTTGATCAAACCTTCTGCCTGTTTCTTGTTGGTTTTTCGGAGGTGAATTCCACCAACTATATTCCTCGTGAACAAACGCTAGCGCGCTAGAATCTGGCATTCAAAAGGAGCCAAAGAAATTTGCCCGGACAGGGTCTTCGTTTGCCCCGAATCAAAGATGTTGCGCCAAACCGTGCCTTCCAGGCTAGTTGGTATGGGGTAGTCCACTTGCTTATTCCTCACATTCACGATCACATAGACGTCCTCATTTCCTTTGATTTTCCGAAAACCGGCGACATCAAAGGTATGATGGTTTGCGATGGCTCCGTACCTAACAGCCTCACTACCAGCGCGAAACCGCATCAAGGTCTTGTACTTTTGTTTGTAATCCGGGTTCAGCAACCAGTTGATTTGCGTGTTGTTTCCTTCAAAAAAGGGTAGCCGCTGTGGTTCTCCAACTTCCTGGCCATTGTAAATGAGCGGAACCCCACCTAGATAGCTGGCAATGGCAAAGGCGCCAAAGGCACCGTCGAGGCTCTTGAAATTGTATTGCGGGGTGGCATCCCATGCGTTTTCGTCATGGTTGGTAATCCACCTTACGATATGTTCATCAGCATCAAGACCGCTGTACTCACTTACATGTGCAGCATAGACCTCTGACGCAGATTTGTTTTCGTTGTAAATGGATTTGAGTCGTCCGTAAAAATTCCATCCGAAAATCATGTCAAACCCAGAATCCAGCAACCATTTTTGATCTGATTCTGCAAACATCAAGATCTCCCGATCTTTCACTGACCGCAAGGTATCCAACGCTTGTCGCCAAAAGTCTCCCGGTACCCCAGAGGCAAAATCACAACGATATCCGTCAACATTTGCCTCCAAAACCCAGTATTTCATGGCTTTGATCATTTCCTGGCGCATCTCCTGATTGTCATAATTCAGTTCCGCGACGTCCTGCCAATTGGTACCGGGAGGGATAATGATGTTGCCGTTGGCATCTGTTTGGTACCACCCGCTGTTGTTGATCCATGGGTTGTCCCAGGCGGTGTGATTGGCCACCCAGTCCATCATGACGGCCATGTCGAGGCTGTGGGCCTTATCCACCAATTCTCGCAAATCCTCAAGGTTGCCATAATCTGAATGGATGCTGAAATAGTCCTTGATCGCATACGGAGACCCTACACTTTTCACAGAGCCAGTCTGGTAAATCGGCATGATCCACACCACATTCACGCCAAGTGCACGGATAGAATCCAGCCGGGCAGTGATCCCGTCGAGGTTTTTGGCCGAGCTGTAAACCCGTGGATTGACCTCATACAGAACAACATCAGCGATGGCAGGTATCTTGGCAAAAGGCGTCCCATATTGGCTTGATTGGGGATCTTCTTTCGGTTCGGGTTCAATCGGGGGCGACTGCTTATCACATCCAATGGCCAGGACCATAAAGAGATACAAACCAGGGAGACGTAATTTCTCCATTTTCAGCGGAAATAGCATGAGGAGCAGTGGTAGGTAAAAGACTAGTGCAGTGTCAGGTGAAAAATGTCGGGTAGGCGGTAGCAGGTTTTGTCGGAGATCAAGGCGAAAAATCTGAGTGGGCTGAGGCTATCCCCCCAAGCCTCAATGATGGCCAAAAGCAAAGGAAATCCGCTGAGCATTCAGAAAAGCTTATTCGAGCAACAATTTTCCTTGAAACACGCTGTCGTCGCGCTCAACAATCACCTGATAGATGCCATTGGGCAGATCAGGAAGCTGAATCCAGAGATCGGAAACAGGGCTGAGGCTGTCTTGCCACAGGAGTTTTCCGTCCATAGAAAACACCTTAATTGTGCCATGAAGGTTCACCGATTCGGGCAGATCAATCCTGAAAGACCCTTGATTGGGGTTGGGGTAAATGGCTGCATGTTGCACCGATTGGCGCTCATTGCTCAGCTGGATCTGAAATACATCGCGAAGGCTATCTGCATAGCTCACATTGGAGATAAATTGAATCAGGGAATCCTGCCCCCCCACCGTCACAGAGAGCATCGGCCCAGGAAAATCGGGTGAATACCAGTCATAGGTTTCCTGAGCAGCAGCATCAAAGGCGAGGGTCAGGGTATCGAAAGCGATGGAGTCATTGCCCGTGACGATGCTATGCACGCGCAGGGAGGGGAAAGTTCCAAATGGCGTAGTCAGGGATCCTTCGGCATCGACATCCCAGACTCGGGTTCTGTTTTGTTCGATATAGCCAATGCCGGGAATATCAAGCACAGCGCGCGAAACCGAAGTGCCAGAAGCCGCATAGACAAGCGGCAGCGTAAAGATGGTATCCGAAGGGTTGTTTCGTAGAGAAACCGGGAGGCCAGACAGGGTGCTGGCAAAGCCATGATTGATGTAGGCGCCACTGCTTACTTGAAACAACTGATAGCCCCCACTGAGGCTGAATCCAGCTACCGAATCTGGGGTTTCGATGTACTGGACAAGGTTGACAGAAGTTGGAAAAAAGAACCGAATGGTAAACGGAACAGCATTGAGGCTGATGAAAGAATCGGTTCGCTGGGCGATAGCATTGAAATAGGTAAAATCCCATGAGGCAGCGTTTCCGGCATTGGTCACTACTTCTGCATAATCGGGCAGGGAATCAGGAATGCTATATCGAAGCAGGTCGCCTACCTTGGGGAAGTTGCCGTTGCTAAGGCTGACCTGGGCCATGGCACTTGAGCATAGAAAAAATAGAATCCCTACAATCAGGGGCTGGATCGGTCTCATGTGGTTTGTTTCTAAGTTTGGTGTGAGTAAGATACAGAAAGCGGGGATGAGAGGAAGCAAAAAGGAGGAATATTTTCGGATCATTCCAATCATTGAGGTTTTTCTGACCTACATAGTTTCGGAAAAATTACTATGTTTAATCTTGGTTCATTTTGTCCTGAGGGGCTTATCAGGCAAAAGACAACAATCAAGCATTCTTTAATCCTATGCCATTAGTTGATCCGGCGTTTCCTTTTCGGGTCGTTTATTCTGCCTATCACCACGAATACCTCGGCTACCTGGTATCGGCTCACTATGTGCAGCTTTTACCAAACGGGGAGCTTTCCTTTATTTATCAGGGAGCTTATCCAGAAAATTTGAAAACCTTCGCATCGGGTCTGGAGCCCGGTGATGATGAGCTGATAACACTACTTGATGAAATCACGCCTAAAAAGGTGGTGAAGCAGTTTGGCGGTCAGCCCCGCGAAGAGCACGCTTTTTTCACGCAAAAATTTGAAGGAGAGCTAAAAAAACTCGCCTTTGTTTACATTCTCCGGAGGCTTGGTAAGATCATTCCCCGAATCCCGAAGGATCGTTTCTACACCTCTGCCAATGACGGATACCCTGCTCGCACACAGGTAACGATCACCGATGACAAGGCATCGATCCTTTTTCACTTTAAGCGAAAAGAAGATTTTACCCGCTACCATCCTACCGTGAAGCTACGGGGCGAACTACTTTCCCTCCAAGATGATCGTCCCATCCTGCTCTGCGAAGATCCGGCTTGGCTGCTCAATGGTAAGGAAATGTTCACCTTTGACGAGCCCGTGGAAGGAAAGCGCTTATTGCCGTTTCTGAGAGGGAAACCATTCATCGTCATTACCCGCCAACAGGAGCACGAGTACTACCAAAAATTCATCTCACAAATTGTGGAGCGCTACCCTGTGCGGGCCAAGGGCTTCCAAATCGTGGATATACAGGAAGATCCGGTCTTTAGCTTCCTGGTAAAGGATAATAAAGGCAAAAGCTTCTCCTTTAAGCGCGAGGTAAGCTATGGCGATTTCACCTTTCCCATCGTAGCTGATGGACAAGTGAAAGTATTCACCGAACCGGAAGACGGGAGCTACACCTTTTATCGGGTGATTCGGGACATGAATCGGGAAAAGGAGATGAATGCCTTTTTTGAATCATTCTCCCCCAACCCACACAGTCTGGCTCCATGGGAATATCTTGAAAAAGAAACCGCCCTCGCATGGCTCTCTGAACACACCGCCAAACTCACTGATGCCGGGATCATCATTGAACAGGAAAATAGTGCAGGCAAAATCAATTTTGATAAGCCTGTGGTCGTAATGGAAACCATTGAATCCGGTGACTGGTTTGATATCCAGGCGATTGTAAAGATCGGCGGGTTTGACATTCCCTTCTCCAAATTCCGAAATCACATTCTCCGTCAAAAACGAGAGTTTATTCTGCCCGATGGCAACATTGCCATTTTGCCTGACAGCTGGTTTGCTGATTATCGCCATTTGCTGGAGATTGCTGAGACCCGCGAAGATGGCTCTATGGCCGTGAAACGCTATCAGATGTCTGTCATCCGCTTTCCTTCTGAAGCAGGTAAAACGCAACACACCAAACTGCTTGAGACCCTTCAGGACCACGAGCAAATCCCACAAATCGAGGCTCCTGCCGGGCTTGATGCCACCTTACGCTCCTATCAGGCTGCTGGCCTGAGTTGGCTCTGGTTTATGAAGGAGCATGGAATGGGCGGCGTACTCGCCGATGATATGGGTCTGGGTAAAACCCTTCAAACCCTCGCTTTGCTACAAAAATGCAAGGAAGAGGGCTCTAACAGCCCTTCTCTCGTGGTGATGCCAACTTCCCTGATCCAAAACTGGAGAAATGAAGCGGCCAAATTCACCCCTTCGCAGCGCGTGTATCTACACACAGGTGTGAACCGCAGCCGCGATCCCGGTGTTTTTGCCGATGCCGACATCATTCTCACTACCTACGGAATCGTGCGGCAGGACATCGAAGTGCTCAAGCAATTTCCGTTTGAATATGTGATCCTCGACGAAAGTCAGAGCATCAAAAACCCGGAGTCCAAGACGTCTAAGGCGGTGCGCAAGCTCATTTCCAAGCACAGGCTTTCTCTCACTGGTACGCCCGTAGAAAACACTGTGATGGACATCTGGTCTCAGATGGCATTTCTCAATCCCGGCTTGCTGGGCAGTGAAGCTTTCTTCAAGAAGTTTTATGTCATGCCCATTGAGCGAAGCAAAGACAGCAAGCGCTCAGCCAAACTGCGTCGAATCATTTATCCCTACATTCTTCGCCGCCGCAAAGATCAGGTAGAAAAAGAGTTGCCTCCTCGTATCGAAAAACTGCACTACTGTGAAATGACCGATAATCAGCAGCAGCTCTATGAGGAGACAAGATCTACGTATCGCAATTATCTACTTGATCTGATCAGCCAGGATACCTGGCGCAAAAACAAGCTAAACATCCTCACGGGGATCCAAAAACTGAGGCAAATCGCCATCCATCCACAACTTGTGGAGAAGGAGGACTACAAACTTAAGGATTCTGGCAAGTACCTGGAGATGAGGCGTTTGCTCGCTGAGGTCATCAGCAAGCCGGGGTCCAAGGTGCTTATTTTTTCGCAGTTTGTGAAAATGCTCCACATCCTCAAAGAGGATCTCGATAAAGAGGGAATCGTGTACAACTATCTCGATGGCAGCACTCGCGACCGTCAGGCACAAGTGGATTCCTTTCAGGCAGATGAAGACATTCGCGTGTTTTTGATTTCTCTCAAAGCGGGGGGAGTAGGTCTCAACCTCACTGCCGCCGACTATGTCTTCATTCTCGACCCTTGGTGGAACCCCGCAGTAGAAAATCAGGCCATTGACCGATCTCACCGGATTGGGCAGCAGCGCACGGTATTTTTCTATAAGTTCATTACCCAGGACAGCATAGAGGAGAAAATTCTGAAGCTACAACGCGACAAATCCAATTTGTCTGATGACCTGATCTCCGTTGACGAGGACATCTACAAATCTCTGGAAGCTGCGGACCTCGAAGGCCTTTTTGAGCTATAAAGCCGCCAAATATGCCTCATTGGTACCTCAAAGCGATCCCGCAGAAAATCCTCTCCCTGCTGCCCGGTGGCAAGGCGCTGCATCACCTGCTGCAACGCAGGTTTATGGGCTCCCTTGAGATCACCGATTTTTTTCTGGAGGATCGGCTGAGCCACGCAGGCAGGCATCTGAAGGCCTGGAGGAGCTTGGGCGACAAAGACAAGGCTCCTGTGTGTCTGGAAATCGGGACGGGTTGGTATCCGGTGGTGCCGCTGGGCCTTGCGCTCTGCGGTGCTGCCAGGGTCTATTCCGTGGATGTGAACCATTACACAAGTGAAGAATTGCAGCAACGGCTGTTTCAAGCGCTGATCGTAGCGGCAGAGCAAAAGCTCCTCCAAACCTATCTCCCTGATATTGAGTCAGATAAATGGAAAATTTTCCAGGAGGGAATTCGAGCAGGGCTGTCCTCGACCGAGCTCTATGCGAAGCTGAACATTCACCTGATAAAGGGAGAGGCCGCCACCCTTCCTGCGATGCCGGAAGAAATAGACTTGATTCACTCCAACAACACCTTTGAGCACATTCCCTCCGAAGAATTGCCTTCTCTGCTCCTTGCCATCCGCGACCGACTTGCAGCAGGTGGGCTGAGCAGTCATTACATCGACCTCACAGATCATTATTCCTATTTTGATTCCCGCCTCTCTCCGTTGAATTATTTGCGCTTTTCAGCCTCCCAATGGCATTGGATCGAAAATAGTTTCCAAAGTCAGAATCGACTGCGGGTGAATCAGTGGTGGGAACTCATGGCGAAAGCTGGATTGCCGGTGCTTTGGCAAGAGAATGAGTCAGGAGAATCCAAAGACCTGGCTAAGCTGCCGCTGGCATCGCCATTCAAGGAGATGAGAGACGAAGAAATGTTGGTCAGATATACTCATCTTGTGAGTCAAAAGCAGAAAACCAGAAAAAACTGAGGCATATTTACCTGGCAAACCATTCATCCCGATTTTTACTGCCCATGAATTCAGGGAAGCGGATATTACTTTTCATCAAAACGTACCAATACGAGCTGATCTTCGCCGTCGCGCTGATCTGGTTTTACATCTGGGCCCTTAACCTGCTGAAACTCCCCTTATTTTGGGATGAAATCGGGGTGTATGGCCGGGGGATTTTTTCGATGATGGATAGCAAGATCAGCCTGCATCCTGATGCGCTACCGCCCGAGATTTCGCGGGGCCATCCGCTTCTGTTTACCTATTTGATTGCCGGATGGGGCTATCTCTTTGGCGATACCGTCATGGCGCTCCGCGCTGCGGCGCTGTTGGTTTCCCTCTTGTTTATTGTCTCAGCCTTCTGGCTCTTTCCAGATCGGGAAGGCCGGCGCTCCCCTTTTCCGGTGATTGTGGTGCTCGTGCAGCCTGTTTTCCTGGCTCAGTCCACGCTCCTGCTCCCCGAGATGATGCTGAGCCTCTTCACCCTACTCGCCATCGCAGGGTATTTGCGCAGACAATATTGGTTGTATTTCCTCGCTGCATCGGCCATGATCCTCGTCAAGGAGACGGCCCTCATTTTGGTGTGCGGATTCGTGGCTTTTGATTTCCTGAACACCTTGATCAAGGAGAAAAAGCTCATGCAATTTCGTTTCCTGCTTTATTTGTTGCCCCTTCTCCCCTATCTGCTCTTTCTGTGGATTCAAAAACAGACCCACGGCTGGTATTTTTTCCCCTATCACATGGGCGGATTTAACCTGGAATGGAAGGCCATCAAGGGAAATTTGGATGGTTTTCTGACGTTTCTCTTTGTGTCTCAAGGGCGCTACCTGTGGCTCATCCTTGGCGGATTGGTGGCTGGAGTCTGGCTCACTACCCAAAAAAGCTGGAAGAAGCTCCTGCCGATTTTCCAGCCCTTTGATGCCATCGCCCTGTTTCTCAGCCTGGTCTATTTGCTGTTTTACTGCACGACCTATTACATGAACCGCTACATTTTGGTGATTGTGCTCCTCGTGGCCTTGGTTCTCGGCAGAGGCATCTGGCAGATGGTCCGCCAACTCAGCCCCAGCCTCTCCTGGCTTCCTGCCCTCGTTCTCATCGGGCTGATGGGCTTGATTCAGGCTCCATACCAGAATTCCGGCAAGTTCACCTATGATGAGGACATGTCCTACCGGACCTACACCAAAGCCACCCGGCAGGCGATCCATTATTTTCTGGAGCAGAAAATGTATGAGCAGCCCTTTCACGTGAATTTTCCGCTGGATTTTGCCCTGCTCGATCACCGATATGGCTATCTTCCCGATAGCATGGAGACCATGCTGAATTACCCCATCACAGAGGAAACACAAAATGTCTTGCTCATGGTGCCCCCACAAGGCGCCAACAATCCCAAAAAACAACCCTTAACCCAGGTCCACAATTGGTGGTGTGGCTATGTGGAAATTCGGCATCTCAAGCCGGGAGAGTAGTTTTTTTGGGTATGAGGTATAGGGTATAGGGTATAGGGTTATTTTTTCATTCAACCATTTCCTAACTCAAAAACGCAACAATTTCCCCTTCCCTCATTCAATAATTCAACCCTTCAACACCTCAACCATTTTTTCCTCCGTGGTCTCAGTGCCTCCGTTGTGAATTCTTCCTTCTCTCATTCAATAGCTCAACCATTCAACCTTTCCCATACATCTCCTCCGCTTCCGAAGGTAGATTCTGAATATCGAGCACCATGAAGCCGTCGAGGGCGTTCATGAACTTGGGGTCCACATTGAAGC
>JANQTF010000275.1 GCA_030731845.1 Bacteroidia bacterium | reverse complement strand
GGATATTCTCTTCAGTAAGCGACCAGATGACCCCCGCCTGCTTATAATTAGCGTCTGTTTTGACCAGGCTGCGAGCATCTGCCCAGCTCACGTTTCTGCCACTGAGCCTCAGATACTCTGAAATGATCGTTGTTGAGAGCACCTCACCGTAAGAAACAATCCGGTCATAGGTCCTGGCAGGAAATTCTTCCAGCAACAAGATGCCCTGCACGATACGCTCTACTTCTCGGAGCAGGCTACTCACTTTGGCCAGCACGCCGGCTGCTTTTTCGTCCCCCCAAAGGTCCTGGACCAGTTGCATATGAAAGGATTTGACCTTCTCATACTGTTTCAAGGATTCCTCTTCTTTGCCGTCTCGAGCGAGGTGGGCCAGCATTTCGAGATGATTGGTAGTCTTATCAATCGCAGAAATCACCACCAGAATGGCTTCTTTGTCAAAATGATTGAGAATCGCGGCAACATTGCGGATGGCCTCTGGATTTTTGACCGAGGCTCCGCCAAACTTCATCACTAACATGGCTAAGGCGTCTTGGGACAGAAATTGGGGCGGCTGCAAAAGTACAGAGTTTACAGCAACGGGGAAATCAAGTACTCCCTGATCGGGAATTTGTTTTGTTATTATTCCAGAGAATTGAGTTCTCTATTCATAATGCTCGCCAATCTACACCAATTTCAAGGCTTCGGCTGTCACCCATGATCTGGCTGCGGCATCCGCTTCCAGGAGGTCGGATAGTTGTGGCGCAGCGACATGAGGAATGGCTGCCATGGCAGCTTCATTAAGGTCGGCTATGTCTGGGAAAGAGATTTTTTCCTGGCGAAACAGGAGATTGGTGACTTCGTTGGCGGCATTGAGTACACAGGGAGCAGTCCCGGCAAGGTCCATGGCCTGGTAGGCCAGCGCCAGGTTTTTGAATACAGCCTGATCCACCTGCTCGAAGGTGAGGGACGGATAGTCCAGAAAGTTGAAACGCGGATAGGGGTTACTGATCCGCTGGGGAAAGGCCATGGCGTACTGGATGGGCAGACGCATGTCGGGCAGGCCCATCTGGGCCTTCATGCTGCCGTCCTCAAACTGGACGATGGAATGAATAATCGACTGAGGATGGACGATCACGTCGATCTGGTCGTTTTCCAGATTAAACAGCCACTTGGCCTCGATGACTTCCAGGCCTTTGTTCATCATGGAGGCTGAGTCGATCGTAATCTTTGCACCCATTTCCCAGTTGGGATGCTTGAGAGCCTGAGCCCGGGTTACATTGCTGAGTTGCTCTTTGGTATAGCCACGAAAAGGGCCCCCGGAAGCCGTCAGGTATATTTTTTCAATGGGATTATTCTCTTCGCCTACGACACACTGATACAGGGCAGAATGCTCACTGTCTACCGGCAGAATCTGGACCTTGTGTTTTCGCGCTAATTCTGTGATAATCTCCCCTGCAACGACTAAGGTTTCTTTGTTGGCTAGTGCTATGGTTTTTCCATGCTCTATCGCAGCAATGGTAGGCTTGAGACCTACAAAGCCAACCAGCGCTGTGAGGACCATATCCAGTTCCGGATATTTGACAACTTCTACCAGAGCTTCTTCTCCAGCCAGCACAGTAATTGAGGTAGTCGACAGAGCTTCCTTTACTTGCTGGAAATACGCCTTTTCTGCAATGACGACGACATCAGGCTGGTATTTGTGTGCCTGTTCTATCAAGAGAGCTGCGTTTCGGCCGGCGGTAAGGACCTTTACCTCAAATTTTTCCGGATGATGATCGACGACGTCGAGTGCCTGGGTACCGATAGAGCCAGTGGAGCCCAGAATGGCGATGCAAGTAGGAGCAGAATTCATAAAGGAAGTTATCTGTAGAAAAATGAAGCAACAACAAGCTGATGGTTTTGTTCTATAGTCAAATCCAAAATACGGGTCTTTCTTTAAACAAATCGGCCCATTCGGGTGGGAGGCCAAAGTTTTGGCCGTAGAAGTCGTCCATATTGCCGAGGGTTTC
This sequence comes from Bacteroidia bacterium, assembly GCA_030731845.1. Lineage (GTDB taxonomy): Bacteria > Bacteroidota > Bacteroidia > J057 > J057 > JANQTF01. The sequence continues at coordinate 1,049 of JANQTF010000275.1, read as the reverse complement.
GGGAGAGAGTAATTCGGTCAACTGACCGATGACCGAGGAATCTATGACATAGGGCCACATCCCTACGATCATTTTGTCTCCGTCACAGAGCGCTGCCATTTGATATTCTTCTGCTGCCTCCACCGACTGTCCACTCAGCATGCAATTGCTCAGGACTTCTTCAACATGATTGTCCCGCTGAAAAAAGATGGCTTCCATTCGCTTCTGCAAATCCACATTTTTTGAAATGAATTCCTGAATCACTTCCATCGACTCTTTGGAAATTTGCCCTTTCATTTCCTCAGCACATTCCAGACAAATGGCATAGCCAAACAGCTCTTCCCGCAGATTCAGCGACTTATTGTGTCGAATGACCTTCTCCACCATATAGGGAACCGGCGGAGATTGCAGGTCCAGATGGCACATTCTACAATTGGTAAATGATTTCCCTGTATCCTCGTCCAGCAAAACGTCTGGAATAGAAACACGCTGTCCTTCTAAGGGCCACATTTGATCCATTTCTATCGTGATTTTTCTTTCAACAGGGATTACTTTCTCTTTCTGGACGCTTAAATAACGGAATGAATGTGTTTTGTGTCAGAATATTTACGATTTTATGAGAAAGGCACATCATTCGCAGGGCTAAACCAATACTTATATTCTTATTCCATGAAAAAGTTCCTCTTTCTATTTCCCCTTCTCTGTTCCTCATTTTTGTATGCTCAAAGCATAGAGCGCTCCGTTATTGGTGCTTATGGTGCCAGCGGCAGCAATGGGTCAATTGAAGTCGACATGACTGTCGGTGAGGTAGCGGTAACTACTGGCCAATCGGGCAGCCTCATTGTGACTCAGGGATTTCACCAGCCAGATGATGGGATTACGAGCATTGAGGAACCTTTGAGCCTGCTTGTTGATTATTCACTCTATCCTAACCCTACTACCGATAAACTGTACCTCGAGCTGAGTGCTGAAAACACGACTGAGCTTCTGGTGGAGATCGTGGATGTACGAGGCAGAAATACGCCGCTTGAAGCCGTTTCACTGATGGTTTCAGGACAGGTTTCCACTAC
>JANQTF010000274.1 GCA_030731845.1 Bacteroidia bacterium | reverse complement strand
AGCGGTCTCAAACTTTCCTGCTATTTTAGCGCTGATGAACGGAATGCCTGACATCTGGCGCAAGGAAATTACCTATCTCAAGAAAGTGGGACCGGTGCGCGCTGATGTGCTCGCCAAGGAGCTCAACATCAAGACCTACGGCGATTTGCTGCACTATTATCCGCGAAAATATGTGGATAGGAGCCGTGTATCCAAGATCTCTGGGCTCACTGGGCAGGAGCCGCAGGTGGTGTTGGTGGGAAAAATCACGGCACTCGATTTCGCGAGCACCAACCAAGGGAAAGGCCGATTGCGGGGAGATTTCACCGATGGCTCTGGCTTCATGGAGCTTGTCTGGTTTCAAGGGGCCAAATGGATTCAAAAAAATCTCAAGCTCAACGAAGAAATCGCCATTTACGGCAAACCCACCCGCTACGGGGGCTCCATGCAAATCACCCACCCGGAGATCGACTATCTCCAGTCGGAGGATGGCATCAAGGGCATGGGCATTGTGCCCTATTACTCCTCCAACGACAAGCTCGGCAGGCTGGGTCTCGACTCGCGCGGCATCCGGGGCATCGTGTATAAACTGCTCGAAGAAAGCCACACAGCCATACAGGAAACCCTGCCTGCGGAATTCCTGGCGAAATATCAACTGCTCGGGCGGCGCGATGCGCTCACCAACATTCACTTTCCCAAGACATTTGAGCTACTTCAGGAGGCGCGCCGTCGTCTCATTTTTGAAGAGCTGTTTTTCTTCCAACTCATGTTGGCGCGGCGGCGCAAAGTGCGCAAAACCGAGCGGGAGGCGCCGCCATTCGACAAAGTGGGCGAATATTTCCACCAGTTTTTTGAGCATCATATGCCCTTTGAACTCACCGGCGCGCAGAAGCGGGTGCTCAAAGAAATTCGGCGCGATCTCGCACGCCCCGTGCAGATGAATCGCCTCGTGCAGGGCGATGTGGGCAGCGGCAAGACCATGGTCGCCTTCATGTCCATGCTCATCGCCAAGGACAATGGCTACCAATCTGCCATGATGGCTCCCACGGCCATTTTGGCCGAGCAGCACCTGCGCAAAATCTCCCACATGGCCGCAGAAGTGGGTATCACGGTGGACCTCATCGTGGGCGGACAGCGCGCCAAAGAGCGGCGCGAAGTGCTGGCCCGCCTCGCCTCGGGCGAGACCGACATCATCGTGGGGACCCACGCCCTGATCGAAGATCCCGTCATTTTTCAGCGCCTCGGATTTGTGGTGGTCGATGAGCAGCACAAGTTTGGCGTGATGCAACGGGGCCGCTTATTCGCCAAAGGCAATCCCTTTCCGCACAACATGATCATGACCGCCACCCCGATTCCCCGCACCCTGGCCATGAGCCTGTATGGAGATGTGGACGTGTCGGTGATCGATGAGCTGCCGCCGGGTCGCAAGCCCATTGATACCCTCGTGGTTGGAGAAAAAAAGCGCCTCGAAGTGCTGGGATTTATCCGCAAAGAATTGGAAAAAGGGCGGCAGGCCTATGTGGTGTATCCGCTGGTAGAAGAATCAGAAAAACTCGATTACCTCGCCGCGGTGAAGGGGCATGAGCTGCTGGAGCGCTATTTCAAAGGGTATCGGGTGGGAATTGTGCACGGACGACAAGCACCCGAAGACAAAGAGCTGGAAATGAAGCGCTTTGTGAAAAATGAAACGCAGATTCTCGTGTCCACCACTGTGATTGAAGTCGGGGTAGATGTGCCCAATTCGTCGGTGATGCTCATCGAAAACGCAGAGCGGTTTGGCCTCTCGCAGCTGCATCAGCTGCGGGGAAGGGTGGGCCGCGGAGCCGAGCAGAGCTATTGCCTGCTGATGGCCGGAGCCAAGGTGTCAGACACAGGCCGCCGCAGGCTCGAAGCCATGCGCGAGACCAACGATGGGTTTCGCATCTCCGAGATTGATCTCGAGTTGCGAGGTCCCGGCGACTTTCTCGGCACCCGCCAAAGCGGACTGCCCGAATTTACCATCGCCAACATCGTCGAAGACCGCGAACTGCTGGAGCTTGCCCGCCAAGCCGCCTTCGATCTCGTGGAGCGAGACCCCCTGCTGCAACAGCCTGAGCATCAGATGATTCAGGCTGCTTATCGCAAATTTGTAAAAGCTCACCAAAATTTGGTGTCGGTGGCGTAAATCCATTCGTTGCACAATTCTATTTCCTCTCGCACGTTTACCTTTTGCTTTTCCCCTCCACTTATTAGCATTCATCAGGGTTTCGGAGACGGGCGGTAATCGTCGCGGTGTCTTCGTCTTATCACCTGATGTTTACTATTCTGACTGGTTTTTTCAATATTTGAAAAATATTTACATTCAACTCTGGAGTTATGAAGCGTATTGCCACCACCCTCTTCACAGCATTCTTATTAATTTCTGGCCTCTCGGCTCAGAGCATTGCAGACCGCCTCGCCCGCAAAATGGAGCAGGTAGCCGAACAAAAAGCAGGCGAAAAAATTGGGCAAAAACTCGAAGAAAAATTCGGGAAGGCCATGGAAGACCTCTATAACATGGGCGACTCCAGCGGAACCACCATCCGTGTGGAAGATGATCGGGTGATCATGACCGACGAAAACGGAGACGAAGTAGAGCTCACTACCGAAGCCGACGACACCCAGCCATCCGAAGTGATCGCCAGTGAATTTATTGGCTCATTTGTCATGGAAACCACCGAATACAAAGGCGGAAAAGTGAAAAAGGACTTCCCGATGTCGATCCACTATTTCATCGACAGCTACAACCTTGCTTTTCAGGTGGAGAACAAAGAAGAAGCTGCCCAATCCATCATGATTTTTGACCGTCGCTCGCGCAAGGTCACCACCAAAATGATCGACGAAGATGGCAACAAAACCGCCATGATCATGCCCATGATGCGCGTGAAAGCCAAGGTGAAAAGCGAAGACGTCGAAAGCAGCGAATTCTCTGTAACCGCCACTGGCAAAACCAAAACCATCGAAGGATTTTTGTGCAAAGAATACCAGATCGAAACGGAAGAAGAAAGCGCCACAGCCTGGGTCACTGAGGAGTGGGATTTTAACTACGCCATTCTCT
>JANQTF010000273.1 GCA_030731845.1 Bacteroidia bacterium | reverse complement strand
GATGATGATCCATTTACCTATGATCCTACCCGTGGCGATTATCCTGCCATCAACGGAGATCAGGCTATCTGGTGGATTATCAATGACAAAGGAAATGTGCACACCGAGACTGGTGGAGAACCAATTGGAGTAGAAATCCACATTCTGGCCTTTGCGTTCACGACCTCCAATGCCGTCAATGACATGACCTTCTACCGCCAAACGGTTGTAAACCGCGCAAGTGCCCCCCTCAATCAGACCTATCTGGGGCAGTGGGTAGATGTGGACGTAGGCTTTGCCTTCAATGACTGGGTAGGGTGCGATACTACTCGTGGGCTTGGCTATGGATTTAATGCCACTGCCGTGGACGAAGGCGCCAATGGCTACGGTGCCAATCCGCCAGCTTGTGGGGTTGACTTCTTTCAAGGACCTCTCGCCGATCCGTTCGATGGCGTGGATAACAACAAGGACGGGGTGATTGATGAGCCGAATGAGACCATCATCATGTCCAAATTTGTGTATTATAACAATGACTTCTCCCTGACCGGAAACCCAGAAGTGGCCCAGCATTATTATGGATACCTCACAGGGTTCTGGAAAGATGGAACCCCCATCGTGGACAACTACTCCAATGGTGGACCTGGAAACGGATATGGACCTGCCGGTGCAGGAGATCCTACCTCTTATATGTTCGCGGGAGACGCTTGTTCAAATAGCGGATGGACCGAGTCAAATGCAGATAACCCGACCAATCAGGACAGACGCTTCCTGCAATCTGCCGGGCCATTTACCCTGCAGCCTGGAGCCGTAAACGAAATCGTGACTGCTGCCGTCTGGGCACGCGGGTTCTTTAATGGTCAGTTTGGGTCTGTCTGTGAGCTCCTCTCTGCTGATGATGTCGCGCAAGCACTCTTCGACAATGGCTTTGTGCTTCTTGATGGTCCTGATGCTCCTGAGCTTACCATTTCAGAATACAATCAAGAGCTTCTCTTGAGCTGGGGATATCCCGAAGCACTCAGGAATGTGAGAAACAACTACAACGAGTCCTATAGCCAGGCCGATCCTGTGTTGAAGGCAAAAGGTGTTCCAGATTCCGTCTTTCAGTTTCAAGGATATATTGTGTATCAAATGGTGGATGGAACTGTAGGCCCCAATGAACTCGACGACCCCGATCGTGCCAGGATCATCGCTCAGTGCGACGTGAAAGACGGCGTGGGTACCATCGTTAACCGCCTCGAACAGCAGGTGGAAGGCCTTAGTCAGCCAATTACCATCGATCAGGTCATGGTACAGGGAGATGACAATGGGATCTTCCAATCCTTTCAAGTGGATCGCGATCTATTTGCTCAGGTAGGTGATTCACGACTGAAAAACTATACCACCTATTATTATGCCGTGGTAGCCTATGCCTACAACGATACCTCTTCAGACGGTCGGAAGTTTGTGCAGGGCAATCGCTTCTTCCGCGTGGCACCTGCCATGCCGCACCCCACTGAGTTTGAGGCCGTAGGAACCGTCCTCAACGCAGTGTATGGTGACGGAATCCCCGTAACCATGAATGACGGAGTAGGCAATGGAGGTAGATTCCTGCAGCTGGATGAAGCTACCGAAGCATCAATCTTGGCTACAGGCACTGCCAATTCTCTCAGCTTTGTGGATGGAGCGGGGCCCATTGAGGTAAAAGTTATCGATCCCAAAAAGATCAAAGCGGCTTACTATCGTCTCAGTGTTACCAAAGATCAGTTTGTAGAAATCAGAACTGTTTCCCAAGACACCAATAGCGGGTCAATCCTCGTCGATACCATATTTGCTGAGTGGATACTGGAAGAATCTGACAACGCGTCTGGACCATTTACCCAGGCTTATGCGGCTACTTATAGCAAACGAAGCGATGGAAGCGCGGCCAGACCTTTGCCATTGGTCGGAACCGAGCGGGTAGTTCCTGATAGGGGATTCTCTATCGTGGTAAGAGATGTGATTCCTTCTGGCGATACCCTCGACGTGGCCGGCAATACCGGAGTCATCGGTGGACAAGTGTTTTACACTGATCCCTCCAAGCCCTGGCTTACTGGCCTGGCTGATTTGGATGAGTTTGAGCCATTCAACTGGGTGAGAGGTGGACCAAATGCCTCCAGTGGAAGAGGAAGTGGTGACGGATATGCCTTCAGAAATGCAGGTATCTACGATAAGAATGGCGACTTCCAGAGCATTCTCTCTGGCAGATGGGCTCCTTTTTCTCTGGCTCGCGCCTTCAACAATGATCCTCAAGGTGGCGGTCAAATCTCTCCTGGTCTGCCGATTAAGTCGCCTTCAGGCAACAGACAGGTAGCTCCTACTGAGTTGATCAACCTCGCTAGCCTGCCTGATGTTGACATTGTCTTCACAAGTGATCAGACAAAGTGGTCTCGGTGTGTGGTGGTAGAAACTAGCCCCAACTCCGGACTTGGCTCTGGTGCCTGGCAGCTTTCTGCCAAGTGGGCCGATAACCTCGACATCAACGGTGTCGCTACTACCAAAACACCAGATGAGCACGGAATGAGCTATTTCCCTGGTTATGCGGTTAATGTAACTACTGGTGAGCGGCTCAATATTTTCTTTGGCGAAAGCACCTGGGATAAGTTGAATAATGGAGCTGATATGCTCTTCAACCCAACCGGAAATTTCGGTGCAAACCTCGACCGCGTAGGTGGACGTCACTATGTGTATGTGACCAACCTTCCCTACGACGAGTGTGCCAGCATCAAGGAGATTCTTCAAAATGCCAATGATAACCCCATTGGAAATGGCTCCTTCTTTGATGCGATCTTCTTCCCCACCACTAACAACAACATCAAAGATGCTTACAAGCATGTTGCCTGGGTGGGAGTTCCGTTGACTGCCACTGGATTTGATATTCCTACTCCAGCTGACATCCCGACGCAGGCGAAGGTGTCATTGAGGGTAAACCAACCATTTGGACCAAGACCCGGATCTACCAATGTGCCGCTGTTCTCCTTCAATACCGTGGAGCTTGCTGCCATGACTGGAGACACAGAGGTAGCAAAGGATGCTCTTGACGATGTTTTGGTAGTGCCCAATCCTTACTATGCCTATTCTTCTTATGAAACCGGGCAGTTGGATAATCGGGTGAAGATCACCAACCTTCCACAGAAGTGTAGGATTTCCATCTTCACGCTCAATGGCAACCTAGTACGTCAATACAACAAAGACTCTGATGATCCGGATCAAGACTGGGATTTGAAAAATACCAGTGGGGTTCCTGTGGCCTCTGGGGTGTACATCATCCACGTAGATGCCAATATCGACGGGCGTAACCTCGGCGAAAAAGTCATCAAACTCTTCGCTGTCATGCGGCAGATTGACCTTGATTCTTATTGATTTCATGTCCCGGGGCTTGGCGCTCCCAATCCCCGGGATTTTCTTCTTCACGACCTCCAGGGACCAACTCCTATGAAGAAATATTTTATTCTCAGCATCATCCTCATTGGAGGATACACCTTGACCACCGCGCAAAACGAAAGAATCGGGCAGGCAGGTGCAACAGAACTCCTCATTAACTCTATGCCCAAAAGCTCGGGTTTTAATGGGCTCGACCTTGGCAGCACCAGTGGCATTGAAGGTTCTCTGGTGAACCCCGCGGGGATTGCCAGAACTACTGGAACTGAACTCATGTTTGCCAGAACTGCCTGGCTCCGTGGCTCTGAAATTTTCATCAATAGCTTTGGGTTTTCTCAAAGCGTGGGGGTAGATGGTGGCACAATTGGCCTATTGATCAATACCGTAAATCTTGGTGAATTTGTGAGAACCACTGTGGACCAACCTGACGGTACGCTCGGTACCTTCAGTCCCACCTTCCTTAACATTGGACTCTCCTTCGCCAAAAAGTTTACGGATCAGATTCACGTAGGTGCTACCGTGCGCGTGATCAACCAATCTACTCCTGAAGTGAGCGCCAATGGCGTAGCTTTCGATGCAGGAGTTCAATATCGCAATGGCGAGAAAGACCGCTTGAAACTCGGCATCGCCCTTCGCAATGTCGGACCTACCATGCAGTTTGGCGGGGATGGGCTTGCAGGTCGTGTGACCTTTGAGAGCAACAAACCCTATGACACTGGCGTTGAGCTTCCTACGGCAAGATTCGAAATTCCTACGGTGCTGAGCATGGGTGGTTCTTATGATTTCTTTTTGGGAACTGACAATACCATTACCGCGATGGGAGCCTTCATTTCCAATTCATTTTATAACAACCAGGGCGGCCTTGGGCTCGAATATAGCTACAAGGATATCGTCATGCTGCGTGGTTCATTTCTCTACGAAAATGGAATCTTTGATGAGCTAGGCAGAGGAAGAAACAATGCCCACACCGGTGGTGCTTTGGGCGCTTCGTTTCAGATCCCATTTGGCTCCGGAAAGTACGATGCCAGTGGCAACGAAGCCTTCTCCGCGTTTTCTCTCGACATGAGTTATCGCTTCACCAACCCCTTTGATGGGACATTTACGTTTGGTGCTAGAATAGACATTTAGTATATTTGTTTTCACAGAAAAATATTTGGGTTGGCCAGGTGGCCGACCCAAATATTTTTTATATTTCCTGTTGATGAATTCTGGTCTGCATACGTCCCTGCTTTTGGGACCGCAGATCTTTTTTTGCAAATGAACCACGATATGAGTGACTTCACTTATTTAACCAAGGAAGGCTTCGATAGACTAAGTGCTAAGCTGAAAGAGCTGAAAACGAAGGGACGAAGTGAAATAGCTGCCGCCATCCAAAAGGCCAGGGAGATGGGAGATCTTAGCGAGAATGCTGAATATGACGCTGCCAAAGACGCGCAGGGGCTTCTCGAGATGGAAATATCCAAATTGGAACACACTATGTCCAATGCCAGAGTACTCGATACCTCTGACATGGATTCTAATCGTGCCTACATCCTCTCTACCGTTAAGCTCAAAAATCTCAAGCTCGGCAAAATGATCACCTATACCCTCGTTGCCGAGGAAGAGGCCGACCTGAAAGCCAATAAGCTTTCCGTAAAATCCCCCGTGGGTAAGGCTGTGCTTGGCAAAGAAGTGGGGGACGTCGTTGAGATCGAAATCCCTGCCGGGACTGTTCAGTTTGAACTGATTGAAATCTCCAGATAACATTGGTTATGGCCTCCATTTTTACCAAAATCGTCAACAAAGAAATTCCCTGCCATCTGGTAGCGGAAAGTGAAGACTTTTTGGCCTTCCTGGACGTCAATCCCTTGGCAAAAGGGCACACCCTTGTTATCCCCAAACTCGAAGTGGACTACCTCTTCGATCTTCCTGATGGGCTCTACCTTGGGCTTCATGCTTTCGCCAAAGAAGTAGCTACTGCTCTGGCCCAGGCCATTGAATGTAAGCGGATCGGAACTGCAGTCGTAGGGCTCGAAGTGCCACATGCACACATTCACCTTGTTCCGCTCAATTCCATTGAGGACCTCAATTTCTCTAAACCGAAATTGCGTTTCTCTCAGGAAGAGTTGGCTGCCATCGCTGCCGGGATCAGAAGTAAATTCTGACTACTCTCAGACATAGCCCCACAAAAAAAACGAGGAATGCAGATTGCTGTATTCCTCGTTTTTGTATCAAACATTATTGGAGAAGACCATTCTATCTCACAATCAGCTTTTCTGTGTGGGAACCACCAGCAAAGGACAACCTGATCAAATACAGTCCTGCCGACATATCAGCCAATGAAATCGCGATACGGTGCTCGCCAGGCTCCATGCTCACCCGCTGCTCGCGAATGATTCTACCTTGCAAATCGGTCACCGCGATGTTTATGCTCAGATCTTCGGGAGTGCTCATGACCAACTCCGTCATGCTATGCGCCGGGTTGGGAACCAATCCTGCAAAGGTAACCCGATCCAACACCCTGATCACATCCACCACTTCAGAAAGGGTAGAGCCGCCATTCACATCCACCATTTTCAGTCGGTAGAAGCCTTTGCCGATCGGAGCCTGATCGTCGGTGAAAGTGTAGTTGGTAATCCTGTCCAGGCCGCCAGCGCTTCTCACCTGGCCAATTTCCTCAAATTCAGCCCCATCGGTGCTTCGCTCCACAGAAAAATAATCGTGCAGATCTTCCGAGGCAGTCTCCCAGCGCAGCACGTTTTTCGCCCCGCGATTCTCCGCATAGATGCTGTTGAGGGTGACCGGGAGGAGAGGATTGGGATTACCCCTAGTCACTAAAACCTTCAAGTCGCATTGTGAACCACGGTCTCCATCGAGCACTATCCAGTAGGTTTGGCCTGGAATAAGCGTTTGATTCGTAAAGCTAAAGTCTGCGGCTGGTAATCCTCCATACACAGTAATTGGCTGGCAGGCCATAAGACTACCACTTTGTGCTGAGGCTAATGCGTTTCCGCAAGTAAATCCACCTGACTCAGAGTATAGCATTGCAAAGGTACGGTTTGGCTCCTGTGGGCATTGGGTGGTAGATGAGAAATTAATATTAAAATCGTTGTAGGGGCTTGGAGTCCCTAAAGGCACCGTGAACTTGTAAAAAGTGGTATTCATGAGGGCCGTTTTGCAAGCAGTATATAGCAGGGACAGCTGAGAAAAGTCTCCTAAGTTTCCATTAGTTGCACAACCAACCGGGAAGTAGCTTCTAGCATAATGGTCCTGCGTGAAATTAGGTGGGGTACAAGTGGATGATTGAAGCCTTTTCTTTGTTGCGTTCCTGGTAGAAAAATTGGCGGCGTTTGCCCAGTTGCCTCCCGATATGCCAGCTGTGATGTTAGGGTCCAGTCCATTTGAAGGGGTTAACACGGTAGCGGAGTTGCAATCGTCGTTGGCCGGGACAGCGTTTGTGGCGGTGATAACCGGGGCCAAGGTAATCATGGTTCCAGTACCATTTACCCTCTCAACAACAATGAAAAAATGGCCGCTGGCATCCACTCCTCTTACCAGGTAATTATAGGTAATCCCCGCAGTTAAGGCAACACTCTGCAAAGGGTTGTGTGCGGTATATCCAGCATTCGCCCCACTCCACTGACAAGCATTTCCAGTAGCCTCAAAAGACTCAGAATACAACAGGAATATGTTTACTGTATTATTTCCAGAAGGGGTAATCTGAAAGTTCATATCATGCACAGTTCCGGCAGCGCCCGCTGGCACCCACTCAAACCATACATCACCAACATTACATCCTGGATAGCCAGAAGGTTTTGCAGATCCAATATCGCAAGTCGCATCAAAAGTAAGGGTCACACTCCCTCCCGTAGCGACTGTAACAGCAGAAGCACAGTTATTTGCATGGCCAGGAGTGGCAAGGGCAAGGACAATTAGTGTTGGGAAAAGCAATTGTAAAAGCCGTTGCATAGGGTAATATTTCGTGTTAGAAAAAAAATGATCCGTCTGATCTGTGTATGAAACGCGAAAGTAGCAAGGATCAGTATATCGACCGCTCACTTCCTGAGAAGGTTGTCTCACCCTTTTATAGTATGCAAAAAAGAAGGGGAAGTCACTTTTTGCGATCGGGGTTCTTCTTCACGAAGTCTCCCCAGCCAGAATAGCTCTTGCCATCGCCCGTCAAATTTCTCTGAAACGCATGACAAACCGCCACGGCCAGTCCGTCACTCGCATCGAGCGCTTCCAATTCGATCTTTTCTCCCAGGAGCTTTTCAAGCATGGCAAACACCTGCTCCTTGCTTGCAGCCCCATTTCCAGTGACGGCCATTTTCACCTTTCGGGGGGCATATTCATAGATCTCCAGCTCGTGCATGAGGCCCGCAGCCATGGCCACGCCTTGCGCGCGGCCCAGTTTCAGCATAGACTGCACGTTTTTTCCATAAAAAGGGGCCTCTAACGCCATTTCTGTCGGGCGATATTCCTCAATGATGCTTGTGATTCGGCTGAAAATTTTCTTTAACCGTCCCGGATGGTCCGGATATTTGCTCAGCTTAATGATGCCAAGGCTGACCAATTGCATTTTTTTTCCATCCACCACGATGATGCCGTACCCGGTGAGGGTCGTGCCAGGGTCAATCCCTAAAATAATTCTCTTAGCCACAGGTAGGTCTTCGTGAAGTGAGAAATAAAGGTACACAGCCGCCGCGACTTTTTAGGGTGCGGATGTAGGAGAAGCTGCCAGTTCGCATTTTGCGGAGAAGGTGCCGGGTGCTACATTCGTATTCCTCACAGACGAATGAAAGAGTTTGCCTTCAAAGTATATGTAGCATGGCGGGACGCAAAGTCCCGGTCTCAACCGCGGTTGAGATGGCTCCCCTGGGTCATCTCAACCGCCGCCATCGGTTACGTAGTCTGGCGACTTGTCTCAGAAGACAGCATATCCTGGACTGAGCTGTGGCCGCCTTCGGGGTCTTCTCTCCTTTTTCTGGGCATCACCCTGCTCCTCCTCCCCCTCAATTGGGGCTTGGAAGCAGAAAAATGGCGACTTCTTGTTCTCAAGTGGTATCCTTCGATTTCCAGAAAGCAAGCCCTGCAAGCGGTACTTTGTGGTCTGGCCACGGGCATATTCACCCCCAACAGGGTAGGGGAGTATCCTGGTAGGATCATGACCTTGCCGCCCGGCAACCGATGGGAGGCTGCCACCTCTATGTTTTTCGATCGTCTCATCCAAATGATTATCACCCTTTGGCTTGGCATCGCAGCACTGTTGCTCGTGCAGGCGCATCTGCCAGAGGCTTGGCTCAGCCCTGTCAAGGCGTGGTTGCCCTGTATTATGGCCTTATGCGTGATGGTGCCCATTGCTGCTCTTATTTTCTTGCCTCGCATCGCATCATTCGTTCCCGGCCAGACAATTGGCGATCGAGTCAGGCAAGCCATGGTGGCTGTGACCCCCTCGCTTGCCCTCACTTTGTTGATGCTCTCCTGCCTTCGAAATGCAGTTTTTTCCCTTCAATATTTATTGTTGCTATATGCTGCTGGCCTTTCTGTCCATTGGCAACTGGCTATTCCGCTGATCTGGGTAATTTTTTTTGCAAAATCGATTGTACCCTACTGGACTTTTACCGAACTGGGCATTCGTGAGTCCATCGCCATCGCGGTGTTGAGTCTCGTGGGCGTGAGTGCAGCCACGGCCTTTTCGGCTACTTTCATCCTTTATCTTATCAACCTTGTGATCCCTGCCTTGGTGGGATTGCGATGGGTTCATCGAATCTCGTGGTAGTACTCCTGATCATAGGTGTTTTTCTGGGTTGCTGTCTGGCAGGCTATGTTCTGATGGTGCTGAGAGCTACCCACGCCTTTATATATAAGGATACACCCGGGTTGCAACCTGGCTCAGTTTCTCCAACGATCTCGGTGATCGTGGCTGCCCGCAACGAAGAAGATAACATCGAAGCCTGCATCCGCAGCATTTGCCAACAAAACTATAACCAAGACCTGTGGGAACTGATCCTGATCGATGACCGGAGCCAGGACCACACACGAGAAGTAGCTTTCCGGGTGTTGCAGGACTATCCTCTCGTGAAAGCCAGAGTTCTCAGTGCTACGGGGGAAGGGAAAAAATCTGCCATTGATCAAGGAGTAAGGCAAGCTACGGGCGAATGGATTTTGCAGACAGATGCCGACTGCGAAGTAAAAAAGGACTGGCTCCTGTCCATGAGCAGGTGGATGACTCCAGAAAATGGGTTTATCTCTGGACCAATTGAGTTGTTACCTGGCAAGCCATGGATAGAGCGGCTCCAGGCCATAGAGACACTCGGCCTCGTGACCCTGGGCGCGGGCTCGCTGTTGGCGGGTTTTCCCAATATGGCCAATGGTGCCAATATGGCCTATCGCCGGGCACTGTTTATCTGCCTGGGTGGATTTCAGCATTCTATAAAGGTTGCCTCCGGCGACGACGAATTTCTCCTTCAGGCCATCGAGGCAGAGGGTACCTATCGCCTCGCATTTGCGCACACGTATGAGGCCGTTGTTTCAACCTCCCCACTTCCCGATTGGGCAAGCCTTCGTCGCCAACGCCTTCGCTGGGTTTCCAAAGCAAGATCTTACGTAAATCGTCGCACCAACGCCATCCAAGCAATGTCATGGCTTGGCTTCCTTTCCTTTCCCTGGTGGCTGGCTCTTGGGTTTTGCTATCCATGGGCCTGGGGGATATTTGGGGGAATGGTTGTTGTTAAAATAATGGCAGACCATTGGCTGATGAAGAGTGGTGCCAAATTTTTACATAGATTGCCTTGGCTCCAATGGCTGTGGTTGTTGGAGTTGGTCTATGTGCCATATGTTTTGTGGATTGGGGTTGCAGGGAATCTCACCACTTCTTATCGTTGGAAAGATCGAGTCGTGTCATGACCGAAGAGTTAAATGAGATACAGTTTCAGGTGTTGGACTCCATTTATTTTGTTGAGTCATTACAGCATATCCTGGAAGAAGCCAATGCACCACGCGCAGTTGTCATTGACGAAATCAGAACCATGATAGACAAAGGCTGGGTTCAGGTCATGGGATTTGATGACAAAGTTGGAGACTATGTGAGAACCGCTATTTTTGACAACGACAACCTGGACGACTATCGCTTTCTCGCTACCAAAGCTGGATTGATGAAGCACAATGGCCAGGAATGAGATAAAATCATGAAAAACGCTTACCAAACCAATGATCCTCAAAAGCTCCTACAACTGAAAAGGTTGGAGGCGGCAGCGTTATTGGATGTTCTTCGCACCATCAACCACTACGAGCACTCGATCCCTCGTCTGTGCAGAATTGCCCAGAATGTATTGCGAGCCCAACTCGGAGTGAAAAAAATGTCCTTCTACTTTAAGAATGACCACAAATGGGAGCAAGGGTTTTCCACTGGCTTTGGTCAGGTTGACTCAGAGAGCTCTGTGGAAATGTTTCAAGCCGAAACAACACAGCAGGTCACGCTAGCTTATATGCCCGCACTGTTTGCCAGCGGGGTGGAGTTTGTGATTCCCATCACCAACAAAGAAGAAGTCTTCGCCTATTTCCTAATCGCTGACTTTGCTGACTCCGAGATGGAGGCCCAGAATGATATCATTTTTATCGAAACCCTGGGTAACATCCTTGCCGTGGCCATCAGAAACAAACAACTGTTTGAGGAAATGGTAGCGCAAGAATTCCTCAAAAAGGAATTGGAAGTAGCCGCCACCATCCAACAGCAACTACTCATCTCTGATTTTGAGCGATTTAAAGAGATAGACGTCTTTGGGATGAATGAAGCACATCACGGAATCGGGGGCGATTTTTTTGACGTGCTCAAGAAAAGCAAAGGAATTACCTATGTCTGCATCGCCGATGTATCAGGTAAAGGAATCGGGGCAGCCTTGCTGATGTCCAACCTCCAGGCAAACCTCAGATCACTGAGCGCTCAATACGACTCCCCCGCCCAAATCGTCAAAGAACTCAACAGCATTTTGTTTGGGATTACCACGGGTGAAAAGTTCGTCACACTCTTTCTCGCACGACTCGACACACAGCTAGGAAGCTTTACCTATGTCAATGCAGGCCACAACTATCCTATCTTTTTAAGGAAAGGGCAAGTGAGAAGGCTAGACACAGGTTGCGTCTTGCTTGGAATCATCCCTGAGATTGAACCCGAAGAAGCCAATCACACCTTCAGTGAAGGTGACATCCTGTTTATGTTTACTGATGGACTCGTTGAGCAGACCAATGATCAGGATGAGATGTATAGCAGCGAAAAGGTAGTAGAGGAACTTATGATGAAAACGTCTGAATCTGCCGCCGAGATTGTAGAACACATGACTCGTTCTGTGGATGAGTTTGCCGGGGACACCGAAGTTTTAGATGATGTGACCATGTTATGTGTTAAATTTTTATCTAATTCGAAGTAAATCTTTTCCTCATGCTCATTTAACTTGACGCACCTCAACCCAATACACCAACTACGAATGGAACGTTATAACCCGACCTCCTTGGAGGGCTTACATGGCGCCGCACTTGAATTGAAAGAACGTGTAGAACGCAAAGAAGCAGTAATTGCTGTTGTCGGACTAGGTTATGTGGGAATGCCCATCGCGTTAGAGTTTGCCAAAAAAGGATTCAAAAGCATAGGAATCGATGTGGTCGCCCGAAAGGTTGACATGATCAATCAGGGGGAAAACTTTATCGAAGACCTCAATGACGAAGACGTTAAGGCGATGGTCTCAGCAGGCAGACTCTCTGCTTCCACCTCATTTGAGCAAGTCGCCAAGGCTGATGTGATCTTCATCGCAGTCCCTACTCCTTTTAGTTCGCAAAAAGATCCCGACCTCTCCTTTATTGTCTCTGCCGGTGCTGCCATTTCAGAATACCTGCAGCCGGGGGCTTTGGTTATCCTCAAGTCCACTACCTTTCCTGGTACCACAGAAGATTACCTCAAGCCTCAGCTTGAAAAAGGAGGACTCAAGGCTGGAAAAGATTTTTTCCTCGCTTTCTCCCCTGAAAGGGTAGATCCCGGAAACAAAGTATTCACCACCGCCAATACACCCATCGTAACAGGTGGAATAGATCCGGTTAGTACGATCATCGCTTCAATGGTCAATAATCAGATCATTGAGGACATATATATGGTCTCTGATCCCAAAGTGGCTGAAATGGAGAAACTCCTTGAGAATATCTTCCGCAGTGTAAACATCGCCTTGGTCAATGAGCTGGCGCTCCTTTGCGAAAGAATGGGGGGAATTAATGTATGGGAAGTGGTGGATGCCGCTGGCACCAAGCCTTTTGGATACCTCAAGTTCACGCCAGGGCCTGGTGTGGGAGGACATTGCATTCCCATTGACCCCTACTACCTCTCCTGGCTGGCCAGAGAATACGATTTCGAAACGCGCTTCATCACCCTTGCAGCCAATGTGAATGAAGGAATGCCTTACCATGTAGTCCACCTCGTACTGAGAGAACTTGCGCGGCAACCCATCGCTCTTGCCGATGCAAAGGTTCTCATCCTCGGTGCGTCTTTTAAGAAGAACGTCAAAGACCTGCGCCATTCTCCTACAGAAGGAATCATCCACCGACTCATAGAAGAGGGAATCACAGACATTGATATCAGTGACCCTTGGGCTCCTATGTATGAGACCGCCGGTAGGACCTTCTACCATGTTGACCTCACAGAAGAGACATTATCCTCCTATAATATTGTGATTCTCGTTACCGACCACGATGCATTTGAGATGGATTTTGTGGTTAAACATGCCAAGCACATCATCGACACAAGAAACATGGCCAAAGATGTGAAAGAAGGCAGAGAGAAGATCACCCTGCTTGGGGCTTCCAATCCGCGAAAAAAACTGGTTTTTGAGCATTGAGGGCACCTGAAAAAAATATCTAACAGAATTTTCCTGAAAATCCCTCGCGCCCTTGGTGACTCGGTGGATTTTACCTAAGTTTACATCCCCTTCTGGGAAACACCGCATCGAAGAGAGTAAATTTCAAAAATGTGGATAACTACAGAAGGAAAAAAGTTGCAAGGGACCGGAAAAACATTCACCTTTGCATCCCCTTCAGAGACGAAGGGAGTTCGTTGAGGGAAGTTTAGGGGTTAT
>JANQTF010000272.1 GCA_030731845.1 Bacteroidia bacterium | reverse complement strand
TTGGTAAACGATTCCGAAAAGTATGGAAACTGAGGCAAGCGTGCCAGAGAAATCCTGCATGGATGACAAGGAAAGGAAGAAGATGTCGAAGAATGTCTCGATTGCTTTGTTTCTACTGAGGTGTCAGCCGCAACGCGCCTGGTTGGAGCTTGTGTTTGCCATTTTCCGCTAAAATTCGAAGCAGCTAGCCATTCGAACCTCGACAGGATCAGGTATTTCCGCAGTTTTCGCAGGCGCGTGGTCGAGCAAATATCAGGTTTCTAAGATATGAGTTTCTTTCCTTTTCGCCAATCCAGGCATCTTTTTCCCTCCATCAGAATTCCCCGTACCTTTGCGGGCAGCTCAGCGCACATCAGCCTTCAATTTCATGATCCGAATCATCGATACCCATTCTCACCTCTATTCCGATACATTTGCCCACGACCAGGACGCGGTGATCGCCAGGGCGCAGCAAGTGCTACAGGCCGTCCTGCTCCCTAATATCGATGCCGACAGCATCGAGGTCATGCATGCACTTGATCAGAAAGTACCAGGATTTTTCTTTTCTATGATGGGGTTGCACCCCTGTCATGTGCAGGAAAACTGGCAGGAACAGCTCGCTGAGCTCAAAACCTACCTCGACAAATCGCCTCAGCGATATGTGGGAATCGGCGAAACGGGCCTCGATCTCTATTGGGACAAAACCACCCTCGACCGCCAACAGCAGGCACTTCGCGTGCAGATTCAATGGGCCAAAGACTATCAGCTTCCCATTATTCTCCACGCTCGCGACGCAATCGATGAAACGACCGATGAGATTGAACATCTGCTGGATGAGCAGCTGTCCGGCGTGTTTCATTGCTTCGACGGAACGATCGCGCAAGCGCAGCGCATCATGTCTTTTGGTTCTTTCAAAATCGGGATCGGAGGAATTGTCACCTACCGCAAAGATGTGCAGGAAGTGGTGGCGCAAATTCCGCTGGAATTTCTTGTCATGGAAACGGATTCCCCCTACCTGCCGCCAAACCCACACCGCAAAGACAAGCCCCGCCGCAACGAAAGCAGCTACACCAAGTATGTCTGTCAGACCATCGCCGAGCTGAAAGGCATCAGCTACGACGAAGTAGCCGAAGCCACCAATGCCAACGCCATGGCGCTGTTTCCTCGTGTGGCTCAAGCCCTACAGGCGCTATGAAATGGCTGGATTATTGGCAACAGCTTGCCAGCACGGAGCAAGATCCGCTGCGGCAGGTAGCTCGTGTGAGAAGTCAGGGCGATTTTGAGCAGGAGGATATCGAGAAGCTTGCCGGGCATCTCGCCCATTTGCTCGACCTCCAGCCCGGCGATCGGCTGCTCGATCTCTGCTGCGGAAATGGGCTGCTCACCCAGCGATTGGCCACCCGCTGCGCCGATATCACAGGCGTGGACCTCGCTCCCGCGATGATTCAAACAGCAAAAGCCCAGTTCTCTGCGCCCAATATCAGCTACCTCGTGGGTAATGTGGTGGAGGTAGATCGATTGGTGAATGGGCCATTCGACAAGATTCTCCTGCATTTTTCCTTTCAATACCTGGAGCGGAAAGAAGGAGAACAGGCCCTGGCTGCCATGAGCAAGCTCCTCACACCCACCGGGCGCATCGTGCTGGGAGATGTGCCGGAGCGGGAGCGGTTGGTAAATTTTTATCGTAATCCCCTGATACGGGCACGCTACAAGCTGGACCGCTTGCGGGGCAAAGACAACATGGGGAAGTTTTGGTCCACAGCAGAATTGCAGCAGGCCATTGCGCCACTTGGCTTGCAGCTCAATCGCAAAGCCCAGCCCGAAGGCTTTCCCTACGCCCATTACCGGGCCGATTTCGTGATCTATCGCTGAGTGAGCACCGTTGCTAACGGCCCCTCTGGCTTGATCCAGTCTGCCAAAGCGGCATAGCGAACCGGAATCCTGATCTGCCCGAGGGCATAAGGCCCGATTTCGTAGGGGTTGAAATACACGGTGAGATGCTGGGCACCCAGCTCTGCGTTGAAGTCATCGGGCAGTGCCTTGTATTCGATGGCGTTGCCATCTTCATCGGGAAAGCGGCTGCTGAGTTCCTTTTTTACCTCCGCATCGAGTGCCTCACGATAGCCGGGCAGGAAGAGATCATCGAAGCTGAGTTCCTGAAAGGCAGGCAGGAGAATGTGGCGGGTGCTGCTGCCGTAGTTGCCGTGAGCCGCCCCGGCGGAATAGCTATAAAAATCCGAGTTGAGCACGAGCACATTGCCCACCATGGTGTGGATCATTTGGGTATTTTCTTCCCCCGAAGGCGGGAAATCGGTCAGGTCTCCCAGTTGACCCACAGATTCGAGGCATTCGTTGAGGCGTTGGCCACGTATTGCGAGAGAAGGCGGCAAGGTGAGTTTGTTGAATGCTTTGCTGAGGTTGTCTTTGCCGGGGGCACGCCAATACACATATTCCACCTTGCAAACGGAGTCGGGAGAGTAGAGGCCATTGGTGCGAAACTCCAACGCGAGTCCCTGGGCAGGCCAGGTGCTATCGCTCACGAAAAGGAGAGCCGTCTCCAACTTCAGCTTCACGGCCAGGCTATCGGGCTTGCCTTCTGGCCGCCAAAAGCCGCTCCACACAGTTCGGGGGCCGCCATACATATTAAAGCTGCCGGTGGTTTTTCCATCGAGAGATTCGCTGAAGGTGAAGGTTTCCTGATCGGGCAGGGTCTGCCCGGCGAGGTCGAGCCAGGCATCTTTTCCCTCATAGCGATAGCGACCACTGAGTTGGTCGCCCGAGAGGCTCAGCTCCCAATTGATGGGATATTCTCCTACCTGGCCTGTGCCTAGATATTGAATCGCGGAAGCAGGGAGGCTCTGAGAGGATTGGTCCTGCCCATCGCCACCAGATTGGGTGACGGTGGATTTGCAGGAAACGAGGAACAAAACGGAGAGAAGGAGGAGGCAGTATTTCATAGCAAAGGCGAAGATAGTGGATTTGGGGGGGAAGAGGAAGAAGGGCGGAGGGTATATGGTACAATAAGTAGAAGAGGGTATAGGGGAAATATGGGGATAAGGCGCGTTTTTTTCTGCTTCACACGGAGATTCGGAGGCTTGGAGATTCACGGAGAGGAAGAAGG
>JANQTF010000271.1:3201-13784 GCA_030731845.1 Bacteroidia bacterium | reverse complement strand
GTCGTCGGTGGCCCAGTAGGTAGCGGGGTCGTCGTCGAGGAGCTGGCTAGCAGCAAATTCGGCAGAATTTCCCCGCACATTTGAAGCAAAAATCTCTGCCTGAGTAGCCAGATTGTGGGCAAATGCCTGATCGATGAGGGCTTTCCAGCCCATGAGAGAAGCGGAGTCGCGCTCGTGTATCAGACCCCGACGGTCGGGCGGCAGGTTGAGCAGGAGATTGGAACCACGCCCTACGGAAGAAAGATAGATGCGAAAGAGGTCTTCTGGCGTTTTCACAAGGCTATCTTGCGCTTGGTGGTAAAACCAGCCAGGCCGAATTGACACATCTACTTCGGCTGGAATCCAGTGTGTGCCGTCTTCAGAACCGCTGTTGAGGAGCGATTCGATGCCTGCCTTTCCGGCGAAAAGCGTGTCAGGGGTAATGGCGTTCCAATTGGTTGGGCCGGCAATCCCTTTTTCATTGCCCACCCATCGGATATCGGGCCCGGCATCACTGAAAAACAGAACATTGGGCTCCATTTCTCGCACGAGGGCGAGTGTGGTGGGCCAGTCATAGTAAGTGGATCCGTCTATTTTGCGGGCCTCGTTTGCTCCGCCGTAGTAGCCATCACCGCCGTTTGCTCCATCAAACCACATTTCGAAAATGGGTCCGTAGTGGGTAAAGAGCTCCCGCAATTGTTTGCGATAATAATCCACATAGGCGGGCGAGCCATAGTCGGCGTGGTTGCGGTCCCAGGGAGAAAGATAGACGCCAAATTTCAGCCCATATTCTTTGCAGGCCTCGGAAACTTCGCGCACCAAATCGCCCTTTCCGTTGCGGAAGGGACTGTTTTTTATAGAATGCTCTGTGTATTCACTTGGCCAAAGGCAGAAGCCATCGTGATGCTTGGTAGTGAGAATGATCCCTTTCAGTCCGGCCATTTTCACGATCCGAGCCCATTGGCGGGCGTCGAGTTGACTGGGATTGAACACCGTCTCCGGTTCGTCTCCGAATCCCCATTCCTTATCTGTAAAGGTATTGGTAGTAAAATGGATGAAGGCATATTGCTCCAGTTCATGCCACGCGAGCTGCTTGGCAGAGGGAGCAGGCAACAAAGGCGATGGCGGCAAAACTTCCTTCGGGGAACAAGCAAAGGCTAAACAGGCCATCGCAAGCAGCAGAAGACGGGGTCGGTGCATGGGGTGATTTTGAAGGAAATTAAAAATCCCAGAACCCGAAACAAAATATTCCTTTTGGGAGACCGGGGCATTGCTAGTTCAGCAATCAGGAAAGAGCGCAGGAGCGCATTCTTCCTGCGGTTTGCGAAGTCCTGGGTATCGGGAGAAAAAGAATTTTCCTGGCGTCATAAAATAGGCGACTCCTTACGACGTGGGTCTTGCCCAAGGAGTTGGCACATCGTGCCGTAGATAGCGGGAGATAATTGAAGCAGGGCCTCGGGTCGTTCGAAGAAAATCTCCACCGTATTGGCGAAGAGTTCTTTCATCTTGCTGTGATGGGTGCGTTTTGACACCATGCGCCGCGACTGATTGGCCAGTCGTTGCAGGGCTTTTTTTTCCCAATCTTCCCAATGAGTTTGATCAAAGAAATAGCCTTCTTTTCCGAAAAAAGTGGTTTCGAGATCGAGGCAATGACTCACTTCGTGGAGGGCAGTATTTTGTGCATCGTCTTCAATCAGAAAACCTTCTTTCACAGCAGGCCAGCTAAGGGTCATGATGCCGGTATCGAGATTCACATCTCCTTTCATAGGCACTTGCCTGGAGGGGTAGGTGTAGCTAGCCGGAGTGATATAAATCTCGGTGAAATAGGTGGGGATAAATCGTTTGAGGCCGAAAGTTACCTGCACAATGGCGCCTGCCACAAGCGCCACCATTTCTGGTTGCAGTGGGAAAGCGGGGGTTGTGTAAAACCTAAGTTTCCGCAAAATTCGGCTCAGGCGCTGCTGGAATCGCACCTGAAGCCGGGGTGTCAATTCTCGATAATAGGCCGAGTACACAAGCAGGTATTCATGCCGAAATGCGACTTCGCCTAGAAACGATGCATGGTCGGAATCTTGTCTCCGAAACATATTTTTCCAATCGCGAAGTGCCATGGCTCGATGCTGTTTTGTTTTTGGGAAAGATGTTGTTAGATGGAGATCAAAAGTAAGAAGATCTGTGTGGAGGGAGAGAGAATTGAGGAAAAAGTTTGACAAGGATGCTGGAAAAACAGTGTGATCTTGGGCTGTGGCATCGCTTTCCGAATGGGGAGGGAGGTCCTTAGCCGCCGCTAATGGGCGATGGAGGAGAGAAAAGGATAGATTTCTACAAAAACTAGATTTGATCAGTAGTTTATATGCACGAATTTTCCGGCTATGAAAAGATCACTGCCACCCATTCTTTGTATTGGATTTCCTGCCTGGGAGGGCGACTATCAAAAATCCACGGTGCAACTGATGCAGGCACTTTCTGAGGAGCAACAAGTGCTATACGTAGAATTTGCCTTCACTTGGAAAGACGTAATTCAAGGCATCCTAAAGGGAAAGAAACCATATAAGCGGATATTAGGGATTTCACCAAGGCTGCGCAGATTGAGGTCAGATGGGTTGGGATCCCTGCACGTGTTGACGCTTCCTCCGATCATTCCGATCAATGGATTGGAGGCGGGGGCATCTTATGAGCGAATGGCAAAGCTGAATGCCAGGGTGATTGTTGCCTCTATTCGCAAGGCACTCAGAAAATTGAATTATCATAAGCCCGTGGCGCTCAATGCCTTCAATCCATTTTTGGGGGTATATCTGAAAGGAAAATTGGATCTGTCGGCGGAATATTACTATTGCTATGATCAGATCGGTGCGGCAAAATGGACCAACCGCCACGGGCCCCGCCTGGAAGACAAATACTTGTCGATGGTTGATGGGGTCATAACCTCTTCTGCACCCCTGCTTGCTGAGAAGCAAGGTAATCTGCCGGGCATCGTCATTAAAAATGGCGTGAACCTCAGCATTTTTGAGCAGGCATTTCGCAGCGAGCCACGAAGAACGGGTGCCCCTGTGCTCGGATACCTTGGCAGCATAGATGACAGGCTCGACCTCGATATGCTGCTGGCCATGCTCAATAATTGGCCCGGAGCCCGGTTGTTGTTGGTGGGCAGGATCATGGAGGAAGAAATCCGTGAGCGTCTCGTGGCGCACCCACAGGTCGAAATAACAGGGGGGCTTCAGCCAGATGAGTTGCCCGCCTGGGTGGAAAAAATGGACGTTGGCCTCATTCCTTTCGTCAAAAATGAGTTCACGAGATTCATCTATCCACTCAAAATCAATGAATATCTCGCGGCAGGCTTACCTGTGGTGAGCACTGGTTTCAGTGATCTCAGCGATTTCTCTGAAGTGATATACGAGGCTGATGAGTCAGTTTCATTTCAGGTGGCTTGTAAGCTGGCTTTTCAGGAAGACAGCCATACAAGCAGGCTTGCAAGACAAGCATTTGCCAAGAGCCATGATTGGAAGGCTAGGGCAGAGGAATGTAGCAATTGGATCGAGGAACAGTTGCTCCAAAAGTCCTCCTGATTCGCCTCATTCCTTGCAACCCACGAGAGATTAAAATTGGCTAATCCTTACAGAGGAATGCTCATGGATCTGTAAATAATCTACTTTTGATGTGTTCTGTAGGAGGAAAAATTTCGCCGAAGGAACTATTCCCTCAGCGATTGAATCCTGGGGAAAGCAACGCACTGAAGGCTAGATACTACAGATGGGTCCTCTCGATCGAAGAACAGGCGCTTACAAATTACTCACTCCACAGGCATTGTTTGTGTGGGTTGGGGTAGTGTATGTGGTGGCGAAAATGATCGCCAAAGCGGGATTCGCAGTGGGAGCTGGCTTGGTGGCTTTGCCTTTTGCCATTGGGTTTTTGGTCATGATGTTCAAAAACCCTCGTATTAGTGTGATCACAGTGCTGATCATGGGCTTCATGGCCTCGGGCATCTCGCGCTACGTGAAGGCCATTCCCTGGGGCCTCACCCTGGATGCATTTTTGTTTTTGGGTTGGTTGGCCATTTTGTTCCAAAAATTCAGAGAAACCGATTGGACCCCCATCAAAAACGACCTCATGTGGCTCACACTTCTGTGGATGGGCTACATCTTTTTTGAAGTAGTCAATCCGGAGGCAAGAAGTGCCGTAGCTTGGTTTTATGCCATGCGTGGCATCGGGTTTTATTGGCTCCTGGGCTTTGGGATCGTGTTTTTCTACTTCAGAGATGTCAAGGATCTGGACAAGTTTCTCAACATCATTGTGGTGATCTCAATCCTCGGGATGGTGTGGGGAATGAGGCAGAAAGTATTTGGCACCGATGCCGCAGAAGACCATTGGCTCTATGCAGAAGAACACGCCGATCAGCATGTGCTCTTTGGGGTGTTGAGGGTATTCTCGTTTTACACAGATGCAGGTCAATTTGGGGCTTCTCAGGCGATGATGGCACTCTTGTGCGGAATCATTGCCATTGGTCCCGGTTCCATGAAAAAGCGAATCTGGTATGGATTTGCGGCCTTATGCGTATTCATCGGATTTGGGATCTCGGGCACGAGGGGAGCGCTTGCAGTACCGGCAGCAGGGGGCATCATCTTCCTGATCATGACCAAAAACTTCAAGGTGCTGGTTTTGGGTCTGGTAGCAGGATTTTTGGTTTTTGGGATGCTCAAATATACGATGGCGTTGCAAAGTGTGGAGCAAATTGCGAGAATGCGCACTGCGCTAGACCCCGATAATCCATCACTCAATGCAAGATTTCACAATCAGGTGATCTATCGCAAATATCTCAAAACCCGGCCTATAGGCGCTGGAGTGGGCACAGCGGGTTTTTGGGGTCAAAGATTCAGCCCCGGAACCATTCCCGCCGAAACGCCAACCGATAGTTGGTATGTCAGAATATGGGCCGAAACAGGTATTGTGGGACTGATTTTTCATGTTTATTGGATCGGTTATTTCCTCGGAAAAGGAGGAAACATCACCTGGAACCTCAAGAACCAGGAATTGCGGTACAAGATCATGGCGATCTACTCGGCCTATGGCGGCATCGCCATTGCCAGTTATGGCAACATGGTGCTGGGGCAGATTCCCACCGGGATTATCCTCTGTTTCGCTTTTCCCATGATTTGGATGGCCCCGATGTATGATGAACAATTGGAAAATCAGGATCGACAGGATCTGCGGGACGCAGGTATCGATCCAGACAAAGATCAAAATGCACTTTTAGAAGCCGAATAGTATATGTTGGATTCTCTGCACATACCAAACCCTACTCAACCTGTTCCTGCTACAGGCATGACCTCTTCAAGCCCATTGGTGAGCATAGTTTCGGTCAATTTCAATCAGCCGGAATTGACCCGGATTATGCTCGATTCTCTCGATCGAATGTCTTATCCCAACTGGGAATTGCTGCTCGTGGACAATGGCTCCACCAAAGGGGATATTCGTCCGCTCAAGACCGATTTTCCCCACATCAAGCTCTTCATCAACCCCGATAATCTGGGATTTGCCGGAGGCAACAATCTCGCCTTTCCACATTGCAAAGGCAAGTATGTGCTCATGCTCAACAACGACACGGAGGTGGACCCCGCCTTTCTTGATCCGCTTGTTCAGTACATGGAAGAGCATCCTGAGGTTGGCGTGGTGAGTCCCAAGCTGTTCTTTTTCGATGAGCCCGAGGTGCTGCAATTTGCTGGAACCACACGCATGCACCCCATTACCCTGCGCGGGAGCAAGATCGGCAACGGACAAAAAGATGAAGGGCAATTTGATCAGATTCGAGAAACCGGATTTGCCAATGGTGCCTGCATGCTCATCAGAAAAGAGCTGCTCGATACCCTGGGCTATATGTATGAGCCCTTTTTTTTGTATTATGAAGAACATGACCTCTGCTCCCGGATCGAGCGTGCAGGCTATAAAATCATGTTTTATCCCTTTAGTCGAATCTGGCACAAAGTTTCGGCTTCTACCGGGGCACTCAGCCCGCTGAAAACACATTTTCTGCATAGAAATCGATTTGTCTATCTGCGCAGAAACCGCAGCGGTGTTGAGAAACTATTGGCTGCCATGTACTATTGGTTTGTAGTGACGCCAAAAGAACTCCTCAAATACCGCAGTGCCAAGGACCACCGAAACGCGATCTGGAGAAGTATCCGATGGAATCTCACTCACCTTCGCCTGCCATCTGACCCTGTTATTCCTACCCTAGAACCCATCGAAGCATGATCATTCTCAATATCTTAGGCGCCATCATTCTGGCTTATCTGGGATTGTCTGCGTTCTACTTGCTTGGTTACTCACTGCTGGCATTTCTGCCAACTTCCAGGCGCGATGAGCGGCTTCCAGAGGCCAAAGGCCTCGCCCGGATTGCAGTCTTCATTCCTGCCTACAAAGAAGATGCAGTGATCCTGCACACAGCAAGACAGTCACTGTTTCTCGACTATCCTAAGGATAAATGGGAACTCGTGATCATTGGTGACAGCCTTCAGCCTGAGTCGCTCGCGGAGCTGCGCTCCATGCCCTTGACACTCGTGGAGGTGTCCTTTGAGCAAAGCACCAAAAGCCGCGCACTCAATGTGGCGCTTGACACCATCGGCGATGATTTTGATCTGGCCTTTATTCTTGATGCCGATAATCTTGCCCAGAAAGACATTCTCTACAAGCTCAACACTGCCTATCAGGCAGGCTTTAAGGCCATACAGGGCCATCGGGTAGCGAAAAACCTCAATTCGGCTTTTGCCATCCTCGATGCGATGAGTGAAGAGATCAACAACCGGATCTTCTCTTCCGGGCACCGGGCCATAGGGCTTTCTTCCCGGCTTGTGGGATCGGGAATGGCATTCGACTATCCGATGTTCAAAGAAATTATGACCACGGTAGATGCCATCGGTGGATTTGACAAAGAGCTGGAGTTGAAACTCCTGGGTCGTGAAGTAGAAGTAGCCTACTTACCTTCTGCCTGGGTTTATGATGAAAAAGTGAGTCAGGGAGACCATTTCACCCGGCAGCGTCGCCGCTGGATCGCGGCACAGTTTCACTATGCCAAGTTGTTTTTTGGCAAGGCGCTTTCTGCCCTCATTCGCAAAGGAAATATCGACTTCTTTGACAAGGCCTGCCAGATGATTTTGCCTCCGAGGCTCATCTTGCCTGGCGTCCTGTTTATCGGGTTTGTGATTGCACTGCTGGTATCGCCGCCGATTTGGGCTTGGCTGTGGGGGGCTGCATTTGCCGCCAATGCCCTCGCTTTTGCCCTGGCAATTCCGCGGAGCCTATATCAGCCTCGCTACCTCAAGGCCTTTATCACCCTTCCTTTCGCCTTCTTTTCCATGGCTCTGTCCCTGTTTAAGTTGAAAGGCAGCAACAAATCCTTCATTCACACCCCACACTCCACTACTGAACTCACTGAGCTGCCCGAGTCGGAACCAACCCGATAGGGCAGGGAGATAAATGAGTATTCACAATCATTACAAGACCTACATGAAAGAGCTGATTGTTCGTGAAATTGAAAAAATCAAAGAAGAGCGAGGAGGCAATATTGGTACGCTCGCTTTGTATGCCGTGCTCGGAATTCGTTTTGCCTCTTTGGGATTCAACTGGCTCATCAGCCGTTGGTATCTCCGTAAGGCCACTTCTCTCGGGAAAATTGTATTTACCCAAGGCAAACCCAAGGTGATCAACCGAGGCACACTCAAGATTGGCAATGTGACCCGTGTGTGGTCATCGGTGAATCAGACGAGGTTGTCAGTGGGCAAAGGAGCGATTTTGGAAATCGGCAGCGATTGCCGGATCAATGGCCCTACGATTTCTGCAAATAACAAAGTCATCATTGGGAACCATTGTCGCATAGCTCCGCACGTGATCATCATGGACGATGATTTTCACGACGTGAGCAACCGTCAGGCAGGTGGCAAAGGCGGAGAAATCATCATCAAAGACCACGCGTGGGTGGCTACACGGGCCATGGTGCTCAAAGGGGTCACAATCGGTCGTCGGGCGGTGGTGGCATCCGGAGCGGTAGTGACCAAAGATGTGCCTGATTATGCTGTGGTGGCGGGCGTTCCTGCCAAGATTCTTCGCTATCTCACGCCGCCCCCAGAAGATGAGGCGCTAGAGATTTTGGCTACAGCAAGCTCAGCGAGCACTGCTCAACCTTCCTCTCTATGACCGGCGAAGGATTTCCTTTTGACTTGGTCCTCATTGCCCTGATCGCCGGCATTTTGGGCGGAGTGGGTCGGGCAAAACGCGAACGCAAGGAGCAAGATGATCGTGTGGCAGAAGAAAGAAGAAAAGATCGGTTGAAGCGAGAAATGGAAGCTGAATGAAGGTGCTCCTGGTTTGCAAAGCCTTGCATTTTACCTACAAAGGAGGGATTCAAACACATGTATGGGAATTGAGCCAGGCCCTGATTGATCAGGGCCTGGATATCTATATCCTCACAGGAGCCAAGCCCGCATGGGGGGCCAAAGAGCGGGTAGTCGAAGGTCGTCATCTGATTGAGTTGCCTACCCTGCCGGGCTATCGGATGCGCTGGTTTGCCAACACCATCGACGAAATTGCCTTCAATCTCCAAGTGATTCGGTGGCTATGGAAGCATGAGCAAGAATTTGATGTGATCCACTTCCATGGCCGCAGTGGGCTGGCATGGCCCATGTTTTTCCCTGGTCGCTTATCCAAATGCTTGCTCACTGTGCATGGGCTCACAGCCGAAGAATGGGCATATAACCGTAAAAATTTCGACCGTTGGGTTCATGCTCAAGTATCTAATCTCGCAGAAAAAATAGCCGCCAAAAGGCTCCCGGTTCTGATCGCTGTGAGCCAGGACCAGGCCGACCGCATCAATGAGCGTTTTGAGCGGCCCCGACTTGGTATCAAAATGATTCCCAACGGAATTCAGCAAAGCGATCTTATTCCCTATCCAACTGAGAAGTGGATCGCTTTTGTGGGACGAATAGAAGGGATCAAGGGGGTGGATCTATTGCCAGATATTCTGAGCAAGATGCCAAAGGATGTGGGGCTGTTTATGATCGGTAGTGGTCAGGAGAAGAATGCGCTCCAGCGGCGCTTTCAGGAGTTGGGGCTAGGTAATCAGGTGGTTTGGACTGGAGCGATAGATCCAGTGGAGGTTCTGCATTACCTGGGGAGATCAAGTTTGCTGTTGTTGCCCTCTCGCTATGAACCGCAAGGGAGGGTCATATTGGAGGCCATGAGTGTTGGGCGCCCTTTTGTAGGAAGCAATACTGGAGGCATCAAGGAAATGCTGAGATCAGGATCTGAGGGGAGGCTGGTAGATCCACATTCGGTTGCAGACATTGTTTCAGCGATATCGTCCCTCCTGCAAAACCCTGATGAAGCTGAAGCCATGGGCATTAGTGGGCGAAAAACAGTCATGTCGCACTACTCATGGGCTTCCCTTGGACCTGAGGTGATGAATGTCTATCAGGAACTTGTAGGGCATGAAAAAATGGTTCAATTATGAAAAAGAAAAAGACTTCCACCAAAGGAGGAGGGCTCCTTGCCATGCTTGGCCAATTGGCCAATCAGGGGTTTGCTCTGCTCTCTATGCTGATTTTGCTACGCTTGATTAGCCGGGAAGAGTATGGAATGTGGGCACTTTATCTCACTGTGCTTTCTATGGCTGAGATGGCCCGTGCAGGCTTTGTGCAAAATGGGCTGGTAAGTTTTGTACATGCCTCACCAGAGGAGGATCGTCGAATCATTGGGTCTGCCTACTTGCTCAACATCAGCTTGGGTATTTTGATTTGGGGCATATTTATGCTGTTGGCGCAGCCCTTGGCCATTTGGTGGTCGGCACCGGCATTGCCCGCGCTCACGGCCTGGTATGGCATCTTTATGCTTGCCCTGGGAGGTCTTCGATTTTTGGAGTATGTGCAGATCGCCCGTCAGGATTTTCGAGGTGTGCTTCTTGGTAACCTCATCTATGGAGGCGGGCAATGTGTCGTGATGGCGATTTGGTGGATAATCGGTTTTTCTCCTGAATTATATATGCTCATTTGGCTACAAGCTGCCGCGGCTGCTATAGGTGCAGCCGTGGTTTGGGTTACCCGTAGGTCTTTGTTCGCCATGACGAAACCCAGTGTGGCATGGTTGAAAAAATTGGCTAACTATGGCCGGTTTGTGTTCGGCACCAACCTCGGTTCTATGCTCTTGCAGCGCGTAGATGTGATGATGATTGGCTTTTTTATGGGCCCGGCAGCTGTGGCTCCTTATAACGTGGCTCTGCGTATGACCAGCTATCTCGAAGTGCCGTTGAGAGGGCTGGCTACGGCTATTTTTCCTAAAATGGGGAAAGCATGGAAAGAAGAAGGGCCACAGGCAGTGGCAAGATTGCACGAAAAAACCACCGCCGAGATGTTGGCCCTCACCCTGCCAGTGTGTATCGCGATTGGCCTGGCAGCCGGGCCTGTGATTCGTATTGTGGCTGGTCCGGGCTACGAAGATGCTGTGCTGATTCTGCGGGTGTTGTTGCTGTTCGCTCTGATCAAGCCTTGGGGGAGAATGTTTGGAACTACCTTGGATGCCATCGGTAAACCCGAACTCAATTTTCGCTACGTGATGCTGGG
>JANQTF010000271.1:0-3101 GCA_030731845.1 Bacteroidia bacterium | reverse complement strand
TGGAATTTAATAAACTCGGATGAATATTCTGGCCGTCATTTTCTGGTTTTTCCTTGCCATTCTTTTCTATTCCTATATCGGCTATGGACTACTTCTCTATGGTCTTGTCCTCCTAAAAAGACTGCTTAAGGGCAGTCCAGTTCAGCACAATCCAGAAGTGTGGCCTGAGGTTACACACCTCATAGCGGCCTATAATGAGTCGGATTTTATCGACGAAAAAATCCTCAATAGCCTTTCGCTTGATTACCCTGAAGGAAAGATGAAGGTGGTGCTTGTGACCGATGGATCAAGCGACGACACGCCCGCAAAGGCACTCGCTTATGATGAAGTAACACTCTTTCACGAGCCGGAGCGACGTGGGAAAATCGCCGCAATTCATCGCGTTATGTCAAAAATCACCTCGCCCGTGGTGGTCTTCTCAGATGCGAATACCTTGCTCAACCCAAATGCGATTCGCAACATCGTGCGGCATTATGATAATCCAATGGTTGGCGTAGTGGCTGGTGAAAAGCGCGTCTTGTCGCAAGAGAAAGACACCGCAAGTGCAGCAGGGGAGAGCCTGTATTGGAAATATGAATCCAAACTCAAGCAATGGGACGGTGAATGGTACTCCGTGATGGGAGCCGCCGGAGAGTTGTTTTCGATCAGGCGAAACCTGTATCGACCTGTGGCAGCCGATTCTATCATCGAAGATTTTATCATGACCATGGGCATAGCAAGCGAAGGCTATGTGATCGCTTATGAACCTGATGCCTACGCCATGGAGTTTGCCTCTGCGTCTTCGGCAGAAGAGATGAAGAGAAAGGTGAGAATCAGCGCTGGAGCCTTTCAAGCCATGGGGAGATTGACAGGGCTGTTTAACATTGTGAAATATGGAAAACTAAGTTTTCAGTTTATTTCGCACCGGGTTTACGCTGGACACTCGCGCCTCTTGGCTTGATTGCGATGTTCATTTTGGGGCCAATACTAGCCTGGCAATTGGGTGGGATATATACCTGGCTGGCCCTCGGGCAGGGGTTGTTTTATATGATGGCAATAGCTGGTTGGTGGCTGGAGCAGAAAGCACTTAGGGTAAAGGTATTATTTGTTCCGTTCTATTTTTTGATGATGAACTGGAGCTTGATACAAGGATACATTCGATTTCGAAAAGGAAAGCAAACGGTCCTCTGGGAGCGTGCAGAAAGAAAAGTGGCCTAAGTCACTTTTTTTTTCTGGCAAGAATTTAATTTCAAATAATCGTATATAATATGTAATAAATAATATTTTTATATGTTTTTGTTAAAAATCGGATTATGTACTTTGCAGCATAAATAAAACACTCGCTTATGCTCAAGAATCTGTTTCCATTTTTATCTCTGTTCAAAAAATCTTTGTCACAGCACAATATGGCTTTCAATGGAGAAACAAGCCCCAGCCCTTCTTTTTCAAGTACCGGAAACACACATAATATGGAACAGCTAGACATGCACCAGATGATGATTGTCGATGACAGTGAGTTCATGCGTCGATTTCTCTCAAAATTCCTTGGAAAAAAGTTATCCCTCACCCTCGTTGCTGATGGCGTGGAGGCCCTTCAAAAGCTTCATGGTGGTTATCGGCCCAATGTGATCCTGGCAGATATCAATATGCCCAACCTCAATGGCTTTGAGTTTTTGGAGCACTTGCAGGCAAGTCCCCTCTACCGATCTATTCCAGTGATCATGCTATCGAGCAATGATGATAGCAATGACAGAATCAAAAGTCTCCGCCTCGGAGCTGTGGATTACATCCTCAAGCCATTCAACCCCATTGAGCTTGAGCTTCGAATTGAGGCCCAGATCCAAAGAATCAGCAGCAAATAATCCATTCCCCATGACCAGCACATCAATTGACACCAGAAAGTCTGAATACTTCCTCTCGCGGTAGGCCATTCTGCTCTACAATGGCAAGGTCACTCAGGAGCGGCTTGCTTCTTTTCATGAACTGGGCTATGTAATGCGAGAGATACTACCCACTCCGGAGGGGCTGCAGCGCCTTCAAGAGATTCGTGGCAATGGTGCCCTTCGCAGGCAGCTTCTGCTCATTTTTCATGATCCCGAGGATCTGGCTGCCAGGCACAATTGGCTTCAGTTTTGGCGGGGAATGGAACAACTCAAAGGGATTACCTCCATTTTGGTGAGTGATCGACCTGGCGAGAATATCGCTGAGTGGGGGATGCAATGGCGGGTACAGGAAGTATTTCACCCATCCATGGCGAATGTGGATATCCTAAAGCGCGTCAATCAGCTGATCGATTTTCAGGATTTGGTTGAACGAAAGAAAAATCATTCGCTGCCAGATACGCGCTATAGGGTTCCCTTGATCAAGCGAATCTTTGATATCACGGTGGCAGGAACAGCATTGCTCATGCTTAGCCCGATCTTGATCATTGTGATGATCCTGATCAAGCTTTCCTCCAAAGGTCCTGTCTATTATATCTCCAAGCGCGTGGGCACCGGCTATCAGGTGTTTGATTTCTACAAATTCCGATCTATGAGGCCCAACGCCGATCAGATGGTCAAGGACCTCATGCACCTCAATCAGTATGGAGCCGAGGAAGCCACTAAGGAACCAGAGGAAGCTCCGATGATGATTTCTGACGACATGAGCGAGCTTGATCTGGAAGCCCTCATCGGCGACGAGTCCATGGTAAGTGAGCAGTCTTACCGCAATTCGCGTCGCAACAAAGCCGAAAAGGCTTTTTTCAAAATCGAAAAAGACCCGCGTATCACCAAGATTGGCCACATCATCCGCAACAGCAGCATCGATGAGTTGCCACAATTGATCAACGTCCTCAAGGGCGATATGTCGATCGTGGGCAACCGGCCATTGCCACTCTACGAAGCCGAGCAGCTCACTACCGACGAATTTACCGAGCGCTTCAACGCTCCGGCAGGTATCACAGGCCTTTGGCAGGTGACCGAGCGCGGCAAAAAGGGCGTGAGCGGCGATAGCAGAAAGCTACTCGACGTGGAGTATGCCCAGAAATATTCGGTGTGGCTCGATTTCAAAATTCTGTTCATGACCCTCCCAGCGCTGTTTCAAAAATCGGATGTGTAACCTCTTTTTACTATTTATTCATT
>JANQTF010000270.1 GCA_030731845.1 Bacteroidia bacterium | reverse complement strand
ACCTGGTACAACGAGGATGATGAACAGCTCCCGATCGTCTGGACAGCCGAAAAAGCTGTTTTGCGTTCCGCAGTTGAAGGGTGGCCTGCTGCTGGCTTGTCGATGACTGCAAAAGAAGTGAGTTTGTATACGCCAGATTCTCTCTGTCACGTAATCCACAAAATCTGGCGAGCAGACGGAAATTCTCCGATTGCCCGGGCCTTCAATGCTGTTACTCAGCCACCATCCTTTCAAGACAGGAAGGTGGGGCTTTCAGATTGTATGATTGCTCTGGAAAACATGGATAATCTTGAAGGGCTTCCTCCTTCAGGAGAAGAATCCACAGTCAGACTTGGTTCATTGGTGGGCGATATTCTGCCTGTCCATTTCGACTATTTTTCATTTTACGCCGGAGCCGCTCATGGCAACTACGCCACCTTGACCACACACTTGCTTCTGCCTACTCTCAAGGAAGTGGATGCCGATGCTTTGTTTATTGAGGGCTATCGACCTGCCCTGGATAAGCTGGTCAGGGATGGATTGGTGGAGCAGTTTGGAGCGGATGCTGGCCTGGAATACAAAGCACTCCCTGATGATTTCCACTTTGAGATTCAATCGGGGCAATTTGTGGTGTATTTTAACCCTTACGAAATCGGGCCCTATGCTTTGGGAATGATTCAGGTTGGTATTCCTTACAAAGACATTCACAATTTGATCCGAGAAGACGGCCCGCTGGGGAACAAAAAATAACCGGGTAGCTGACTCGTATCAGCTACCCGATTTTCAAGGCATGACAACATATCTAATTATAGGCCGAAACGGACCTTTGAATGTCTGAAAGACAATCCAGGAGGGACAGATATGAGCCTTCTACCAGGAAGTAGAAAATGAATTTCCCATGTCTCTCCTGACCTACTACTCCTCTTCTTCTTAAAATGGATAAGTGGTGAGAAATAGAAGATTGGTCTGCTTTCAGACGCGTATAAATCTCTGTAACAGTAAGTCTTTTCTCACTTTCCAGCATTTCCAGGATTGAAAGGCGGGTTGGGTGGGCGATGGCTTTCAGCGTTCTGCTCAACATTTCCATATCGCCTACAGACCAGTCAGTTTTTACAGCAGTTCCCATATCTGTTAAGTCAAATTGGTTGGTTGAAGAGCAAATAAGCAGTTCAATCCTACCGAAGGCATGGATTGACATCAAATGATGCCCTTATCATTTATATATTATACTTCTAACACGGTGAGCACAAATAAGTTTGAATAAAAAGAAAAAAATGTTCATTCAAGGAAACTACATTGCATTCTGAACGTCAGACAGGTATTATTGAGATGAATGATCAAAAAGGGAGTATGAGCAGATTTAGGTATTCATTGTTATTGCTAAGTACTTTAGCCATGGTATTTACAGCCTGCTATCCCCCCAACCAGCAGGGTCAACAACCAGGCCAGCCCGCACCCACCGAAGTATACACACAACCAATCGTGGATCTCATCGATGCAGCCGAAGATCTTTCCATAGAGTTAAAGGAAAAAGGCTTGCCCAGCAAAGTAGAATCCTGGGTAGAGAATCTCATCGTTACGTCTCAACCTGGATCTGGAATGCCAGAAATCGCGAGAATGAAGGTAGGCGAAAAGGCTACGTACCTCCATCAGCGTACGCTCCTTCGAAAAGAAGCAGTCTTAAGAGACCAGCGATTTAAAGCCCGATATATCTTAATTCAACTGTCGTCCGGTCAGATGGGCTGGGTTCACGAAGGGGGAATACGTTATGTATATCCAAGGTTTCAGAAAGTGATCGACGAAGTAATTGCAACGGCTACCTCAGCCAATCAACGAACCAGAGGCGGCGATCCGGTGGCAGTGCTTCCTGCAACGGAGCAGCGTATCATCGTGCCGGGGATTAAAGTAGGGCCGATCAAAAAAAGTACTTCGCAAGAAGATCTCGTGAGTATCTACGGAGGAACTCAGGTGGGCCTGAGTACAGTCAAGACACCGGAAGGCGATGAGGATTGCACTGTAATTTTTCCCGGAGAACCATCAGAACTACGAATCACCTGGAAAAACGCTGAGCGCACCCAAATCAAAGCTGTTTACATCGACAAACGGGAATCTACCTGGTTTACCAGGGAAGGACTTGGCGTGGGGCTGCCGCTTACGGAAATCGCGAAGGTTAATCAGCACCCATTTAGCTTTTACGGCCTCAACTGGCAATACGGCGGTGTGATCGAATCCTGGAAAAATGGCAGCATGAGTAAGTACAAAAAGACTTTTTACGGCGTCATGGCTCCGGCGAAAAGCAATACAGCTGTCCCTTCCAACTTTACGGGAGATAAGCTCATTTCTTCTAATGATTCTGGAACTGATGCAGTGGACTTGGTGTTGGGAAGATTGGTGGTGTATTTGGATTAGGGGGGCTCAACCCGAAGGGAAACTTCATTAACTCTCTTTAATAAATTGGCCAGGATTCTACCCTTGGTCATTCTATTTCCTAATTGACAAAAAGGTTCTATCCCAAAATGTAATGACATCTCGACTCAAAGTGATGAACCTCAAACCTGGATATATTTTCGCTTTGATACTTCTGGGCTTCTTTACAGCGTGTGGAAATAAAACCAACTATCCTTGCGAAGATGAATCTTATGAAGAATGTAGCGCCGATTCTCTGTTTGATGAGATTGGCATACTATCCATTGATGAATTAACGTCATTTGGAAATAAATATAACTGGACGATATCAAGAGGAAAGGAAGACAATGACTCAGTGTTCGTTCGTGATCAAAATAATAGATTGATCTTTGAATCAAAAGCCAATGAATTGCAAAACATTCATGGATATGGAAAATTCTACTCTCTTAGTGCTGAGTGTGGTATAACCGTATACTTCTTGAATGGGGAGAGGTTAGGACCAAGAACTGTTAGGCTCTCCGAAGTGGAAAATGAATTTCTATATACATTTTCTACCTCTTCAGGTGAAGAATTATTTTCATACCTACAGTGCGAAAAAGGAGTTGAATTAACAGGCCATGATGAAATTAATTCCATGCTAATACTGTATGACGGTACTATTAAACTACTTCAAGGCGTACCCTTTGAGATTAATATTTATGTGCCAGCGCCTCCAGGGACTCAAGCTATTGTTGAGTTTTCGTTAGACTCATTATTCAGTAAGACAAATAC
>JANQTF010000269.1 GCA_030731845.1 Bacteroidia bacterium | reverse complement strand
ATCGAAAAGGGCATTTTCTTCTACCTTAGATGTTCAAATTCCGTTGTCCATGAAGCCAGCTTCACTACAATTTCTGTTGGATACCTTTCTTGCTCATCGCAATGTTTCTACAGATACGAGGAAAATTCAACAAGGAGATCTCTACTGGGCCTTAAAAGGGGCAAACTTTAATGGGAATCTTTTTGCCCCCCAGGCGTTAGAAGCTGGTGCGGCAAAAGTCGTTGTGGATGATCCTGCTGTTATTGTTCCAGGAGATGAGCGGTATGTTCTTGTCGAAGATGGGTTGAGAGGGCTACAAGCCTTGGCAACCGCATTTCGGAAAACCTGGACCATCCCCGTCATCGGGCTCACCGGCTCCAATGGGAAGACCACAACCAAAGAATTATTGGCTGCTGCCCTGTCGACCAAGTATGTCGTACATGCAACAGCCGGGAACTACAACAATCACATCGGTGTCCCGCTCACGATTCTCGCTTATCCTGATGAGGCAGAAATCGCCATCATCGAGATGGGCACCAACCAACCCGGAGATATTCTGGAACTCGCGGAAATCGCTCTGCCGAGTCATGGACTCATCACGAATGTGGGGTATGCACATCTGGAGAAATTGCTGAGTCTGGATGGTGTGATGGTTGAAAAGGGGCAATTATTCGAAGTCGTGAAGCAGCAGCAGGGCGCATTATTTGTTAATGCAGATGACCATCGCGTGGTTCAGGCTGCTGGCGCTTATGAGCCAATTATTTCATTTGGCAGAGACAAAGGAGATTTTCAGGCCAGCATCAGAAATCAATCTTCTGCGGGAATGGTTGTTCAGGTGGAATATGACGAATGGGCAGAACCGGTGTTGGTTTCCAGTGCCATGTCTGGCAGTCATAATGCCTTGAATATCGCAGCAGCAGCTGCCGTGGCGAATCATTTTCAGGTAGCGCCCTCCAAAATTGCTGCTGGAATCGGCGCATACCTTCCCGCCAATCACAGAAGCCAGCTCATCGAGCGGGATGGCTACCAGATCTGGATGGATGCCTACAATGCCAATCCCAGCTCCATGGCGGCCAGCATCCGTCATGTCATGTCGCTTCAGGCCGGTCGGATTGGGCTGGTCATCGGTGATATGTATGAATTGGGAGAGGCCTCAGAAGAGCTTCATACTGAGCTCGGTCAATTAATCAAGAATCAATCCCCCCATCTTGTTATTGGTATTGGTAAAGAGATACAGTACACGCTGGCCCAATTGGAAACCCCGGTGCATCACTTTTCGAATACTCAGGAAGCCATTCCACATCTCAAGGAATTGGTATCCGATTGTGATCTCTTACTCCTGAAAGCTTCCAGAGGAATCGGATTGGAAAAACTCCTGGTGGTAATTTGATTTCATGACCGCGAAAGATCTCATTCCTGCATTACAAGAACGTCTTCAAACCCCACTTCCAGGCTGGCAAAGCCAATGGGAGCTGAGTTCCTTACCCGGAAGACCACGTACTCCACCAGACCTGCATCGCAAGGGGGCGGTTCTTTCCCTGTTGTATCCACATCGGGAGGAACTTCATATGGTCTTCATGAAACGAACAAACGATGGAAAGGCGCATGGAGGGCAGATCAGTTTTCCAGGAGGGAAGCAAGAGCCAGAAGATGATACCCTGCACATCACCGCCCTTCGAGAATCAGAAGAAGAGTTGGGAATCATCCAGCGGGAAGTACAGGTGTTGGGCGGTTTGACAACACTCTACATTCCTGCAAGCAATTTTTTGGTGCAACCTGTCGTGGGATATGCAGCGAATCGTCCCATCTTTCGTCCATCACCAGTGGAAGTGGACGAAATTCTGGAGGTTTCGGTAGCGCAATTGCTCCAAACACCCGTTTCGACTACTTCTGTAACTGTAAACAGTGGATTCACATTTGATGCGAAAGCTTTTCTGGTGAATGACCAGATTATCTGGGGCGCTACTGCGATGATGCTCAATGAATTATTAACTGCCATCCGAGACATATCCTCATGAAATATATCCTGATTAGCTGCTGCCTGATACTTGCTCTTGCCCTTTCTGCCTGTAAGCCTGAATTGCCACCCGTCACGAGGGTTGGTGCCAATTCAATGGGAGCACTGATCGATGGCGAAGTTTGGCTTCCGGTCATTAGCGGTCTGCAGCCAAATATTACGGCTTCGTATTCTGATACCGATTCTCTGCTGCGCGTCACTGCGACCAACCTCTCAGACGGGACATATTTTCTGTGGGAATTATCGCCGTTGCCCGAGAATGGAAGCTATACAGTAGATGAATGGACTGCGAATGGGATCAGGTTTGAGTACGGCGAAATCGCGCAAACCACGGGTGGCGATCCCACGCCGTATCCTACCGTAGCCGGGTCAGGCGCGATGGAAATCACCCTATTGGACGGAGACAATGGCGTATTCGCCGGAGAATTTTCCTTTGAAGTCACAGATCCTGCTGGAAACAATATTGAGCTCTCGGAGGGAAGATTTGATTTCCGATTTTAGGCGTCTTCCTCAGGCTCTTCCTGCTCAATTTTCCTAAATCGAAATCCTTCATTGGCCAGGGATTCCAATACGACAGGTAGGGCCTCCTGGAGTCTTGGCCATGCTTTCAAGCTGTCGTGAAACAAGAGTACCGAGCCATTGTCGGCATGCGTGAGCGCCGTCTCGGCAACTGGCCGGGCATTTCTTTTTAGGTCAAAATCTCCTGTGATGATGTCCATCATCACGATGTCGATGCCTTTGTTGAGGATGGGCGCAGCCTGGGCTTTGGTAATTCTTCCGTAGGGAGGTCGAAACAGGGTTGGTGTAGTGCCGGTGTATTCTCTCAATATCTGCTGACATTCGGCAAATTCCCTGAGATAGGAAAAGGTCGACGTCTTTTTTCCGTTGACATGGGTTCGGGTATGATTCCCGATCTCATGACCTGCATCGATGACCTGGTGAGCGATTTCAGGATGCTTTTTAACCTGTTCGCCAACCATGAAAAAGGTAGCGAGGGCATTGTATTGAGCCAGTTGATCCAGGACCCAGGAAGTAATTTCCGGGGTCGGGCCATCATCAAAAGTCAAAAAAACAGCCTTTTCGTCTGTTGGAACACGCCAAAGGTATTGACTCATTTTTCGCTGAATCATCCTCGGGATATGTGTCAAATACATACTGCTATCC
>JANQTF010000268.1 GCA_030731845.1 Bacteroidia bacterium | reverse complement strand
CGTGCGTAGGGGCAGCCCGCCGGTCTGCCCCAGATAGCCCCGCCGTTCCGGTTTCTATGTGCAGGCATTCGCCAGCGGGGAATCCTTCCTTGCCTCTACAAAACTGCGCAGCACCCCCCACAACAAATACCAGTCACTCAAATCTGGATCTTCGTCTGCCTTTTGCCATTCGTTTCTTATCTTCGCAGTCCCAAGAAATGAAGATGGCGAAATACTTTTACAGAGGATTGAAGCTCGGCGTAGTTGGCGGTGGCCAACTTGGGCGCATGCTGATCCAGGCTTCCATAGATTTTAATGTGGAGATCCATGTGTTGGATCCAGACCCTGAAGCCCCTTGCAAGCCTTATGCGCACGCATTTACACAGGGTTCGCTCGATGATTACGAGACTGTCTATCAATTCGGGAAAGACCTCGATGTGATCACCGTCGAGATTGAGAAGGTGAATGCAGATGCCCTCGCTACTCTCAAGGCAGAGGGCAAGACCGTCTATCCTGATCCGGATATTCTGCGAATGATCCAGGATAAGCGTGCTCAGAAGGCCTATTATCAGGAACATGGCTTGCCAACTGCGGATTTTGTGCTGGTAAATAATGCCAGCGAAGTGCGAGAACTCGGATGGATGCCTGCGGTCAATAAATTGGGAAAGGACGGCTACGACGGTCGTGGCGTGCAGATTCTTAGAGAGCCAGCCGATTTCGACAAGGCATTTGATGCGCCGGGATTGGTGGAGAAGATGGTCGAATTTGAGAAGGAAATCGCCATCATCGTCGCGAGAAATCCGCAGGGAGATATCAAGACCTACCCCTTGGTAGAGATGGTGTTTCACCCTGAGCACAATCTCGTGGAGTACCTGTATAGCCCTGCCGACGTTCCGGTTGTGCAGGCGCTACGCGCTCGCGAGATCGCAGTGGATCTGGTCAAGTCGCTCGACTACGTAGGCCTGTTGGCGATCGAGATGTTTGCCCTGAAGAATGGCGAGGTCCTGATCAATGAAATTGCCCCACGCCCGCACAACAGCGGACACCACACCATCCGGGCTTGCGGCACCTCGCAGTA
This sequence comes from Bacteroidia bacterium, assembly GCA_030731845.1. Taxonomy (GTDB): domain Bacteria; phylum Bacteroidota; class Bacteroidia; order J057; family J057; genus JANQTF01. The sequence goes on along the minus strand of JANQTF010000268.1, from coordinate 12,787 downwards.
TGAGCAGCATCTGCGAGCCATCCTTGGCCTGCCACTTGGCGATACCACCCTCCTCACCCCCGCTGCGATGGTCAATTTGCTCGGAGCCGAAGGCCACACCGGCCCCGCCGTTTATGTGGGAATGGAAGATGCTCTGGCCATTCCGGGCGTGTTTCCTCACCTCTATGGCAAAGCAGAAACCAGACCCTTTCGCAAAATGGGACATGTCACCATCATCGACCGCGACGTGGATCAGCTGCGAGACAAGGTTATGCGAGTAAAAGACATCCTGAAAGTGGAAAGCGATAGGGGAGCAGGGAATTAAGGTTAGAGGTATAAGGGTATAAGGGAATAAGGTATAAGGCGAGGTTCTGCGTTTTTATTCTTTCATTCCCCAACTCAACAATTTCCCTCATTTCCCTCATTCAACCATTCCTCAATTCAACCACTCAACAATTTCCCCCCTTCCCTCATTCCCCAACTCAACAATTCAAAAACTCAATAATTTCCCCCATTATGGTCGGCATTATCATGGGCAGCAAATCAGATCTTCCAATCATGCAGGGCGCTGCAGAGATGCTGGAAGTCTTCGGGATTCCCTACGAAATCACGGTTGTGTCTGCGCACCGCACGCCACAGCGCATGATGGATTATGCTTCAGAAGCTCGCAGCCGCGGCTTGAAGGTGATCATTGCGGGTGCAGGCGGCGCAGCCCATCTGCCAGGGATGGTGGCATCAGTGACCACGCTTCCCGTCATTGGCGTTCCGGTTAAGTCTTCTAACTCCATTGATGGCTGGGATTCGGTCCTGTCTATTCTCCAGATGCCCTCCGGTGTGCCCGTGGCCACCGTGGCCCTTGATGGGGCCAAGAATGCAGGCATCTTGGCTGCTCAGATCATCGGCGTAGCCGATGCGGCAGTAGCCGAAAAGTTGGCAGCCTACAAGAAAGAACTCATTTCCAAAGTCATGGAAATGGTGGAGGAAGTGGAAGGGAAATAGGGGGAAGGGTTGACCTTCTTAGTTTTATTCTGCCGTCGGCCTGGACCAAGCGAGCTCCAACCGCCTGCAAACAACAATCAGCCGCCACCCGGATGTTCCGAATGGCGGCTGAATCACATCATGGAATATCTCTGGTGCTATTCCACCAAAAATCTACTGGCCAGGCTTGCTTCTCCGGATTGGATCACGTAGGTGTACATGCCCGGGGTAAAGGACCTTGTGTTCACCTCGAAGGCGTGTTTTCCGGCAGCACGGAGCCCCAGGTCCTGCTGACTGATTTGCCTGCCTTGCATGTCATAGACAGCTACTTTCACAGAGGTAGTGCTGGCGAGCTCAAATGGAAGCTGAACCTGTGACGTGGCAGGGGAGGGAAAAGCAGGGAAAATGCTCAGACCACGGGAATGCACGTAGTCGTCAATTCCGCTGGTTTCATCAAAACTGATCACAGCTGCCACGTACAGATCAAGGGTGAGCCCCCAGCTAGTGGTGCTATCATTGAAGTTGTGCCAGGTATTGTCGTCAAATAATTCCCAGGTGCTGCTGTTGTCTCCACATGTTGTCTCGGTGGAGAACAGGCCAACGGTGTCATTGGTGGCATAAATCCCGGAAATATCCAGACTGGCGAAAAAACCGGTTTTTCCGCTGAGGGTCACGGTGTTGAGCACCGGGAAGACGGTTGCAATGACCGAGGTGTCGCTCGTTCCCAGTCCGGAAACCCGTGACGAAACGGTGTTTCCGAGCAAGTTGCCTGGGCCACCACCTGCTGTTACATCATAAAGTTTGTATGATACAATACCATTTCCCACAGGCACAGCAACAGAGAAGAATGCCCAGATTTCTTCGATAGTGACGTCTGCGTTGGTGCTGTAGTCCAGGCGTTCGGCTTTTTCTTTGTCACCATAGCCATTGGTTCCGCTCACAAAGCCCCAGTTGGCAACAGACAGATAGGTGAGCACGCTGCTTCCGCATGGCTGAGAAAAGGAAGTTGGGAGCAATGTGTCCTGAACGACCCTTGTGAGCTGTGTAGGAAGCGGGCTTCGGCGTTGCTCCAGCGATCGGTCGGGTGCGCTTGTACGTTGTTGGGCAAACGAAAAGAAGGGGACAAAGAATAGGAGGAAAAGACAAAGGCGATTTTTCATAAAGAATACGTTGAGTTTTGGTTTACCAGCATTGACGGTATGAATATTAGCTGCCTATCATGTAAGTGCCCGATTGATTGGCTACGAATATTGGTTAGCTAGTGGGAGAATAAAGGTAAAGGAAGCCCCTTGACCGACTTCTGAACGTGCCCAGATGTCTCCGCCCAACTTTTCAACAATTCCTTTGACTAAGGCTAAGCCCACGCCGATGCCTTCAAATTCATGCTGCTCATGCAGTCTGGTAAACATATTAAATAGTGTGCCAGAATATTGGTCATCAAAACCGACCCCATTATCAGTGATTGTGATGGCTACTTTTTCCCCTGCTATAACCTGAGAAAACACGGTGATTTCAGGCATTTCATTTTTTGAGGAAAACTTTATTGCATTCCCAAGAAGATTCACCAACACTTGCCTCAGTGGGAGAGGATCTGCCAATACGGCGAGATTGCCACTTTCAAGCCTAATTGTTCCATGAAATGCTTTTTCCAGGCGAAGTTCGGAGATTACATCTTGTATCAAAGGCTGAAGAGGAACCTGTGTCAGGACTAGGTTGGTCTCAGAAATTTTGGTGAATGTTAATAGTCCCTGTATGAGGTCATTCATTTTTTGGGTAGCCTGTTTGATATACCGGAAATATTCATGGCTATCTTCATCAAAGTGTTGATGATTCTTTTTGTATATCAGTTGTGCAAAAGAAGAAATTTGGCGGAGCGGGGACCGAAGATCATGAGAAATGGAGGAGGTGTACAGATCCAACTGTCGGTTAGCTACCTCAAGTTTTTGGGTTTTTATGAGTAAATCCTCGTTAATGCGCCTCAATTCTGCCTCTACCTTGGCTCTTTCCGTCTTTTCAGCGGTGAGGGATCGCCTTGCTTTAATAGCCCTTCGAATTTTGACTGAGAGGACATCGATATCGATAGGTTTTTCAACAAAATCGGCGCCGCCATGCTTGATAAACTCAATGGCTAGATGGAGAGAACTGTGGGCGGTCATCATAATAACCGGCACATCCAAATGTAGTGTCTCTTCAAGAAATTCAAAGCCACCACTACTTGGCATCATATAGTCAACCACGACAAGGTCGATGTCTTGCTGGGATAGGATTGCCTTTGCTTTTTGGGTGGTTTCTGCTGTTAAAACCACAAAGTCAAGCTTCGAGAAACGCCGATCAAGCATCTGAAGGATGGATGGCTGATCATCTATGAATAATATCTTCTCCATTCACCTTGATAATAAGTCTGAAATGGTTTCCTCAAAAGTGAGATCAATAGGCTTGCTGATAAAATAATCACACCCGGCTTCGAGGGTCATGTTGGAGTCCCGCACCGAGACAGATGCTGAACAAGCAGAGACAAGGCCACGATAGCCATTGGACCGCAGGGTACGAATTACTTCATATCCATCCATGTCGGGCATGTGTATATCTAGTAATATCAGGTCTGCCTGAAGTTCGTATGCGAGCTTCAACCCTTCAGATCCCGAGTTGGAAACATGGGTGTCATAGCCTGCCTTCGTGAGTCTTCTAACAAACATTCGGGCTATCTTAACCTCATCATCGATGATTAGAATGCGTTTTTTCATGAAAGAACCTGATTGACTCTGTTAAATAGGGAATGTAATGGTAAAAGTGCTACCCGAGCCAAATGTGCTTTCTGCTAAGATGGTGCCACCTTGTAGTTCTACCAATCTTTTGGTGATGGCGAGTCCAAGCCCTGAGCCGCTTTTGAGTCTTGTCGCTGAGGTGTTTTCCTGGCGAAATACATCAAAGACATAGGGTAAAAATGAAGGTTTTATCCCAGGACCTGTGTCGGTGACCCGAATGATTCCTTGATTGGCCAAAGGAAATATCTCAATGCGAACCTCGCCCGAATCGGTAAACTTAATGGCATTACCGATGATATTGTACAGGATCTGCTTGAGCCTTTTAGGGTCTGTCACGAGGTTGAAATTCTGGATGTCTTGGGTTAGAGCAATCTTTTTTTGTCTGGCCATAGATGCCATAGACTGGATCAGCTCTTCTGCTACATCTATAATATCAATCGGGGTGGGAAATAGAGAAAGTCGGTTTTCCTCTATCCTTGATATGTCTAGCAACTCATTGATGAGCTCAAGCAAATAATGGCCAGACTCCTCAATGTCTTTTGATATTTCAACGATTTCTTCCGGTTCTGGCAGGGCCTCTTCATTGGTAAGCAACGGCAAATTGCCTAGCATAACCGTAAGGGGTGTCCTGAGCTCGTGACTAATGGAGTTCAAAAACTCCGTTTTGATTCGGCTGGATTCTTCTGCTGCTTCTTTTGAAGAAATAAGCTGCTGTAGCGCTTCTACCTTGGAGGTTACATCTACCTGGATTCCAATAAAGTGTGTCAGATCTCCCTCTTCGTTCTTAACGGGCGAGATGGTGAGCTCATTCCAGAATTTTTCCCCATTCTTCTTGTAATTCAGTAGCGTGATGGTACACGTTTGTCCTGCTTGTACCGACGACCGCAACTTATCAATTTGACTTTGGTCTGTTTCGGGCCCTTGTAGAAACCGACAGTTGAACCCTAAAATCTCTTCTTTGGGATAGCCTGTCAACTTTTCAAATGCTGGATTGAAATAAATCAAAGGCATATCAGGAAGGCTGCAATCAGATATCACAACTCCCGTGACGGCATTATGAATCGCTTGCTCCAAAAGTGTTTGGGCTATAAAAGGGTGATTCATGAGATGGATGGAATGTTTAACAATGTAAAAGTTTTGAAAAAAAATACTTGAGACAACACATCCTCCATTACTTCCAGGCCTTCACTTGCTATATCTGAAGGGAGATGGTTTCACACAATTGAGATTAACAAATCATGAATAGATAATGCGTTACGCAAGGTATAGGACATTCTTCTTATTTATAGAGTTTCTATTAACCAAATTCGCTTTAAGTAGAAAGAAATACCTCTAAATTGAAATTCTTATGGGGTGCGTCCGCTGCGAACTTTCCTGGCAGGCACTCCCACGTAGGTGCCTCCTTCCTCAAGGTTTCTATTGACCACGGTGCCCGCCCCCAGGATCGTATGCGCGCTCACCCTGATGCCTGGAATGGTCATTGCTCCGGTCCCCAAATCACAGCATGGGCCAATGATGCTGTGCCCACTGAGATGAACCCCAGGAGAAATCGCGCTGAAGTCTCCCACCTCGCTATCGTGACCGATGGTCACGTGCAGGTTGATCAGCACGTGCCGCCCGATGCGCACATCCACTGTGATCGTGCTGCCAGCGCAGACCAACGTCCCTTCGCCTATCCGGCAGTTGGACCCAATCTTTGCTTCCGGGTGAATGAGGCTAATGGGTTGAAAACCAAGTGCTTCGTATGCTTCCGCTAAGCTTTTTCTGGCAGCCGAGCTTCCCAGTCCAATCACAAAGCCTGTCCCTCGTGGAAGATGTGCCATTGCCCATTGGTCGTCACCCAAAACCGCGATGCCATCCCAGGACTGCATCCCTGCGGGAGGTGCCACAAACCCCAGCAAATCAGGCACAGAATGCCCGGCAGCTTTGCAGCACCGCCAGAGCCAGGCCACCTCTTTGGCAAAGCCGCCTGCGCCAATGATCACCAGCTTGTCTGGATAGGGTTGGTTCATTGTTTGGGATTGATTCCCGCATTTTTCAGCCGCTCTTGCTCTGCCTTGCTTTTCTGCTCCAGCCTTTCCACAAGGTCGTTTTCACTCTGTCGAATGAGTTTCACGCTTTTGGCGGTGAGTTTGTCTTTGCTTTCCAGCTTCTCAATTTTTGACACCAGCGCCTGATCATCCATCAGCTCGGCCCAGTAGCGAAGCTGCGCCAGCTTGGCCCGCACAATCTCTTCCTGATTTTCAGAGATTTCCTTCGCCATATCTGAGGTGATGTTGTCAGCCAACTCCACATTCTGAAACCAGCGGAATCCCGCCTGCTTTTTGTCAAACCAGAACCCATCATACGCGCCGTCAGGACCAGCCTGATAAATGGAGACTGGTTCACCTTCTTTGAAGTTGGGCACCCCCATGTGATCGTAGATAATCATCTCTTCAGATTTTTTCCCTAATCCACCCCCGCTTTTCACCATGCCCATGTTGAGCGAAAAAGGTGAATTCTCCTGATAGCGAAACAGCGCCCTCATGCGGGGATTGTAGGCATCGAAGTAAAAAATGCCTGCACCAAAGATTACCTTGGTGGGGTCATCTTCATCAAAATAGAGTGCCTCTGCCATTTTGTAATTCACCAGGTTATCGCCTCCGTTCCAGCCAAGAAGCAGGTAGTAGGTCGTCTTTCTGGTTTTTGCTTTGGCTTCTCCTGTCACCCAGCCCTGGCCGAGCACATACATGCTGTCGCCGCGTGTGGTCATGCTGCGGGTTTTGGTGGTATAGGCGGGAATGGTTTTGTTGTGATTGCGCAGCGGGTAATACAGCGCACCAAGCCAATGCTTGTTGTCGAGTTGCATATTTTCAACCCCAGGCACGAGCGGTGCATTCTCAATCAAGGGTATGACCACATAATCCGTTTCGCCGTTTGCCTTGGTGATTTTTCGCTGGATCAGCCCAAAATAATAGTGGTATTGCTCTCCGCGATATTGGTTGTAGTTGCGGTCCACGATGTGCCAGGTAAAAATGCGGAAAGCATCGTCTTCTGCTGTCAGCACCGATACGGTCTGGAGCGAATCCCAGGGATAGTGGTAGCTATCTGCCCGCTCCAGGGTGCTGATCAGCAGCCGGGCGAAGAGCTTGTTTTGCTTGATTTTGATAGTCAATGAATCATTGAGCAAGATGTCACTGGCCAGTGTGGCGAGTTCTCGCTCTATTTCGGGAAGGGGCCGCTGCGCCAGGGCAGTAGTTGCCGACAAGATGATCAGGGAAAACAAAGAAAAGCTTCGAACAACATTCATGGGGAAAAACTGAGGTGAATCTATGGACTTGATAACGTACCCTGAGGCCGTGCTATTTTCCTGGAAATGGGTTCAAGGTAAAAAGATACAGGAAAGTTGAGAAATGAACCTGATCGAGGTGAGCGGTTTTGCTGTTATTTCAATGCAAAAATCAGGGACTGGGCATCTATCCCAATCCCTGATTTCCGGAGTATCTGAGTATGATTGTTAGCCAATGTTGGTGTACACGGCCTGCACGTCGTCGTCTTCGTCGATCTTGTCGATGAGCTTATCCACCTCTTCCATCTGCTCTTCGGTGAGGGTGATGGGCGAGGTAGGAATGCGCTTGAGCGATGCGCTTGTAGGCTCGATGCCGAGGCCTTCCAAAGCCTTGGAGAGGCTGCCGAAGTCGGTGTAATCTCCCGTTACATACACGGTTCCTTCCTCGATTTCGATCTCTTCCAGCCCTGCATCAATCAGCTCGAGCTCCAGCTCTTCAATATCGGTGGTTTCAGTGGCTTCAAATTCAAAGACAGCCTTGCGACCAAACATGAACTCCAGCGAGCCAGTTGGCACCATGCCTTGTCCGTATTTGCTGAAATACATCTTCACGTTGGCCACAGTTCTCGTGGGGTTGTCGGTGGCACATTCCACAAATACCAACACACCATGTGGTCCTTTGCCTTCGTAGTTGATTTCCACATAGTCAGCAGCATCTTTGGCGGTAGCCCGCTTGATGGCCGCGTCAATGTTGTCCTTAGGCATGTTTTGTGCCTTAGCATTCTGGATCGCGGTGCGAAGCTTGGCATTCATATCCGGATCACTTCCGCCTTCTTTGGCAGCTACGGTGATGGCTTTTCCCAAACGGGGAAATATTCTCGACATTTTGCCCCAGCGCTTTTCCTTGGCTGCACGGCGATATTCAAATGCTCTTCCCATGAGGTTAACGTTGTTGAGAAACCCTCCAATCCCTTGATGGAGGCCTGGATCATTTCTACCAAAATTTTGATCCGATAAAGATAATAAGGGAAACCGTGATTCCCTGTGATGCAGGCATTTTTTCCGAGGAAATCACAAGGCATTTCCCTCATCTCCCTGCGTTGCTGCCTCTGATTGTCCAAACAAGGCCTTCCAGATCAGACTCAGCACCACCACAGCAGTGCTCCCGATGAGGTTGAGCCACAGGTAGCCTACCTGCAAGCTTTCAAACATCTCGGGGCTAATTTTGGGCAGGAAATACAAGGCAAGCACCAATAACTCAGCCATGAGGGCGGCAGGGAAAACAGCATCTCCTCCTACTTTTTTGAAGAAGAATGCCACGACAAATAGCCCCAGAATGGTTCCGTAGAACAAAGACCCCAGAATATTCACATACTCAATCAGGTTCTCAAACTGCCCGGCGATGATGGCAAATATCACCGCGAGCACGCCCCAGCCCAGGGTGAGCCAGCGCGACATACTCACGTAGTGCTTGTCGCTGCCATCCGCCTTGATCTGTCGCTTGTAGATGTCAACCAGGCTTGTGCTTGCCAGCGCATTCAACTCCGCTGAAGAGGAGGACATGGCCGCTGAAAAGATCACGGCCATCAACAAGCCCACGAGGCCAATCGGCAGATGGTTGAGGATAAATGTGAGGAATACCCGATCCTGATCCTTGGCTCGGGAGCCTTCCCGCCTTTCGATGAGGCCCACGCCCAGCTTCCTCACGCTATCTGCCTGCGCAGTCACCGCGAGGGCGCTTTCCATCGCCGAGGCTCTGCCTGCTTCGTTCCCTGATTTTTTTTGCTGGAGATAAGTTGACCAGGCATCGGTTCTCGCTGCGTCAAGCTGGGCATATTCTTGCTCCAGCTCCAGATATTGGCTTCCATATTCACTTTGCACCACGGCCTCCCGTTCTTGTTCGTTGAAAAACATGGGCGTAGGAACGAACAGGTAGAACACGAACATGATCACCCCTACCAGCAAAATCGCAAACTGCATCGGCACCTTAAAGATCGCATTGAACATCAACCCGATCCGGATTTCGGTCACGCTTTTTCCGCCGAGATACCGCTGCACCTGCGATTGATCTGTGCCAAAGTAGGAAAGGGCCAGAAACGTGCCCGCCACGAGGCCCGAGAGGATGTTGTAGCGATCTTCCACGAAGTTGCTCCAGCTATCGGGCAGGGTAATGATGTTGAGCCTGCCAGATTTGCCGGCTATGTCCAGCGCATCGAGGAAGCCGACTTCGGCGGGGAGTTTCCACACCATCACGATTCCGGCCACAAACATACCGATGAGAATCACCGCCATTTGCTGCTGTTGCGTTTGGCTCACGGCCTTGGTGCCACCGCTCACGGTGTAGAGCAGCACCAGAATCCCGATCCCAATGCAGGTGATGGTGGTGTCCCAGCCCAAAATAGTCTCCAAAATGATAGCCGGTGCCACAATGGTGATGCCCCCTGCAAGGCTTCTGCCCAACAGGAACAGCAAGGCTCCAAGGGTCCGGGTCTTCAGGTCAAAGCGTTGCTCCAGATACTCGTAGGCCGTGTAAACATTCAGCCTCCGGTAGATCGGGATCGCCACCATGCTGATGATGACCATGGCAATGGGCAGTCCAAAATAGAACTGCACGAAGCGCATTCCGTCGCCAAAGCCTTGTCCGGGTGTGGAGAGAAAGGTGATGGCGCTCGCCTGTGTCGCCATGATGGACAGACCGATGGTCCACCACTTCATGTCTTGATTGGAGAGCAGGTAGCCGCGAATGTCGGTCGATCCGCGGCTTTTCCAGATGCCATATATGACGATGAACAGGATGGTCCCGCCCATGACCCACCAATCGATGGGGTCCATGCCTACGTTCATGAAAATGCGTGGCTAAACAGGTAAAACAATACGATGAGCACCACAAGTTCTCCCAAAACGAAGGCATAGAGGGTCTTCCATTTTTTGACAAACGGAAAGAGTTGCTGCAAATCCTGATCTTCTTCCTGATCGCTCATCTGGGGGAGAGTTGAGGGGTGAATAAGATGAAAAAGGCAATCCTACGCTGATTATTCCGCGTCTTTGCCCAGTGAAATCATGTTGACGAACAAGCGGAAAGCGCCCGGCACGCCTGCTGGCAATTCTCTGAAAAAGGACAATCCTGTATAGACGTACCAGCCTTGGCCATATTGGGCCACAAGGGTAGAGCCTGTAAGGTCTTTTTCATCGGGGTCATGCCCTGTGAGAATCGGGGTGTATTGCTCGTCCCATTCTCCGCCAAAATACAGGCCGCGCTCCTGCACCCATCCATCGAAGTCGGCATCGGTGATCTTGTTTGGCGTAGTAGCGAGGGGGTGATTGGGGTCGATGAAGTGAAGCTCCGCCTCTTCAACGGTGATGCGATCGCGACCCAGCTTGAGCGGATAGGGTCCGGGGTTGTCTTCTTTCATGCCAGAAGATGTTTGGTACTGCACCACGTAGGTTCCGCCCTGTTTCACATATTCGAGAATCTGAGATTGGATGTAGGGCATCCGGTCCAGGGTATTATAGGTTCTGATGCCTGCAACCACGGCGTCATATTTTGTCAAGGCTTCGGCAGTTACTGCATCCGGATTGATGATGTCCACCTGATATCCCACTTGCTGCAATGCTTTGGGCACTTCGTCGCCGGAGCCTTCGAGGTATCCGATCAGGTTGCCACGTTTTTTCAGATCTATCCTGACCAGACGGCTCACTGCTCTTGGAAACCAGATTTGGGTGGGAATATGGCCATAGGCAATTTCCTCAAACCCAAGCGAGTAGGGCTCCATGCCTTCGGCACTGATTAATACCTTGAAATCCCCCTCCGACTTGGAGGAAGGCGGCGTCACCGTCACGGAGAGAGGCAGCTCTTGTCCGGCTTCGTTGATGGTGATGTCGAGTTTTTGGGGCGATACGATCCATCCTTCGGGTGTCTCGAAGGTGACTTCGTAGCTGCCGGGTCCGTTGCCGCGCGCTTGTAGTTGCACGGTTTTGGGTTGGTTATCGGCAAATAGATACACCTTCTCGTTGACGTTCACGGTAAGGGGCGGAGCGATCACCACGGGGCGATAGAGTTCGCCAACGGCGCGGTCCACATAGCGGTGAATCACCGGAAGATCAGCGCAGATCAGCACTCCATCAATCAGGAAATCGGCCCGCAGGGGAATGAGCGCCGGGTTTTCCGGCATGCCGATCAATCGCTTGTCCGATACTTCAAACACGCCGACCGGCTCTGGGTTTGACAGCCAATAGGGCTGTGTCACTGCCAGCTGATCGCCCGTGGCACCTGTTGCCAGGCTGAATTCCCAGGTTTGCACCGAGGCATTGTTTCCCAATGCCTCATTGATGGACCTGGTTTCCGTGCCTTGGGTGATGGCGGAAAACGTCACGTCGAGGTTGGTCCTTTTGAGGATTTCGATTTTGAATGGGGCAGGGGCATTGGACGCAAAAATGGGCTGAGCTGTGGTCGCTTCCATCCAGATGCCAGCGCAATAAAGGATTACCTGATCGAGTTCTTTGCGTTTTTCTGCGACCCAGACTTTGTCTATTTTTTTGCCGGATGTTTCAGCTTTCTCAATGAGCTTGTGAGCTGCGAGCAAAGTCGGGATAGATGCCGCGGGATTTTTGGGGTCAAAATCCTGGAAGGCATTGGTGAGCAATTCGCCGACCACGGGAAGTCCGAGCCGCGCCCAGGTGGTTTCCACGCCACTGAAAATGTCTCCATTTTCGGGCTTGTCGCCCAGCTCGAAGTCGAGGTATTCTGTCAGGCTGCCACGAAGCAGCGCAGCTCCAAATGCCTGACATCTGTGCATGGATCTCGCCTCTGAGGCGATTTCGCCATAGCTTTTGCCGAGGAGTGGGTCGTATTCACCTACATTCACCTCAATGATGTTGGCTTTTTCCTCTTCGGTCGGTTCATAGTTGCGAAACACCCAGTAATTGTTCCAAAACAAGCGCTTTGCCTGCCACACAGCCACATACTGGAGTTGTTCAGGAAAGGCCTTGGGATCTGCTGCGAGCGCAAAGGCTTCGTGGGCCAACATCGCGGAAGTGGTGTGGTGGCCATGGCCACCGCCGCCTTTTTCGGGCGTGGCGAAGCGCGTAATGATCACATCAGGCCGAAAGGAGCGAATCACCCAGACCATGTCGCCCAGCACGGCATCTTTGTCCCATTTGGTGAGGGTTTCTTCAGGTGTTTTGGAATAACCAAAGTCATAGGCGCGGGTAAAAAACTGGCGTCCGCCATCTATTCTGCGAGCTGCGAGCAGCTCCTGTGTGCGCAACAGACCGAGAGAAGGTCCTTTTTCGTCGCCGATGAGGTTTTGCCCGCCGTCACCGCGTGTGAGGGAGAGGTATCCGGTTTCGTAGCCTTGTCCTTTGGCGAGGTAGGTGATCATCCGTTGGTTTTCGTCGTCGGGGTGAGCGGCAATATAGAGGGCTTTGCCAACCACGCCGAGGCGCTTGATCATGTGCTGGATCTCGGCGGCGCTTTTGGCAGGCATAGGCGACTGGGCCTTCACGCTTACCAGAGAAAAGATGCCAAGAAAGACGAAAAGAAAACGATTCATAGGGTGACGGTTGAAGTCATTGCGTTGTTCGGTCCCGAATATAGGGAATGTTCACAGAACCCTTGTCCTGTCGTGGGAAACATCCTCCGTCATGACCACGGGTTTTCTGATTAACCGCTGACAGGGTGCGGGACCCTGTCGGCGTTTCCAGTGGATCAATCTCGGGCCTGCCTATCAAATATTGCCCTCGTAAACGGAAATCGGTCTGGATTCGCATATCTTTATGGTTGCATGCCTTTTTGCCT
>JANQTF010000267.1 GCA_030731845.1 Bacteroidia bacterium | reverse complement strand
TTACCGGGCTTTTTGAGCGAGGCATAGGAATGTCTGTTGTTTCTCAAGGCATGCTGGATATCGAAGCATTCATGGTTGGGAAGTGGTCTGACAAGGGAATTTGAATACTCCCGACGACGGTGGGGGAGGTAGTTGGCTCTTCTTCGGCTGAGTCAGCCGGCCTAGTCGATAGGATACATTTTACCGCCAAACAGTATCCACTGAAACAGAGGCCTCAATCTTAGGGTCATTTGTAATCAATTTTACACCTAGAAGCTTAGCTGTCCCTGCTATTATCCTATCATGTAACTCAGGAACATCTTTAATATCAAACGTTGCTTTCAATACCTCTAATGTTCTAATGTTTGAGGATACACTGAAAATGTACTGTTTTCTGAAAGGTATTGCTCAACCTTTTCTAATGACAACTCTATTTTGCCTTTTTCCGACAAATACCCTATCTCGGCTAATACCATCGATGGTATGTGGATATGAGCTTCTGAAAGGCCTGCTTTCTCAAATATTTCCTTTGCTTTTTGAGGCATTTTCCTCTGCTCCAAATAGAGAATTAGAGCCATTGTGTCAGACACAAATGCTTCCATCTTATTCTTTGGGGTATAGGGATTGATAGCCGTTAAATTCTTCTTCTAAATGGGCAGCCTCGCTCATTTCAAGGGTCAATAGCCCCTGTGCCACCATCATTTCCTCAAGCTGTTGGTGAAAACGGTCAGGACTCAATGCTTTTTGGCGGATAAAGAATATGTACTCGGCTATTTCACGCAAGCTCGAATCAGGTAACCCCTGTAAACCGTGAATAATCGTCTTCTGTAAATCAAGTGAGGCTTTCATACTACTAATTTACCAAAAATCTACTCAACGTTATGAACGATAAGTCCGCCCACGAAGTTTCCCAGCCCAAAAACCAACCTTTATTCAAAGACAATTCCTTTTCCGGTTTTTGCTGAGTTTCATGGTTGTTAGGGTACCACAAGGGTTTGGGGATGCGCCTTGGTGAGCGGCAGAAGAAACCATAGGTCGTGTAGGCGATGTAATCATGTTACACGGAACCTTTGGTAGTTCCCTAAGTCCTCGTTTTCTAAATTAGGGTGTTTTGCCCGTTAATTCCGTTGAGAAAAAAAAAGAACCTGATCGAGTAGGACTTGAGTCAAGAGCCAGGTACAAGTATGGGAACACTCCAGCAACGTAACATAACGGATTCATCATGTCTCCACGACTACCCATCGGATAATCGTGGAGACATGACGAAATCTCCGCGTCTATTCCCTCACAATTTTTCTCGTAGTGGTCTCGCCATCTGCTTGCACTCGCAGGAGATACAGGCCGGGGCTGCCTTGCCACTGCACAGGGATGGCGCCACCTCCCACGTGGCTCTGCTGAGACAGCACCTGCCCCAACAGCGTCAATACCTCGATCTCTACCTGAGTAGCAGATGCTGCCATCTCAACATAGATCAGGTCTGCACCTGGATTGGGAAAGATCTTCATACCCTGAAAAATGGCCGCTTCTTCGATGGCGGTCCCGCTGTCTGACAATCGCCACAGTTCGCGCCCTTCAGCAGTGAAGCTGGCAGAAAAATACAGGTCGCCCTGATAGAGCGCGGAGAGACTGAAGACAGAGCCAATCATGGGATTGCTGTTCGTGGCAGAAGCGGGTGCGATGATTTGGGTGCCGGCAGGGCTTCCGTCGCTTTGATAGAGCTGCCGATCGCTGGCATTGGTGCTGGCCGTGAAGTAAAGATTTGTGCCATACTGAAGCAAGTCGGATGGGTTGCTGCCGTCGGCCCCTGTGAACACATCGAGCAGCAGGGTAGTCCCTGCTTCTGTGCCGTCTGTCATCCAGATTTCATATCCATTGATGCCATCGGTCGCCGCGAAATAAACCTTGTCATGGAAGGCCAATAACTCCGCAGGGTAGGCATGTGCAGCGCCGGGATTGAGATCTTTGACGAGCTGCGTACCAGTAGCCGTTCCATCTGAAACCCAGAGTTCAACGCCATTTACGCCATCATTCGCAGAGAAATAGATCTGTCCCTGGTTCACCGTGATATCGGAAGGGAAGGAATTACCACCTCCGGGGTTGACGTCAGCAACCTGAACGGTACCCGCCGCCGTTCCGTCTGTGATCCAGAGCTCTTGTCCTGTGGTGCCGTCGCTGCCAGCGAAGAGGAGTTGCGTGCCGAAGGCGGTCAGGTTTACTCCGCCAGAACCAAAATTGCCGGGATTGAGGTCTATCACTAATTCTGTTCCGGCACTTGTGCCGTCGGTTTTCCAGATTTCGAAGCCATTCACCTCATCAATTGCCCGAAAATATAAGGTGCTGCCTACCACGGTAAAGTTGGTCGGCAAGGAACCGTTTTCTCCGGGCTGAATGTCTTTCACCATCATGGTTCCAGCGACCGTGCCATCGGTTTTCCACAATTCCTCGCCATGGGTCCCGTCATCGGCCGAAAAAAAGAGTTCATCCCCCAACTGAATCATGGCGGAAATCAAAGAGGGTTCGGGCCCGGGATTGATGTCCACCAACAACTGTGTGCCAGCGGTGGTGCCGTCGGAGGTCCACAGCTCCGTTCCATTCACGGGATCATTGGGCGTGGGTTCTGCGTGAAAAATGAGCTTTCCATTCAAGGTCGCCATGTCATACTGAAAGAGATTCCCGCCATGAAAGACCTGGGAAAACAGCATGGTTTGATTGAGGGTGCCATCTGTGACCCACAAGCCTGTTTTGTTGTTGCTCAGGGTTGCTGCTGAGAAATAGAGCTTTCCATTTGCTTCCACAAAGTCACCGAAAGAGACATCACCATTCGGATTGAGCGCAAATTCTGTGAACGATTGAGAGAAGCCCCCCAGCGGAAGCAGAAAGAGAAGGAAGATAAGTTGTTTCATAAAAGACTAATTTGTTTGGGAATGGCAGTCTTTTGTGAAAGGTTAACAAGGGGGCTTAAAAGAGTGGTTTTTTGCCGTGATGGGGAGGGGTTTGAGGAAGCTCAATCTATGACTGTGCAAGCAGCCTTCCGACCAAAAATCGAAAGCACGAAGCGATTCGAACCTCGGTAGCATCAGGTGTACCCTTGTGGTTTGCAGGCGCATCGCGACTGAAAACTTTCCCAGATCCTGCTACTCGAAGATCTGCCCAACCCCAAGAATCACACAATCATTCCATTC
>JANQTF010000266.1 GCA_030731845.1 Bacteroidia bacterium | reverse complement strand
AAGCCAAGCGCCTGATCACCAACACCAACGGGTTGCTCAACTTATACCTGTATCTCGATCGTTCAAGGGAGTAAGAAGCCGATGAATCCGCAGATTACCACCTTCGATGCGATTGCGTTTACCCTGATCCCAGGCTTGTGGCTTGGCGTCTTGCTGCTGCTCAGACTTCTCCTCATGAAGGAAGGGCCGCAAGTAGCCAACCGCATCCTCGCGGTAATCATCTGTGGAATGACTTTGGTGATCTCAGCACCACTTTTCCTGACTCATTTATCCTTAAGCACTCGCTGGCATTTACTAAGAAACATCGGGACGGTTTCCTTTTTGTATGGACCCGGCGTGTATTTCTACATTCTTGCCTCAATCCAGAAAGAATTTCAACTGAATCGCAGGGCTTCTCTTCATGCTGTCCCTGCATTATTTCTCATCTTGATGGGGGCTTTGGCGAGCATACTGTGGGACAGAGAACCATACGCTGGATTTGGTGACGACCACTTTCAGCCGCCTTTGCGGGCTAAGGTGATGGCAATTGTGCTGCTTCTTCATGTGAGCACTTACCTTTTTTTAGCGGGAAGGCTCTTGCTGCGACATCGCCGCTTTGTGATTGACCGCGCGTCTTATACCGACGAAGTCCACAGCCGATGGCTTCTGTTTGTGTATTCCTTGCTCTGGATTCCGATTCTGAGTGCGGCATTTTCACTCTTCCTTTTCCAGCCATTCAAAGCCCCGCCTCTTGCGCCCATTGGCTCCTCCCTCATGGTGATTGCCTTTCATGTCCTGATCTTGTTTTGGCCACAGATTTTCAGGGGCTTTCCCGAATCTCTGCGAGCAGACCGGGAAGAAGATCTGGAGCCAGTGAGATATCAGTCATCGTCTTTGGATGAGGAATTGAAGGAAAAATACTTCCGGCAAATTCTCCGCTATATGGAGACCAATCGGCTATATCTCAAGCCAGACCTCACCCTGTCCCAATTGGCCGAGGGAGTTTTGATCAATCAGAAATATATTTCTCAAGTCATCAATGAAAAAAGCGGGCGAAACTTCATGGACTTCGTGAATGGATACCGGGTGGAGGCAGCGAAGAGGTATCTACTGGAACAACAATACAGCCATTACACCATCGTGGCGATCGCCAGCGAGGTGGGATTCCATTCCCGCTCAGCGTTTTATAGTGCCTTCAAAAAATTCACAGGCATGACGCCTTCTACCTTTCGCGATGGCGAAACCAGTGTCCAGATTCCGGAATCCGGACATCCTGATTCATGAATTAGTCCGACCAAGACGCAAGAGCTGCGTTTTTCAGATCATTCACCAATATCTGAACACACGCAGTTTGTTATGAAGCAAGGTTTGTTATGTCTCTTATTAATGTTGGCCGGGCTGTATGCCCAGGCCCAAACCCAGGTCACGCTGAGTGGCTATGTAAAAGATGCCGCCACCGGCGAAACCCTGATTGGTGCCACCGTGGCGATCCCGGCCATCAGGGCTGGTGCCTACACCAATGAATATGGGTTCTACTCGCTTACGGTTCCGGCCAACAGCTACAGGGTAGAGGTGCGCTATGTTGGCTACACCACCGCTGTACTTTCCCTCAACATGGAGGCCTCTCTCACGCTGGATCACAGCCTCGAACCAGCTGGAGCCACCCTCGACGAAGTGGTCATTTCTGCTGAAAATGCCGCAGATCAACTGTCTTCTACCGAGATGGGTGTGACTACCCTCAGCATGGATCTGGTCAAGAAGATCCCTGTTTTCATGGGGGAGACAGACATCATGAAGACCATTCAACTGTTGCCCGGCGTAAAGTCTGCCGGGGAAGGCAGCTCCGGTTTTTTTGTGCGGGGCGGCGGTGCCGACCAAAACCTCATCCTCCTGGACGAAGCGCCCGTCTATAACCCGAGTCACTTGTTGGGGTTTTTCTCCGTTTTCAACGGCGATGCCATCAAGAGCACTAAGCTGTATAAGGGGAATATGCCGGCAGAATATGGCGGTCGCCTCTCCAGCGCACTGGACATTCGTATGAAAGATGGCAACAGCAAAGATTACGGAATCTCTGGCGGAATCGGCCTTATCTCCTCCAGGCTCACCGTGGAAGGACCCATCGTGGAAGATCAGGGATCATTTATGCTCTCCGGCAGAAGGACCTACGCAGATGCGTTTCTCCCACTCCTAAGTGACAGCAGCTTCAATGGCTCCAAGCTATATTTTTACGATTTCAACGCCAAAGCCAACTATCGACTGGGGGAAAAAGACCAGCTATTCCTTTCCGGATATTTTGGAAGAGACGCTTTCGCATTGTCAGATCAATTTGGCATCAACTGGGGTAATGCCACCGCTACCCTCCGGTGGAACCACCTCTTCAGCGACAAACTATTTCTCAATAGTACCTTCATTTACAGCGATTATGACTATGAGGTCAATTTGGGATCTGTAGATGCCTCCATTACTTCGGGCATACAGGATTGGAACTGGAAGGAAGACCTGAGCTGGTATCCCAACCAAAATAATACCATCAAAGCGGGGGTGAATGGCATCTATCACACCTTTATTCCCGGGGCTATTTCGCAAGGGGAGGATGCAGGAATCAGCCGGAGCTCTCTGCCCGAACGCTATGCACTGGAGAGTGCAGCCTACGTTTCGCACGAAGTTTCATTATCTGACCGATTAAAGGTCAACTACGGCTTACGGGGGTCCATATTTACGGTACTGGGACCTGGCACGACCTACTCCTACGACTCAGAAGGAAACCGAGAAGATTCAACCGTGTATGCAAATAACGAAGTGATCACCAACTATGCAGGGTTGGAGCCGAGGCTTTCCACCTCTTACCTACTGAGCGAAACACAATCGCTCAAAGCATCCTATTCTCGAAACAGACAATACATTCACCTCCTATCTAATTCTACCACCTCCACACCGACCGATGTCTGGATTCCTTCCAGCGAGTTGGTAGCACCAGAGATCGCAGACCAATTTTCAATCGGATACTTTCACAACCTGAAGGGGGGAATGTATGAGCTCTCTCTGGAAGGGTATTACAAAGACCTCCAAAATCAGATTGAATATGAAAATGGCGCACAACTGCTTCTTGATGAAACAGTGGAAAACCAATTGGTTTTTGGGAACGGATATGCCTACGGAGCAGAGTTGATGATCAGCAAAACAAAAGGAAAGCTCACCGGCTGGGTGGCATATACCTGGTCTCGCACCATCCGCGAATTTGATGACATCAATAACGGAGACCCGTTCCCTGCCCGACAAGACAGAATCCACGACCTCTCCGTGGTGGCGATTTATGACCCAAATCCAAGGTGGAGTTTCTCGGGTAGTTTTGTGTATAACACTGGCGATGCCGTCACATTTCCCTCTGGCAGCTACAGCATCAATGGCAGCATTGTGCCGCTCTACACAGAGCGAAACGGCTATCGCCTCCCCGATTATCATCGCCTGGATCTGAGTGCCACCTACTATGGCAAAAATCCACGCAGTAGTTGGAATGCCTCTCTCTACAATGCCTACGGCAGAAAAAATGTTTATACCATTGATTTTCAGGAAAGCGAAACCCTACCCGGTAGCACAGAAGCTGTCAAAACCTACCTCTTCCAATGGGTGCCATCCGTCACCTGGAATTTCGACTTCTAGGTTTCTCCACCATCATTGCCCACTTTTTCTTTTATTCTCATGAAAAACATCCTCTCTCTCCTGCTACTTGCAGGAATATCGCTCAGTGCCTGCACCGAAATCATTCAAATTGAACTCAATGACAGTGAGCCCCGCTATGTCATGGAGGCCAACCTCTCGGCAGAAAATCAACGTATGGAGCTCAGGATCGCCTTGTCTGGGAGCTTCACCGATGCCGGCACCTACGATGTGGTATCGAACGCAACCGTGACCCTGAGCGACGATGAAGGCCGCAATTGGGCGCTGCTAGAAACTTCACCTGGCCAATACACAAGAGATAGCATTCATACCCAGGCAGGCATGATGTATCAGGTGAAGGTGCTCATCGGCGGAGAATCTTTTTTTGCAACATCCGTCATGCCTGAAGCAGTTTTGGTGGATTCAGTTGCCTTCCAGTATATCAGCAATCCCAATATTGGCACGGGCTGGTCGCCCATCATTTACTATCAATCCCTTTCCGGGGAGGCACCTTCTCTTCAGGTTCACATTTCTGGGCCATCAGGAGGGCCCCAACGCTCGTTTCTGTCCTTTGACAACGTTACCACAGAATCCCAATCCAGGATTTTACAGGCTTCTTACCCCAAAGGCATGCAACTTCAGCTACGGATAGATGCGCTGGATCGGTCTGCCTATGACTACCTGCAGAGCGTGGCAGAATTGGTGGGCGAAGGAATAGGCCCCACTTCCGCAGCACCCACAAACCCTGATCCTATGTGGACCGGCGGCGCGCTTGGTTACTTCAGCGCCCACACTTCTTCTGAAATAAGTGTGGTTGTGGAATAATCAGCCGATAGACAAGCCATAAGCAAACATGAAAGAGGCTGCCTTCCTGGAGAAGGCAGCCTCTTTTTATTCTGGCGATCCGACTGAATTAGCCGTTCATGGAGAGCAGGAACTCGTCGTTGTCGAGGGTATTGCTCATGCGATCCTGTAGAAACTGCATGCCTTCGATAGGGTTCATATCTGCCATGAATTTACGCAGGAGCCAGATTCTGCTGATGTCTTGTGGATCTATGAGTAGATCTTCGCGACGTGTGCCCGAGGCGGTGACGTCGATGGCTGGATAGACCCTCCGGTTGGCGAGGCGACGATCGAGCTGAAGCTCCATGTTGCCCGTTCCTTTAAATTCTTCGAAGATCACCTCATCCATCTTTGAGCCGGTCTCGATGAGAGCTGTTGCGAGGATGGTGAGCGATCCGCCGTGCTCAATGTTACGCGCAGCACCAAAGAAACGCTTGGGTTTGTGAAGGGCATTGGCATCCACACCACCCGAAAGGATTTTGCCTGAAGCAGGCATATTGGTGTTGTGTGCACGGGCGAGGCGGGTGATGGAGTCGAGGAGAATCACGACGTCATGACCACATTCTACCATGCGCTTCGCCTTTTCGAGCACGATATCAGCTACCTGCACGTGGCGCTCAGCTGGCTCGTCAAAGGTAGAGGCCACCACTTCTGCGTTCACGTTGCGGGCCATGTCTGTCACTTCCTCTGGGCGTTCATCAATCAGAAGAATGATGAGATAGGCCTCTGGGTGATTGGCAGCGATGGCATTGGCAATTTTTTGGAGCAATACGGTTTTACCCGTTTTGGGCTGTGCCACGATGAGACCGCGCTGCCCTTTTCCAATCGGCGAGAAAAGGTCAATGATGCGAAGGGAAAGGTCTTTTTCTTTGGGTGCAGAAAGCTTGAATCGCTGATCAGGGAAGAGTGGCGTGAGGTGATCAAAAAAGATCCGGTCGCGGGTCTCTTCTGGCTTGCGGCCATTGATGGTATCGACCTTGAGAAGGGCAAAATAGCGCTCTCCTTCTTTGGGCGGACGAATGGCACCGAGCACGGTGTCTCCAGTTTTCAAGCCAAAGAGCTTGATCTGCGAAGGAGATACATAAATATCGTCAGGAGAAGACAGGTAATTATATTCTGGTGAGCGAAGGAAGCCATATCCTTCAGGAATGACTTCGAGCACGCCCATGTTGCTGACTACCCCTTCGAGATCGGGAATCTCGACACGTGGAGGCTGGGGCTCTGGCTGTCTTCTTTCCGGGCGGTCCATTCTGGCGGGGCGGTCATTGCGTTCTGGACGCTCTGGGCGTGGCAGGTCGTTACGCTCTGGACGTGGCAGGTCATTGCGCTCAGTGCGGCCTGTTACTTCAGGGCGATCTGCCCGATCGGGGCGTACTTGCTCAGGGCGACCTCCGACTTCAGGTCGCAACCCTCTGCGCGACACGTCGCGAGGCTCGCGATTATCCCGCTCAAATTGGCGAGGTGCTCTTGGCTCTCTGTTGTCAGGATTGCGATTGGGATCATTTGGACGATTGCGGTCGCCGCGAAGCTCTACTTTGAGGGGGGGTTTGCCATCAGCTCTGACGATTTTTACGATGTTTTTGCCTTCGTCCTCGTCTTTTTCCTGGTCATTTTCAGGTGCTTCCTGTGATGCTGATTCGCTTTTTGCTTCCTCTTCTTCAGATTCGTCAGTAGTTTTTTTCTTCCTTACGACTGGTTTTTTACTCTCGACAGGGGCTTCCTCTTCAACCTCTGTCTCATCTTTTTTCTTACGGCCACGTGTAACAACGGGCTTAACGACAACCTTTTTTACTTCAGGTGTTTTTTCAGCTTCTACTTCTTCTGGCTCAGAGGCAGGTTCTGTCTCCTCTTCGTCAGCGTCAGCGTCGTCGTCTTTTGACTTTCTAACCCTTCGCTTCGGAGCGGGTTTTTTATCATCGGTGGCTTCTCCTTTGGGAGAGGCAGGAGCTTTAGCAGCGGTAGCCTTGGTGGCATTGCCAGCTTCTACTTTTTTTAGCTCCGCTACGACTTTTTCAGGCATGATCGCCTGCTTGTCCAGAATCTTAAAGATGAGGTCTTGCTTTCCAAGATTGTTGTGTTCATCGATGTCCAGCCGTTTTGCAATCTCACGCAAATTGGAGATGTCATTATTATTCAGCTCGATAATATCGTACATACAGATGTAAAATGAATTGAAGGACTATCCATTGGGATAGCGACGACTCGTGGAGAGTAGTGCTTGGTGGAAGGGATAAAATGCTTGTGGTAAACTGCGAGCCTCAGGAGGAGGCAGAGATGCCCGATAAGAAGGATAGCGCAAAAGTGAGAAAGGAATCTGGATTTTACAAACAGATTCGTTATTGAAATATCATCAGATCTTCGGGTTTTGTTACGAATATGCGCCGCATTTTGTTACTTCGCAGCAAAACTGTTTTTGCCATGTTAGAAATCGCCAGACTTCGCCAACACCCAGAGGAATTCGCCGCCGCGCTCACACGCAAAGGGGTAAAAGAGGCGGGCTCCCTCGTAAACCAGATTCTTGAGCTCGATGAGCGCCGCAGATCCCTCGTAACTGAAGTGGATGGCCTTCGGCAGCAAATGAACCTCGCGTCCAAGTCCGTGGGTGCGCTGATGGCGCAAGGCAAGAAAGAAGAGGCTGAAACAGCCAAAGCGCAAACCGCTGCCGATAAAGCCCGCATCAAAGAGCTGGAAGATGAGCTTGTGCCCATCGAAGCCGCTAGCTATGAGCTATTTGTTCAGCTGCCGAATAAACCACATGACTCTGTACCCACAGGCAAAACTGCCGAAGACAATGCCGTGGTCGGAGAGAATAAAAAAGTGGTAGAATTCGGCTTTGCAGCACTGCCCCACTGGGAGCTTGCCCGCAAGCACGACATCATTGATTGGGAACTGGGGGTGAAGATCACCGGAGCCGGGTTTCCGGTTTATCGCGGCAAAGGCGCCATTCTCCAACGAGCTCTGATCACCTTTTTCCTCGACCGCGCCCGCCTCGCTGGCTACGAAGAGATCATGCCGCCGC
This sequence comes from Bacteroidia bacterium, assembly GCA_030731845.1. Lineage (GTDB taxonomy): Bacteria > Bacteroidota > Bacteroidia > J057 > J057 > JANQTF01. Next base: position 6,351 of record JANQTF010000266.1, on the reverse strand, counting down.
TCATGGTCAATGAAGCTTCTGGCTTTGGCACCGGACAGCTTCCCGACAAAGAGGGGCAAATGTATGCCATCGAGCGCGATGGATTTTACCTGATTCCCACAGCCGAAGTCCCCATCACGAATCTCTACCGTGATGTTATTTTGGAAGAGAAAAATTTTCCGATAAAAAATTGCGGATACACCCCCTGCTTCAGAAGAGAAGCTGGCAGCTATGGCAAAGATGTCAAGGGACTCAACAGATTGCATCAGTTCGACAAAGTAGAACTCGTGCAAATCACCCATCCTGACAAGAGCTATGAGACCCTGGAAGACATGACCACCTATGTGGAGTCTTTACTCGAAGCACTGGAACTGCCCTGGCGTCGCCTGCTGCTCTGCACCGGTGACATGAGTTTTGCTTCTGCCAAAACATTCGACCTCGAAGTATGGAGCGCTGCACAGGAACGTTGGCTCGAAGTGAGCTCTGTCTCCAATTTTGAAACATTTCAGACCAATCGCCTCAAGCTCCGCTATCGCGACGAGGAGAAAAAAACCCAGCTCGCCCACTCCCTCAATGGATCGGCGCTGGCGTTGCCACGCATCGTAGCATCTCTGCTCGAAAATCATCAGCAGGAAGATGGCAGCATCCTCATTCCAGAAGCTTTGAGACCTTTTACTGGCTTCGACAAGATTGGGTAGAGAATTGATCGGATCGATCGGTTTCTGAACATGTCGCCTTTCAGGCTGGCAACATCCTAGGAGGTGAGAAATAAGTGTGAGGTTTTTCACACGTATTTCTCACTTTCTTGCTTTGATCAAGTCATTGGAAAAGGGAATTATTTGTCGCTGCTTATTCCCAATATTTATCCCAATGAATTTGATCATGAAGAAGCACTCGATTATCGCGCTGGTCCTACTCGCTACATTTGCCCTCTCGGGTTGCGTAGCTCAGGTGCAGGAAGTACAGGCTTGCCTGGGCGGAGAAGTAGCTGGATTCTGGCTTGGAATCTGGCATGGCTTCATCGCCCCCTTCGCCTTTGTAGTTTCCTTGTTTAGCGATTCTGTGACCGTATTTGAGGTGAATAACAACGGATCGTGGTACCTCTTTGGCTTTCTTCTGGGCATCGGCGCATTTACCGGCGGCGGCACCACGGGTGCTCACCGGGCAAGGCGCAGGAGATCATAACAATATGCCCCAAAGGCTTCAACAACCTTTGGGGCATTCAACATATTGTGTGTGACAAACCGAAACCTGCCTTATCCAAGCGCAGCGATGCCGGGGAGCACTTTGCCTTCGAGGTATTCGAGCAAGGCACCTCCACCTGTGGAGACATAAGACACTTCGTCTTCGAGGCCATACTTGGCAATGGCAGCCGCAGAGTCGCCTCCTCCGATGAGGGAGAATGCTCCGTGCTTGGTCGCTTCTACCACAGTTTTGGCCACAGCTTCGGTCCCTTTAGAAAATTTTTCCATCTCAAACACGCCCATCGGGCCATTCCACAGAATGATCTTGGACTGCATGATGGTATCGTAGTAATACTTAAAGGTCTCTGGCCCAATGTCGAGGCCCATCATGTCGTCGGGCATCTCTTCGTTGCGAACCACTTTGATGGTGCCATCTTCGCCAAATTTGTCGGACACGACAGAATCCACCGGTGTGAGGATTTTCACGCCTTTCTTGTTGGCCGTTTTGATGAGATCAGCAGCTGTGGCGATGCGATCGAGCTCCACGAGCGACTTGCCGATCTTGTAGCCTTTGGCACGCAGGAAGGTATAGGCCATTCCTCCACCGATGAGGATATAATCCACGCGATCCATGAGATTCTCCATGATAAGAATCTTGTCGGAGACTTTGGCTCCGCCCATGATGGCGCAGACCGGGCGCTCCTTGCTATCGAGAACCATGTTGGCATTCACGATCTCCTTTTGGAGAAGTTTGCCACAGTATTTTTCGTCGAAAAACTTACCGACAATCGTGGTAGAGGCATGTGCACGATGCGCAGTCCCGAAGGCATCATTGACCCAGACATCGCCATGCCTGGCGAGTTTCTCGGCAAAAGCTTCGTCGCCTTTTTCTTCTTCTTTGTAGAAACGCAGGTTTTCCAGAACGAGAATTTGGCCGGGCTTGAGCGCTGCACTCATGGCAAATGCTTCTTCGCCAATACAATCAGTGGCAAACAGGATCTCGGCGCTCACATATTTGCCCAGCGTGGCGAGGGTGTGACGCAGGCTGTATTTGTCGGTGGGGCCATCTTTAGGCCGCCCGAGGTGAGACATCAGGACGCAAGAGCCGCCCTGATCGAGGATATATTGGATGGTTGGGACAGCCTCGCTGATGCGACGGTCGTCGGTCACGTCAAAATCGGCATTCAAAGGGACGTTGAAATCAACGCGAACCAGGGCGCGGCGGCCTTTGAGTTGAGCTTCTTCCAGAAATTTCATGAGATAGATGTTCTTGTGGGGGTTATCAACGCGCTGCCAAGTTATCCAGACTTTACTACCAAAAGAAGGTCTTACCCGCAATTTTTTGAATATTCCTTCTATCCTAAAGTTGTAAGAATTGCGGGGAAGGCTGAAGTTCGTAGTCGCATTTATTCAAATTCTTCCTATCCATCTACCTTTCATCGACATGAGCGAAGTACAAGCATTCAACGAATATCGAAGCCGGATGAATGAGCGCATTCTTTCAGGCAATTCCAAGATCATCAAGCGCATCTTCAATCTCGACAGCAATACGTATCAGGATGGCGCACTAGACAAAAAAACCAAGGAACTCGCCGGATTATCGGCTTCTATGGTCTTGCGCTGCGACGACTGCATTCGCTACCATATCCAAAGCGGGCTCGAGGCCGGCGCTACCGAAGCCGAACTCGTAGAGATTTTTGAGATTGCCCTGCTCGTGGGCGGAACCATTGTAATCCCACATTTGAGGCGGGCATATGCCTATATGGACGAGCTGCTAAATGAATCTGGCAGCTAGATTATTTCCTGTTAGAAACTGATTTCATCTGTTTTTGTGGTCAGCAGAAATAGTGAGTAGTTGTGGATGTGATTCAAGCACAGGAAAACACAAACACACGCAGCCAGAATTCAATTGCACAAACCTGAGGTCACCAGACCTTCGCCCATGATTAGTAGTGTAGTAGTAGTAGTTTAGGTAATGAGAGGGATTTTCTTCGGGAAGTTCCTCTTATTTTTGTGCTATGAAAATGTGCCTGGCTTTCCTTTTTCCCTTGGTGATCTTTAGCACGGGCATAGCCCAGATCCCCCTCGATGTACTGATGGCCGATGTCTCGCTGCGCGATCAGGTGCTATGGCGCGGAGACACGCTGATGATCTTCGCGAGCAGCGAGCAGCGAAAATTTGGCCAACCCGAATTCGTCCTTTTTCCACAAGAGCGGAGCTATTGGGCTCAGCTCGTGGCCGAGTTGCCCCTTGATAGCCTGGTGAAACGCTACAAGACCAAGGGAAGGCTCCCAAGCCCTGGCAAGATCGCTGACCAACCTCGTCCAGGCGCCGGATTTGTGGATCTGGATTTTCCGCTGAGAGGTTGGCGCATCGCTATCGACCCGGGCCACATGGCCGGAGCTCCCGCTTTTGCCAAAGAAGTGGAAGGGAAATATGTGCAAATGAAAGCCTGCCCCGAGACCTACGGCCAACCCCTGAGTTTCTACGAATCAGAACTTACCCTCGCCACTGCCCGAATCCTCCGCGACTCGCTTCAGCGACTCGGTGCTACGGTGCTCCTCACCCGCCCGAGAATGGGAGAAGGGGCACACGGCCTCAGTTTTGAGCAGTGGAAAGCTACAGCCTTTCCAGACTCCCTCCGTCAGGCAGTAAAATCGGGGCGAATGAACCCCTCCCAGGCCATTTGGTGGACCGACCGCGCATCGGATGCCATGATTTTCCAGAGCTACTACAACCGATCCGATCTCCGCGCACGGGTGGAGATGATCCGCCACTTCCAGCCCGACCTCACCCTCGTGATTCACTACAATGTGGATCTCATGAATCCTGAACAAAAACAGGATGACGGAACCTTCAAACCCGGCTTACAAAACTACTCTATGGCCTTTGTGCCCGGTGCATTTCTGCCTGGAGAATTGTCTCGCGTGGAAGACCGGGTCATGCTCCTGCGTCTGCTGATTTCTGATGACTATCGCAGGTCGGTTCAGCTCTGCGATGCTTTTATCCGATACACGGAGCTAGAGACAGGCGTGCCGCCCGTAGCCGCGAATTCAGCGTTGCCATATCTAGCAAAATTTTCGCGCTACGCTGGCAGGCCGGGCGTGTTTGCCCGTAATCTCTCCCTCACACGACAGATCAGCGGTCCCATCTGCTATGGCGAAAGCCTCTGCCAGGACGCCCGTTGGGAGGCCTTGCGCCTCAATCAGCGCGACTTGCAAGTCGGCGACCTTCGCGTGTCCTCCCGCGTAGCCGAAGTAGCCGCCGCCTACCTCTGGGCGGTCCGTGAGTTTGTAGGAACACAGCCGTAGCTCCTAAGACTCAACTGATCGCCGAGGCATGTAGCGACTCGCGCCTTTCTTATCCATCTTAACCGGATGGCTATGTGGGCCAGGGGTGGGGGCTTCCTTCACAGGACGCATAAGCGGGTGGGTTCCCCGCCCACGCAGCTCCCAATTTTCCCCAATCCCATCATCTAGCTCTTTCACTCTCGCATCTTTACCTTACCTTTGCTCTCGATTTCTCACAGCAAGTGCAAGCGTTATGAATTACGACGAGATCTTCCCAAAGATCATTTCCCACGCCAAAGAGTATGGCTTTGTGTTCCCTTCGAGCGAAATCTACGATGGCCTTGGTGCCGTCTATGACTACGGCCCGCTGGGTACCGAGCTCAAAAAAAATATCATGACTGCCTGGTGGAAGGCCATGACCCAGATGCACGAAAACATCGTGGGGCTCGATTCTGCCATCCTCATGCACCCCACTGTGTGGAAGGCTTCGGGCCACGTGGATGCTTTTAACGATCCCCTGATCGACAACAAAGGCTCAAATAAGCGCTTTCGCGCCGACGTGCTGATCGAAGATCAGATCGCAAAATATGAAGCCAAATCACTCAAAGACACCGAGAAGAAAGCCGCCAAAGAAGGCTGGGAACCTGGCAGTGTGGACTACAATGGCTTCCTGACCAACAACCGCAACGCCAAAAAGGCGCAGGAAGTACAGGCTCGCTTTGAGGCCGCGCTCAACTCCGGCGACCTCTCCAAACTGCGCGACATCATCGTGGAGGAGGAAATCGCAGACCCCGACACTGGCTCCAAGGAATGGTCAGATGTGAAGCAGTTCAACCTCATGTTTAAGACACAGGTGGGGGCCACTGCCGAGGGCGCTATGGACATTTATCTGCGTCCAGAAACTGCGCAGGGCATATTCGTCAACTACCTCAACGTGCAAAAAACCACCCGGCAGAAGCTGCCCTTTGGTATTGCACAGATCGGAAAAGCATTCCGAAATGAGATTGTGGCGCGACAGTTCATCTTCCGGATGCGCGAATTTGAGCAAATGGAGATGCAATACTTCATCAAGCCCGGCACACAGATGGAGTGGTTCCAGTATTGGAAAGAGGCACGGATCAATTTTCACAAAAAACTGGGGCTCTCTCCTGACAAGCTTCAGTTTCACGTACATGAGAAGCTCGCTCACTATGCCGATGCAGCAGAGGACATTCAGTTCAAGTTTCCTTTTGGATTCAAAGAGCTCGAAGGGATTCACTCCCGCACTGACTTTGACCTGAGCAGGCATCAGGAATTTTCTGGCAAAAAAATCACCTACTTCGATCCCGAGACACAGGAGAGCTTTGTGCCCTATGTGCTCGAAACATCCGTGGGCCTCGACAGAACGTTTTTGGCTCACATGAGCAACGCCTATCTGGAAGAGGAAGTCACCACTGCCAAGGGAGAAAAGGACACACGGATTGTGATGAAATTTCACCCGCTGCTCGCGCCATACAAGGCAGCCGTGTTCCCGATCGTGAAGAAAGACGGCTTGCCAGAGATTGCCAGGGAGATCATCGACGACCTGAAGTTCGACTTCCCGGTCATCTATGACGAGAAGGATTCCGTGGGCAAGCGCTACCGCCGCCACGATGCCATTGGCACGCCTTTTTGCATCACCGTGGATTTCGAAACCAAAGACGATCACTGTGTCACCGTTCGCGATCGCGACACGATGGAGCAGGTACGGATTCCGATTTCGGAGGTGAAGGCATTCGTAGCCAAACGCCTCAACTGGCGCGACGTGCTCTAGGCGCTTCTTTCCCCAAATAGCAGACAAGCAAAATGTCCTGACAATCAGGGCATTCACCCTATTCATACAGATCCGGAGCCGCTACAGCCTGTAGCCGTTCCGGATT
>JANQTF010000265.1 GCA_030731845.1 Bacteroidia bacterium | reverse complement strand
CCATCGTAGATCAGCCCTGGACATCAGCCTGCTAAAAATATCCAGGCGAGGCCTGGATGACCAAGGGGGAAAACCGGAATCTGGAAACAGGTTCCGGCTTTTTTTTGAGGAGGGCGAATTTCGAAAACAGGCCGATGAATGACAGGACAGTAGGCAGGGCTATTAGCCTTACCTTTCTCCAAAACCTATCCTATGCGTCGCTCATTACTTCTGCCATTTATCCTCGTCACGAGTTTATTTTTTTTATGGGGAATCGCCAATAACATGACCGACACGCTGCTCTCGGCGTTCAAGCGAATCATGAGCATGACGGACTTCCAGACCTCCTTTGTGCAACTGGCATTTTATGGCTCATACTGCGTGCTGGCGCTGCCTGCGGCGCTGTTTATCAGGCGATTCACCTACAAATCCGGCATTTTGCTGGGGCTGGGACTGTTTGCCGCAGGCGGGCTCTTGTTTTATCCGGCAAGCATCACGATGGAATACAGCCACTTTTTGGCGGCGCTCTTTGTGCTCGCCGGCGGGCTTTCTATCCTGGAAACAACGGCCAATCCCTACATCATCGCGATGGGCGATCCCGCCACGGGCACTCGCAGGCTCAACCTCGCCCAATCCTTCAATCCGATCGGAGCCATCACAGGGGTGGTGCTGAGCAAATTCTTCATTCTCTCCGAACTCGACAAGGCAAGTGCCGCTGAGCGCGCTTCGATGACTGCCGAGCAACTCAGCGCCATGCAATCCACCGAACTATCGGCGGTGATGGGCCCCTATGTCGGTGTGTCCTTGTTTCTTATCCTCTTGTGGGTGCTCATTGCCATGGTGAAGATGCCCAAAGCCACAGATGAAGGCACCGGAAGCAGCCTCGCTTCGACATTTGGGCGTCTGGTTCGCAATCGCCAATATCTGGGAGGCATTGCCTCACAGTTTTTTTATATGGGTGCACAAATCGGGGTTTGGTCCTACATCATTCGCTATGTAATGCAGGAGCTGAACATAGATGAAGACGGCGCATCGAGCTACTACATCGCTTCCCTGATTGTGTTCACGGTGTCTCGATTTGTGACCACCGGCATGATGCAAAAATTCCCCCCTGCCCAGATGCTAGCTGCACTGGGCCTGCTGGGTGTTGTGCTCACGGTGTTGGTCATGGCTAGCTCTGGCCCTGTGAGTGTGTATGCGATGGTCATGATTTCTGTGTGCCTCTCGCTGATGTTCCCGACCAATTTTGGATTGGCCCTGGAGGGCATCACTGAGGATCGCAAGATTGGAGGATCGGGGTTGATTATGGCCATGTTGGGCGGAGCACTGATCCCGGTTTTACAAGGAAAAATCTCCGATTTATATGGCATCAATGCTTCATTTGGGATTCCGCTGATCTGCTTTGCGCTGGTGTCGCTCTATGGCTGGTTGATTTGGCAAACGAAGTGGATGAATCCAGCCAAAGCCTAAGCCAAATTTATCTGATCCTATGAAAAACAGGCGTCAGCCCATATCATCGGGATGACGCCTGCTATGTGATGGAAGCTAAAGAATCGGGCCGATCAGATCAACGAACCCTATCCCACATATCCGATCACAACCATCTGATCAAGCGTTGGCCCGACGCTGCCGCCTGCGGGCTCCAGGGTAATGGCAAAAGCGGCTGCTTCACCAGAAATGGCTTTCATTTTCTGCCAATTGTCCAGTCCTTCCAGGAGGCCTGCATCCACGGGTTGGCCATCCACGATGGCCCAGAGCTGATATTGAAAGCCTGTTGGGGCTTCTGGCAGCTTGGCCGCAGTGAGCAAGACTTTGGCTTCTGTAGGCTGCCAATACACCACGACATTGTCGTCTTCATGTCCTGGCACACCGCCAAGTTCAATGCGCTTGATGCCCGGTCTTTCCAGAAAAGCCATTTTCTCTTTCACCTCACCTAACTGAAAAGAAGCCTGATTGAGGTTTTGGGCTATCTCGAGGTTCTCTTGTTGAAGGGCCAGAAGCTGGGATTGGGACTCATTCAGATCTCCGTAGAGGAGAAAGTTGCTAATACCACTGACGATGAGCAAGGCTACTGCGGCAGCCCATGCCCAGATGGGCTGAAATCTGCCGGCTGCGCTACCGCGCTGATTCATCGGGACCACGAGCCCCTCACTGCTGCCCGGGGCAGCTTTCTCCTCCTCCTCGATCTGGGCAAGGGCACCCGTGAGCACCTGATCCGATGGACCGTTGGGTGCCTGCGCTTCAGCATAGCTCATGAGCGCCTTCTCAATTGCCTCAATCTCCTGCCGCAAATCGGGGTGAGTCGCAGCCAGGGAGGCAATCTTCCGAACCTCAGCGTCCGGAAGGGCACCCAAGACGTAGAGCTCCAGATCACCGGACTCTATGATGGCTTGTATGTTCATTGACTCATCCATGTTCTCAAAATTCCTAAAGCTTTTCTCAATCGCGATTTCACCGTTCCGAGGGGCAAATCTAGTTCTTCTGAGGCCTCTTGATGAGTCCTTCCTCCGAAGTAGATCATGTTCACAACTTCCTGATGCTCAGGACTGAGCTTATTTACCCATTGCTTAAGATCCAGCGTATCAGTCTGTGTTTCGACCTGCTGCGAGGGGCTTTCGGAACCAGATACGAATATATCCTGCGTTTGGGTCACGAGACTTGCCTGAAAGTGTTTGGACCGGGTTTTATCGATCGCAGCATTGCGACAAATATTGAGCATCCAGGTATATAAACGTCCTTTCGTGGCATCGTACCTGGGGCCATTTCTCCAGATTTTTACCAGCGCTTCCTGAAAAACATCTTCAGCCAGCTCCTCGTCTCTGACGACGCCCACAATGACCCCAAACAAGGCACGCTTGTAGAACTGGAAAATGAGACGAATGGCCTCTTTATCCTGTTGGGCGAGTAATTGAGTGATTTGAGTTTCGATCGGGCTTTGCATCATAACGTGGTTACCAGTATCGGCAACGGTATCTGGGAGGTCAAGTTAGAAGAATTGTTGGAAAATTGGAAAAGCCAGATCTCGACTAAGCCAAAGTCAAGAGGGCAGAACCCTAGCCACAACAATTAGTTTTCATTTGGCTGCTTGAATTTCCTTTTATCAACAACATAATTCAGAAGCGAAACAATAGGGTATTTTGCGGATTACTTGTAACGGTATTCAACAAAGACAACTCTATCGATCTA
>JANQTF010000264.1:1827-3174 GCA_030731845.1 Bacteroidia bacterium | reverse complement strand
GGAAGAAGTGGGACGAGGTCAACAAACCGGAGCTGTGGAAGAAAAGTGGCGGCAATGGTGAGTTTCAGTATGCGGACTACGAATGGCTCAAAGGCAGCCAGCACTACAAGGCGAAGTGAGGATGGGGAAAATCCGCCCGTCGGGTGGAGGGTGGAAGTGACAATGTGGATCCGTCTGCGGGGTTTTTCATGCGCCTGCGGACGGGCTGATGGCATACGGAATAGTAGAATTCTGGTCGATGTTCTCAAAGATGATCACATTTGATGGCGTTTGTATGAACACTATCTGATTTAGGGGGTAGGCGTATGAGCTTAGGGCGGTAAGGTTCCCTTCTCATCTCATCCAAATATTTGAGGTGCCCGCCTGCCCAGCGAGCCCACCCACACAATCGTTTGTCTTTATATTTAGAAATAATGGAAAAATCATACGCCTACCTATCAGCTGCAGCGATCTCGTTGTTCGCCTCAGCGACCTTCTCGCATGCTGCGATCATCGTTACCGCCGTCGGCGATGGCACAGGCTATGACCTTTTCGGCGCAATAGGCGTTGCTGCCGAGAACAATGAGGTCAACTCCTATCGCTCTACGGGCGTCACCAAGACATTCGATGTACACACGGGCAGTGGTGTTGATAATGTCTATGGGACGGATGGCTTGGTCATGATGGGGAAGGGGACAGTCATAAATAGTGGTGGCACTTCCTTCGCCGCAGCCCATACCAAGGTGGGAGCGGATTGGGCGACGGTTACCGCAGGGGAGCACATGGCGAACAATGTCCGTTCTGTCAGTGGCCAGGGGCCGCTGGATGATCCTACAGCTGGAATCAGCACGACCGTTTCGGACTGGGCAACTGTAGGTTTCAATACGAGAACCGATACAGGTGGCGCAGGTGCTTGGGGTGAGCTTCTGGAAATCTCGTTAAACGAGTTTTCTCCAAAGAAATTCCGTCTCGGCATCATTGCCGGAACAGAAGGAACAAGCGATGGACGCTGGGATCCAACGGGATTCCGAATCACTGATGGGGGCACGACCGTTTATGCCACGGTCACCAATTTGGAAATTTCCGCAGGTTCCAGGCCAAACATGGTCTTTTTCGATATCGATCTGAATGGTGAAACACCCGGAATCATTGCGATCCAGAATTCTCAGCGGACGGCTGGTCAAGGCGGTAGCATAACAGGGATTACCTTTGACGCGATTCCAGAGCCTGACGCCCTTGTTCTTCTGGGAATTGGTGTGGCCGGTCTGCTGATCCGCCGTCGCAGATCTTGAGTTTATCGACTGGCTGCCGTGCCTGATCTGCAATGATTCAGCCTCTCCTACTCGGAGCGTCGTCCTGAGCGCGAAG
>JANQTF010000264.1:396-1817 GCA_030731845.1 Bacteroidia bacterium | reverse complement strand
TCTCTACCGGGAAAGAAAATGATCCGAAAGTTTGGGTGTTTTTCTGACGTCTTGGAGTCAATGATGAGGAACAACATGAGATTTCTGAGCAGTTTGTTTTTGTTGGCGTGTCTTTCGTCGCTCCATGCCGCGGCGAAGCCGAATTTCATCGTCATTTTCACCGACGACCTCGGCTATGGAGACATCGGTTGCTTCGGATCAGAAACGATCAAGACGCCGAACATCGACAGCATGGCGGCGGAGGGCATGCGATTCACGGATTTCTATGCGCAGACGGTCTGCGGGCCTTCGCGGGCGGCCTTGATGACCGGGTGCTATCCTTTGCGCGTTGCAATCCGAAACAATGAAGTGGATATCCATCCGGTGCTGCACAGCGAGGAGGTGACCATTGCCGAGGTGCTGAAAGATGTGGGTTATAGCTCGATTGCCATCGGCAAGTGGGATCTGGCGGGGCACACCCAGCAGAGCTCGGCGAAGACGAAGTTGTGGCCGGATCTCTTCCCCCTGTATCAGGGCTTCGACGAGTTCTTCGGCACGCCCACGAGCAATGATTCGATCGTGAAACTGTATCGCGACAACGAGCTCATCGAGCAGAAGGCCGACCTGAGCCAGCTGACGCGCCGTTACACGGATGAGGCGATCCGTTTCATCAAGGAGAAGAAGGATCAGCCGTTCTTCGTCTATCTCGCGCATTCCATGCCGCACGTGCAGCTCGCGGTATCGGAAGAATTCAAGGGGAAGTCAAAAGGCGGGCTGTATGGGGATGTGGTGGAGGAGATCGATTGGAATGTCGGCCGCAATTTACAAACGCTCAAGGACGAGGGGCTGGATGAGAATACCTATGTGATTTTCACCAGCGACAACGGCCCTTGGTATTTTGGAAACAGCAAGGGGCACCTGAAAAAATTCGGTGATAAGTGGAGAGAGCACGGAGGATCTGCGGGAGATTTGCGGGGAGCCAAGACTTCGACATGGGAAGGCGGCCTGCGCGTTCCATTAGTGATCCGTGCGCCGGGCAAGGTTCCTGCCGGTGAGACGTCTTCCGAGCTGGTCACGACCATGGATGTGCTGCCGACCTTCGCGCATCTCGCCGGTGCTGAGGTGCCGCAGGATCGCGTGATCGACGGGCATGATGTGAGCGATCTTTTCCTCGGCAAGCCGGATGCAAAGAGCCCGACGGAAGCCCTCTATTACTATCGCCAGACCCGCCTGGAAGGGGTGCGTTCCGGCAAGTGGAAGCTGATGCTGCCTGCCCCGGCGAACAGGGATTGGGCGAACTACAGCAAGCCGGAAGACCATTTTGAAATCACGCAGCCGATGCTGTTCAATCTGGAGGTCGACGTTGCGGAAACCCATGACGTGGCCGCCGCAAACCCGGAAATCGTGCAATCCTTGCTCAAGCTCGCCGAGCATGCCCGCAA
>JANQTF010000264.1:0-386 GCA_030731845.1 Bacteroidia bacterium | reverse complement strand
CAACGATATCGGCGACTACAACCGCAAGGGGGCGAATGCCCGCTTCTTCGATCCGCAACCGCCGCGCCCTGACATCAAAGGCAAGAAGTCCAAAAGCTCCGAATCAGATCAGGAAGATTAGAAATTTCCACGAACATTCAGGAGAAACAGACCCATGATACTAAAAACCATTAGAAATACTCTCCTCGCAGTGGTGCTGGGATCGGCGACCTCCCTCCATGCGGAAACAAAACCGAATTTCGTGATCATCTTCACCGATGACCAGGGCTATGGAGACCTCGGTTGCTTCGGTGGCAAGCATGTCAGCACACCGCGCATCGACCAGATGGCGGCGGAGGGTGCGAAGCTGACCAACTTTTACGTGGGCGCAGCGGTCTGCACTCCGT
>JANQTF010000263.1 GCA_030731845.1 Bacteroidia bacterium | reverse complement strand
GTCTGGAAGTTTACTTTGGCGCACCCGAATCACCGCATCGCTCACCATGCGAGGCGTAATGTGGGTCGGGTCAGTGCCGATCTCCTCGGTGAGGGCCGCATAGCTCAGGTTGGGTTTCGGGACCTTGCTTAGGCGAAAACAAACCCGGGTAATGAGATATTTTCCTTTTCCCTCTTGCTTGAAAAAACTATCACGATAGCCAAATGCGCAATCTGTCTTGCCAAACTTGCGCACTTGCAGGGTTGAAAGGTGCATGGCCTCGAGGTGATCAAAGAATTCCTTGATCTCTACGCCATAAGCCCCAATATTTTGAATCGGTGCGGCCCCTACGGTGCCAGGAATGAGCGAGAGATTCTCGATCCCATACCAGCCTTGGTCCAGGCAGTGTAGCACAAAGGGATGCCATGGCTCTCCTGCACCCACGCGCACGCGCACATCGGTGTCGGTTTCTTCGATCACCTCGATACCCTTGATTCTATTGAGCAGCACGATGCCCTCTACGTCGCCTCTGAAAAGAATATTGCTTCCCCCACCGAGGATCAACAAGGGATGTTGGCTCCAGCGATTGTCTGCCAGAAACTCCAGAGCTTCTTCTTCCGAGTGAACGGCAAAGAGCCAGCGTGCTTGAACGTCGAGGCCGAAGGTGTGATAAGGACGAAGGGAGACCTGCTCTTGAAGTTGTGGCATGAGGGTAAATATGAATGAAGCGAAAGTAGCGGAAAAGAGAAATATTAGCGAGAAATAGTTCTATTTTTGCCAAAATGAATTTCGATTTCCCAAAAATAGACAAATCTCAAATCGGGAAAATATTTAGTTCGTTGAATTTCAGTGAGTTAATTATTTTTTCGCTACTGGCCTCAAGATTGCACTTCATCACATGTAACCGGAAAGAATGGATGCATCAAATGAACAAAATCACCTTTCTTAGCCGGACTCCCATTTGAAAAATTGACACCTAACTTGTTCAGTTATGAACTTCAAAACAATCGGCCTCTTGGCCATTATCGCTTCCACAGTCATGTTCTCTTCATGTAACAAAGAGAAATTGGCTCAACTTCAATCTCAGAATCAGATCCTCGCTGCTGAAAAAGCGCGTCAGGACTCTATTCTCAACGATGTTCTCGGCACTTTCAACCAGTTTGAAGACAACCTCGCCGAGATCAAGCAACGTGAAAATCTTGTTTCGGCTGCTGCTTCCGGCGACGCCGAGCTCGGAGAAGGTGGCAAGGAGCAAATCCTTCAGGACATCCAATTGATCAATCAATTGCTTGCCGACAACCGCCAGATCATTTCCAACCTCACCACCCAGCTCGAAAGCTCCGAAGGCCAATCCAGCCAGCTGCGCAGCGCAGTGAGCCGCCTCAAGCGTCAGCTCGAAGAGCGCGATGCTCAGGTAAATGAGCTCAAAGGCGAGCTTGCCAGCCTGAATATGGCCATCGAAGACCTCAATGGAAGGGTAGATACCCTCTCACAGGTAAACACAAGATTGGCTACCCTCCGTGAAGTTCAGTCTTCACAAATTCAGGAGCAAGAGACTAAACTTGAAACTCAATCTCAGAAAATCGCGGCCCAAACCCAGGCACTCAACTCTGCTTACTACGTAGCTTCATCTCTGCGTGACCTCAAGCAAAACGGCATTACCGACGGTCGTCGTCTCGCTACTGACTTCAACACCAATGACTTCACCAAAATCGACATGACTGAGGTGAGCTCCATTCCCCTTGGTGTGAAAAAAGCTCGTCTCCTCACTACACACCCCACCGATTCCTATACCTTGGTGGAAGTAGATGGAGAAATTGCTTCCCTGCAAATCACCGACGCAAGAAGGTTCTGGCAGGCAACCAAGTACCTCGTCATCGAGCTGAACTAAGACTTCCAGACAGATATAGCCTCTGTCAGTTTCAGAATCGATTGGTTACTGTAAGCAACGGATTGGGGAGTATGCACTGGCAAAAAGCTGCTCCCCTTACTTCTCGATCTGGAAAAGGAGACTCCTACCACAAACACCACCAATTGACAAGGCATCATATCTGCGCCAACCTGTGGTTCGAAGAATCATAGTTACGACGAGCGCCCCGCATCAGCGGGGCGTTTTGTATATTGCAGCCTTGATATGAAAACTCGAGATAAAATCCTTCTTACCGCCCGGCAATTGTTCAATCAGGATGGATTGAGTGAGGTGTCTAGCCGGAATGTCAGCGATCAATTGGGAATCAGCTATGGCAATCTCTGTTATCATTTTCCTAAGAAAGATGATCTCGTGCTCAGTCTTTACCATGAGATGCAGCAAAAGCTCGACACAGAAGTCGCCAGACTCCAATCAGAAATTCTTGGCTTCGATTTCATGGTCCACAGCCTCAGAGGGATGTTGGAAACCTACGACGAATACCGCTTTGTGTATCTTGATCTCCCGCAGTTGATTCGCCGCTTTCCCGAAATCAGGGAGCACTCCCGCACCCAGTATCGCAACCGGGTGAAGATTTGTCGCGATATCTATGGATTTCTGATCATGGGCGGGTATCTCCGCCCCGAACACTTTGACGGTCACTATGATCTCCTCGCCCAAAATATGCTCATGATCCTCAACCATTGGGTGGTGGACGCAGCCATCTATTATGAAGGACCCGCGGAGAAGCGGGTCGATCATTACCTGGCGTTGATTTATCGCTTTGTGAGTGCCTCGCTTACCAGAAAAGGTGCTGATGCCTTTATCAGGGTATATGAGCAAGTGGGAAAAGTCTCTGATTAAACCCCGTCTCCCAATATCCGAATTCTGGCACCATCCAGGTCTTTGGTCAATCGCAGCTGACAAGAGAGGCGGCTGCCAGTGACAATGTTGGGAAGGCTGTCGAGCATGAATTCTTCGTCATCTTCGATGTCGTCGAGGCCCTCTCCTCCGCTTTCGAATGCTATGTGGCAGGTGCCACAGCCAGCCATGCCGCCACAAATGGCTGCTACATCAAAACGCTCTTTGGTGAGAATCTCCATGAGGCTCGATGACTTGTTTGCCTCAAAGGAAATGTCTCTTGCTGTGCCGTCGGTGTCAATGACGTGAATGTTGATCATAAGTTCTTAAAACGATTGAACGAAATAGAAAGGATGCTGAAAGCGGAATGTGGGCGTTTGCGCTACAATTGGAGCGAGCTGCTACATTCCCTCGATGCCGGTTACGGTGGTATATTTCAATACCACATTTTCTCCGGGGTTGATGTATTTATAGGCGCTGTGGGCCATTAGGGCAGATTCATGAAATCCACACAAAATCAATTTTAGCTTGCCGGGATAGGTGTTGATATCGCCAATGGCATACACGCCGGGAATATTGGTCGAGTAATCTCTTGTATCTACTTCCACAGCTCGCTTGTCGATATTAAGGCCCCACTCTGCAATCGGGCCAAGCTTGGGACTCAGACCAAATAGCGGAATGAGATAATCAGCCTCAAGGGTGGTGGTAGATTTGTCGTCGTAGGTCACTTCTACGCCTGTGAGCTTCTGGGTTCCGTGAAGGCCAGATAACTGGGCATTCATCACCAACCTCACTTTTCCTTGAGCGGCGAGGGCCTCTACTTTGGCTCCGGTGTCTGGTGCTCCACGAAAATCGCCTCTTCGGTGCACAATGCTTAATTCTGACGCTACCTCAGCAAGATACACGGTCCAGTCGAGGGCAGAATCTCCGCCTCCGGCAATCACCACTTTTTTATCGCGAAATAGCTCAGGGTTGCGCACCATGTACTCCACGCCCTTGCGCTCAAATTCTTCCAGCCGGGGTAGTACCGGTTTCCTCGGCTCAAATGAGCCCAAACCCCCGGCGATTACCACCACCTTGGACTCAATCTTAGTGCCTTCTGAGCTGGTCACGACAAAACTACCATCTTCTCTTTTTTCCAGCGATTCTACCCTCTCTCCCAGCGAGAATGTGGGGCCAAAGGGCTCAATCTGCTTCATGAGATTGGTGATCAAATCGCCAGCTAGCACGCTTGGGTAGCCGGGAATATCATAGATGGGTTTGAGCGGATAAATCTCGGTGAGTTGTCCGCCAACTTGAGGCAAGGCATCGATCAGGTGACACTTGAGCTTGAGCAGGCCACATTCGAAAACGGCAAACAGACCTACTGGGCCAGCACCGATGATGCAGATATCAGTTTGAATCATGAGGGCAAGTTAAGAAAAGCTAATGTGAACATCGTCACTTTCGGGCTGGGCCTGGCAGGTAAGTACTTTGCCACGGTCGCGCTCAAAATCGAGCAGCGCATCCTTGTTGGCCATGACCACAGAACCGTTGACAAGGGTTGCGAGACAAGAGGCGCAATTGCCTCGTTTACAGCTATGTGGCAGGTTGATGCCCCGATCCAAGGCGGCATCCAACACGGTAGAACCTGGTGGGACAGGAAATTCATATCTGTTTCCTAGCAGATCCAACGTCACCACGCGTGTGTGGCCATTGACCAGAGATCTTCGAAATTTTTCATCAGTCGTGGGCTGAAAATGTTCCTGATGAATGTCGTGCTCTGCAATGCCTGCTCTCAGAAGAGCAGCACGATAAAGCTGCATAAGGGGCTCCGGGCCACAGACAAAGTACACTTTTTGGGCCGGTGCGGCTGCCATGTCATGGAGAAAGGCGTGAACGCGATCAGACGTGATCCTGCCTTGTTTACCACTGAACCAGTGCTCCACACGCAGGCGATCAGCAAATTTTACCTCCATTTTCTCCAGACCTTCCCGAAACATGACTTCCTCCTTGGATCTGTTGGACAACAGGAGGGAGACCAGAGAATTGGGCTCATTATAGAGGGTAGAACGAAGGATAGAATACAGAGGGGTGATTCCGCTACCACCGCCGAGCAAGACGATCTGCCTGGTTTCTTTGACCGAGTTGTCCAGATAAAAACGCCCGCGGGGCTCCATGACCTCAAACTCCATGTCTGGCTCAGCGTGATCCACGAGGTAGGAAGACACGAGGCCGCCGACTATGCGTTTGACACCAATGCTGATCCGGGAATCCAGCCTTGGAGCCGAACAAATGGAATAGGACCTGAAATGTACCTCCTGTTGATACTCAAGCCTCATGGTGAGGTATTGACCGGGCAGATAGTGAATCCGACCAAATGGGGGTTGGTGGAAGTGAATAATCACTGTGTCTCGGGCACTGCGATCTACTGAGGAAACCTTGAGGAGGTGAAATTGAGACATAATCTTGGGGTAGGAGGAGTAGATTAAGCAAGTGTTTCCTCACGGTTATTATTAACTGGCGGATCGAAATTAGGTTGTTGCTGGCTGGGCGAAAGCACGAAAAAGGCTCATTTCAGCCTTGATTTTTTTTCTTCTTTCTGCTCCTGCCGATGGGTGTTGGGAAAGAGGACGCTTCGGGGCAGAATTCTGAAAAGGATGGGCAAGGTAAGAAAAGATCCAGGGAGGAGCAGGTAAGAATAGGCAGGAATCGCTTTAAGCGCATCGAGGAGAGATTCCCTCAGTTTTTCCTTTTCCTTGTTGGTGATATTGCCGGTGGTATATTTGCCAATGAGCTGGGCGAGGTCCCGGCTGCCTTTGACCTCCGTGACGAGCATGCGCTGGTTTTCTTTGGCGATAGTTCTCACCCGGCGCAGCATCTGCTCACTCACCACGCGATAGTTTTGCCGGATGGTGAGATAGTGAACCTGATCCCAATATTGCATCACAAATCCGCGAATCTGATCCATACTGGCATTGAGGTCAGCCTCAGTGAGCTCAATTTTGTGCGCCAGTTCCCGCAGAAATGTGAGTTCATCGGCGCTGATGTCCCGGTTGATCCACATGGTGAGAATGGCAAGCTCCAAAAAGTACTTCTTAAGAAGCCAGGAATCGAGGTTTTCAATGGTCATGTCTTGGAGCGACAAGCCATCGCGAAAAAATGCCTCTGCTTGCTTTTTTCTGTGGGCGGGCAGTTTGGCCGATTCCAGAAAAAAGGAAAAGAGTTCTTTTTCTTCCTGAGTTACTTTGCCATCGGCATGGGCCGCCGCAGCAATGGTCTTGAGAATGTCAAATCTCAGTACCTGTCGCTGCATAAGGATGCCCGGGCCGGAGGCGGCGCCGTCGGTTTCTTTCCAGAGCACAAAGTCGAGCAGGTCAAAAAAAAGCAGGCTGTTGTGAAAGAAGCTGTTCCAGAAGTTGCGCCAATCATAGCGCAGGGAGATACGCTTATCAATGACCGCTTCTACCCGGTCTTCGATATTAGGTCGCCGCTTCCATCGCTGACGCGAGCCCGCGGGAATCAAAGCCGAATGCTGTTCGTAAAATTTCTCGAGATCATCGAGGATCTGGGGCAGGCTCTCCCTCAGCCTTCCGGTAGCAGGCGGATGATAATAAAGCCCGATGTGAACAAATGCTTCTGAAAGCAGGATCTTGATCTTGTCTTTCTCCGTCCAAGTGCCAGATTCTCTGGGCGATTTTCCGATAAACCTCACGGGAAATCCATACATCAACCCGGTAGGCTGAATCAGTTCGTAGAGAAATTGCTGAATAGGAACCTCTTGTGTCTTTGCCTCTGCCACGACGGTGGTCATGCGCTCCTGCTCCAGAAGAATCTGACGCCGGATAAAGCGATTGAACCAACCTCTGTCTGCAGGATTCATGACAATAGCGCAAGGAAAAAGGATCTGCCTGCAAGATAGAAGGAAGCGATCTATTCTTTAGCAGAATGATCAGAAGAAGAGGTGTTTTCTTCTTCGATGAACCATTTTTCGCCAATGGCTTTTCCCAGAGAGGCACCACTTGCAGAACCCAGCATTCCGAGGAAAGCCCCCATCACCGTGCCCAGACCAGGAACGGCAGAGCCGAGAAGCGCACCCATTGCTGCACCACCAATGGCACCGCCTGTGGATCCCACGTTTTGAGAGGTTTGTACCTTGAATTCTACTTCTTTGAGCTCTCCCTGAAAGTATTTATAGGTATCCACGCCCTGATCCACTACGCCATAGGCCACAGAGATCATGGCGCTGCCTTTAGCAAATACGAGGAGTCTTTTGGCGCCCATTTTTTTTGCGGCAAATATCAGACCCTGACGCATAGTCAGAGCGGCTACGGCTTTGGAGCCTTGCTTCATGGCAGCTTCGCTGCCTTTGCGCACAATGCGATAGGTGTATTGCTTGTGGTCCAGTTTGCCAGTTTGATAAGCTTCAAATTGATCCATCCCTTCTCTCACCATTCCGTTGATTCCTCCCAAAATAGCAGAAGAAACCGCCTGTGCCCCGATCTCCAGCGCGGGTGGAAAATCAGGAACCTCTGGAGGAGCTTCGCCCTCCCAGATGATGGGAATGTTTCTCAGAACGTGATTGTTGTCGGCCATAGATCGAAGTGATTTCCTCACAGCATGTACGGAAAATACGCAATTGAGGTTGAATCAGCAAGTTGCCAGTAGGAAATATCGCCTTTTACCAGAATCGACCTGGGCTGAAAGTAAGAAGTTTTTCGGTTTGGATAGTCAGTTTCAACCGAATAGAAAAAATGGTCAAGAAGAATCAGGGCTTGTTTTCTGCCCGTGATGTAAGAAAATCGAGCATTGCGATGCGAATCCCCTGTGTAGATACGAGCGATTCCGTCGTTATAATTCCACTAATATGTACTGCTCAAATCCAACCTACTCATGTACCGTTCTGCTATCCTTGCCCGCTATGTATTCTTGATTTTGTTGGCCAGTTTTTCTGGCGGTCTCCTGGCTCAGCCCATGGTGGAGCAGGTGAAAACAGCCATCGATGGCGCCCTGACTACCTACCTCAAGGCTGTCTATCCTGACAACGCCTGCGAGGAAAATGGCTCTGCCCATTTTTACAAAAAGAATTTTTCGATTACCCGCACACAGGAGGTCTCTGGCACCCTGCGGGTGTGGGGACAGGCCAACGTGACCTATCGCAATAGCCGCTCAGGTGGCGATGCCGTGGTGGAGTTTTATGCTGAATGTGTGAAAAAACCTGACGGAGTAGTGGTTACACGGCTTCGATGGAGAAGAGGGCCCTGCATGAGATTTGTGTCCCTGCTTGGTGGTTGATCACAGCTTCTATTTGCAAATGCCTCAAAACATTGGCCGGATCTCGTGAGAGGTTCGGCATTAGTTGCTAGAAACAAGATTTGCTAGTTGCAATTTTTGGGTAGCGAGTTGGCGCAGTAAGCCAATAGAGCGATGACGGGCTTGGTCATTTTTCATGGCTTGAGGCATGCTGCCCAACTGCAAATCTGGGGCTGTTCTGACAAATTGCCGAAATCGATTCCGGACCATGTCTGTTGCCTCCATACTCACTGGTTTTCCGGCCTGAGAAAACGCCTTGATCAGGGAGCTGAACTTACCTTTGTAGAAGGGGTAGTGCCAAAAGCAAAGTTCTTCGTCCAATGCCTCGACAAGCTCGCACAAAATCGCATTGAGTTCTTCTGTTTCTCGCGTATTTCTATAAGCCTCTTCTGGCAACACATCATCCAACAATTGCTGTAATTCCCAGGACGCCTGATACCTCTCATAGGCGAATTCGATCTTCTGGAGCTGTGGAAGCGCTTGTTGGAATGATGACCAAGTATTCATGTATGGATGATTAATGTCTTATTTTGGGATAATTTACGAATTATAAATTACATGAAGTTGGTTTATGTGTCCATTGCACTGATCTGCTCCTGAGTGGAGAGAATGATAGTGTGAATTGATCAAGGACGAATACCTGAAGCAGTCTGAGTCTGGATCGTCTGTTTTCTTACAAGCGTTGTTGTTGGGTCTATCATGTGTAAGAAAGCGCGGTGCTCAGAATGGGCTTCATGTTGAAAAAAAAACCTTCATTTAGATAGAATACTCTGTAGCCTGAACTGGAATTATCAGGCAGCTGTTATAATTTAGCTTCCGTTCAAAAAAACGATCAGAAATGAAATCAAACTGCACCTGGGAGCATCCCTATGACTATGGAAAGGGCTACGAAAAGAGCGTGGCTTATTTTAGTATGGAATTTGGTATCGACCATGCTCTGAAAATATATTCTGGCGGCCTGGGATACCTGGCTGGCTCACACATGAGGAGTGCCTACGAACTCAAGCAAAACATGATCGGAATCGGCATGTTGTGGAAATTTGGCTACTACGATCAGGTTCGTGATGCCAACAGCCACATGAGGCCGCTGTTTCGTGAGCGCTACTACGCGTTTTTGGAGCCAACGGATATGATTTTTCCGGTGGAGGTGAATGGTCATACCGTCAAGGTTCAGGCCTATTACCTGGCTCCTGAAGTCTTCGGCACCGTGCCCATGTATTTCCTCACAACAGATATCGAGGAACTCAACGACTACCTTTCCTGCACCATTACCCATCGTCTCTATGAGTCGAATGAGGCAGGCAGAATTGCCCAAAGCATCATTCTCGGTGTAGGTGGTGCCAAAGTAGTGCAAGCCCTCGGCGGTGCAGACATTTATCACATGAACGAGGCGCATGCGCTTCCCCTCGCTTTCAATCTCTATGAGCAGGAGCAGGATGTGAAAAAGGTGAAGGAAAAAATCGTATTCACTACCCACACCCCCGAAAAAGCTGGTAACGAAGAGCACAACATCGATCTCCTCCATAAAATGGGCTTTTTTAGCTCCGTGGATGTCGATACCGTGCGCAAAATTACCCACACCGAGGGTGACACATTCGGCTATACGCCCGCTGCCCTTGTGCTCTCCAAATCTGCCAATGCAGTGTCTCAATTGCACGCCGAGGTGTCCAACGAAATGTGGGACTGGGTCAAAGGCGCTCCCAAGATCATTGGGATCACCAACGCCCAAAACCAGAACTTCTGGCAAGACAAGGAGCTCAAAGCTGCTCTCGATACCGATGATGACACCGCCTTCCTCGCACGCAAGCGCGAGATGAAGGAGTATCTCTTCGACATTGTGGCAGATCAGACCGGGAAAATCTTCGATCCAGAGGTGCTCACCATTGTGTGGGCACGCAGATTTGCTGCCTACAAGCGCGCTGATCTTATTTTCCGGAACCTCCCCCGTTTCTACGAGCTCCTCAACCGCGGCAAATATCCGCTCCAGATTATCTGGGCTGGTAAACCGTATCCCGAAGACCAAGGGGCCATCGATACCTTCAACCGGATCTATGACCTCACCCGCCTCAGCCATCAGGCTACCATTGTCACTGGCTATGAGATGAATCTCTCCAAAGCCCTCAAGCAAGGTTCTGATATTTGGCTCAATACTCCGCGCCGCCCCAGAGAAGCCTCCGGTACTTCGGGCATGACCGCCGCCATGAACGGCTCGGTCAACTTCTCCATCAATGACGGATGGATCCCCGAATGGGCCAAGCACAATCACAACGCCTTCGTGATCCCCGAGGCCGATGTCACCCAGCCCAACGAGCTGCAAGACGATCACGACTATCACCACATGATGCGCATTCTCACCAGTGAAATCATCCCGATGTACTACGAGAAACCAGCAGAATGGATGAAGATCGTGAAAACCTCTATGCGGGAAATCACGCCGATGTTCGACTCCGGTCGTCAGGCGGATGAATACTATAAGAAGTTGTTCTAGGTCTCGAACCTCGACTGTTCCATCAGACATGAGTCATGCCGATTGTATCGGGGTGACTCATGTTTTTTTTATGGAGGGAATGTGGGCTAAGGGAGTCTGTCATGGGGTAGGGGCATAGCCGTTCGGTTGGGAAAGGTGTCAGTCGCTACGCGCCTGAGCTAGGAGCTATTGTTGTGCTGTTTCTACCGAGGTGGCAGTCGCTACGCGCCTGGAGAGAAAGGTTACATTGTGTTGTTTGTGGCCAAAAGTCGAAGCGCGTAGCGATTCGAACCTCGGTAGAACCCAGTGGTCCCGTAGAGGTGGCAGGCGCATCGCGACCGCCACCTTTCCCCGATTCTGCTCGAGGTTCCTGATAATAACAACCTCTTTGGCATAAACCGGTCGGTTAGGGAGTCGGTGAATGGGGCAACCTTTTTGGGGGCGCTTGCTCCACTCTGTCATGTTTTGAATGGCTGGCAAATCGGTCCTTGCTTCTCACCGATACAAGGATTTCCCTCTTTTTTTTAGACCTTCGGGGAATGAAAATCAAGCGAAACCAGCTATCTGAAAAGGGAAGAATCTGCAATAGATGGAGGGACGCTTGGCCCCTGATGTTGATATTCCTCCTCCCAGCTTGCCAGCAAGCAGAGCAGGTGGCTGATTTGGCTGCTCCGAGCCCTACCGCGCAGGGCTTTCACCTCACCCCGCTGGCCGATGGGTGGGATGTGGACCTCATTCGCTTCTACCTTCCTGAGCCTGATACCCTTCATCTGGAATTTCGGCAAAATCCTGGTCCCAACCAGCTTTCCTGGCCTGTGGAGCGTGTCCTCACCTTGTCAGCCACGCAGGTGGGAATGATTGCGTTGGCAGAGCGGCAAGATGCCATCGTGGCGGTGGACGACAAACAGTATGTGTATGACAGCCTCCTGCGCGAGCGCATTGACCTGGGCGAGGTGGCCGAGGTAGGCTATGTGGGGCAACTGGACATGGAAACCATCGTGGCCCTTCGGCCAGAGTTGGTGTTGACTTCTGGCTTTTCTGATGGGTCCAATCAGGATCTTTTGCGCCTGGAGGCGCTGGGCATTCCGTTGCTCCCCATCGCCGAATGGCAAGAAACCCATCCCCTCGCCCGCGCAGACTGGGCCAGGGTAGTGGGAGCCGTGTTGGGCGAGTCGGCAGTGGTAGATCCTGCCTTGGCGCAGATTCATGCGAGATATGATTCACTGGTTGCGCTTCTGCACGGAGTCGATGTCCGACCCCTTGTGCTCACGGGCTCTCCCTTTCAGGGTGTGTGGTCGAGTCCTGCGGGGGAGAGTTTTTTGGCGAATTTGGTCAAAGATGCAGGAGGTAAAACAGCCTGGGAAAGCCAACCGGGCACTGCGAGCCTGGCCCTGGACCCCGAAGTGGTGTATCTTGAAGGCCTCCGGGCCGATGTTTGGATCAATCCAGGAACGGTGAAGACGATAGCAGAATTGACTGGTGCGATGCCGCGCTACGCGGTATTTCCTGCCGTGAAGGCCGGAAACGTGTACAATTGTTATCGATTGGCTCGGGAAGATGGCGCCAATGCCTATTGGGAAAGTGGCGCGGTGCGCCCTGATCTGGTTTTGCAAGATTTCATGGCTATTTTCCACCCCGATCTGTTTTCTCATTTCTCTATGACTTATTACGAGCCCCTCACGCCATGAGCAAATCTGTTGGTATCTGGGTAGCGCTGGTTCTCGCCATGGGAGGACTATTTGTGGCTTCACTGCTGCTGGGCTCTGTGGAGATCACCTGGGAGGATTGGCGGGCGATTCTGGGCGGCGAAACCGAGGGAAGCGCCGGAGCGATCGTGTTGCAGCTGCGTCTGCCGCGCTCTCTGGCTGCCCTGGCAGCGGGTGCCGGCCTGGGCATTGGTGGTCTGCTGATGCAAACGTTGTTTCGCAACCCGCTGGCGGGGCCAGGCATTTTGGGCGTGACCTCGGGCGCTGGTCTGGGCGTGGCAGCGGTGATGCTCAGCGGAGCAGGCACAGCCACGATTGCTGCCTTGCGCAGCATGGAGGTGGGGGCCACCTGGACCCTGCTCATCGCGGCATCTTTGGGGGCGGGCTTGGTACTCGCGGTGATCCTGACGCTATCCTGGCGAATCAAAGATTCGGTGGTGCTTCTCATCGTGGGGGTGATGGTGGGGCAGATTACCATGGCGCTGGTGTCGGTGTGGCAATATGTGAGTCAACCGGAGGAGATTCGCGAATATCTGCTGTGGAGCTTTGGCAGCTTTTCGGGCGTGACGCCATTTCAGGCAGGTCTGCTGCTGGGAATCGTGACGCTGGGTTCTCTGGTGACAGCGCTGCTGGCTAAGCAGTGGAATTTGCTGCTACTAGGCGAAACCTACGCCCGGAGTCTGGGACTCTCCGTGTCGCAGGCGCGGATTTTCTTAATCACGATAACGAGTGTGCTGGCAGGGGCCATCACGGCATTTTGCGGCCCCATTGGCTTCATTGGCATTGCGGTGCCTCACCTCGCCCGAGGCATTACGGGAAGTTCTACGCATCAGGTGCTAGTGCCGGCAACCGCGCTTTGTGGCGCGGGGTTGATGTTGTTTTGTGACATCTTGTCCCGGCTACCTGGTTCTGCGGGCAGTATCCCGCTCAATGCGGTGACAATCCTGATCGGTGCACCCGTGGTGATTACCGTGCTCCTTCGGCGCAGCCGATATCAGGGAATGTGGTGAGACAGAGCGAGACGGTTCTGCCAACGGGTGCCATCATCTTTTTTCGATTTCTGCAACATCCACGAAATACTCATTGGGCTTTTCGCCTTTCTCCTCTTTTGCCTACAAAGGCCGGTTATGGATGATCCGCTATCATGAAACCTTGGAAAAGGTTTTTTAGCCCGATTTCGAATCTGGGATCAAGCTATTTTTTACGCACTCAGTCTCTACAAACCTTGTTGTAGGTGATTTTTACTGTTAGTCGAGTTTTTCAGGACCGAGACAAATGGAGACGTTTTCATTTGCGCTTGAGTGCTTCTATCAATCCAATGGTAGGATTGGATACTGTATAACTTCCAATGGAAACCGGAGGATCAAAGTTATCCGATATTTGTTTTATTTCCACGATATCGCCTTTCTTTACTTCCTGCCTCACCCATTCGAGTATTTCCAATGTGCCTTTTCCTGTAGAGCCACGAACTATCAGTTCTACAACTCCAGGACTATCTGGTTCTAGCTTTGTAAGCTGAATCATACATGTTAGACCAACTGGCTGACTAGCGTCACCGGCTCTACAGATGACCACATCATTGATGATTATTTCAAGTCCAATTTGTTTCATAATGGTTATCAAATGAGAAGGTAAGCTATTTAGACTTGGTTGGGATTGTCATTGTGGAGGTTCTTAATTATT
>JANQTF010000262.1 GCA_030731845.1 Bacteroidia bacterium | reverse complement strand
ACATTTGCAGGCTAAGGTAAGCACCGCCACCCCTTCTTTTTCCTTCACGCCAATCTTAACCATTGTGAACCATGAATAAGCAATTCCTCCTCCTCATTTTCTGCCTGTTGGGCAGTCTGCCTGGCTTTTCGCAAAACATCGTGGTTCCCGAGATCCTGAGGTGGGATTCATCTGCCTATGAGAATGGATCTTCCTTGCTCTACCGTGATACCTCTCTATTATTAATTGGCGCAGAGAGAGGCGTGGGTAGCTTCATCGCTCAATTGGATGACTCTCTCAAGATCATAAGCAAGCAATATTTTAACCCTAATTTGGGGATTGCTGCCGCCAAATATGCCTTGGGGAGCTACTATCTTGGCGGTACTCGCAGCGTAAACGCAAATACAAGAACACTTGCCATGTCAAGGGTGAATCTAGCTGGATTCTCTGAATCAACTGCCAGGGCAAATCTAGAAGGAAGTTTTGATTATGCCGTAGGAGCAACCCCAACCAATGACAGCGGAGTGGTAGTGTTCGGCATGGGTTCTCCCATACGGGTTACCAATCTGTGTAAATTTGATCGATCGGGCTCCATTCTATGGAATAAGAAATTTGCCCTATCATCTGATAGCTATGCCAACGATGTGCTGGAGTCTCCCAACGGAGATTTATATGTAACAGGGTCTTCTGTTGGTGACCAAACAACGATAAGAGGTGCTTTTTTACTCAAACTCAACAATCAAGGGGATTCTTTATGGACAAAGGGTTTCTCAAACGGGAGTGGAACTGGATATCGACTATTTCAAACCAATGACCATCAGATACTGATCATAGGATCAACTAGAGACACGTCAATCACCAACAAAGTCAATATAATTTTTTATTTAGCAAAAGTGGATACTCTTGGTGAGCTTGTATGGGAGCAGGAGCACAATTGGTTTCAAGCAGATTCTGTAGTAAATATGCTTACCTTTAATGATGCCGCCCGTACTTCTGATGGCGGAGTCGTTTTTCTTGCTACGGTTGGGATTTTGAGTAGTAAGCTCCAAGGCGAGTATCCTTATTTACTTAAAACCGACGCACAAGGTCAATATCAATGGCACAAAGTGATTATCCTCCCAAGCGGCACCAACGCCCGCGGAAGAAAAGTCCTGCCTTTGAAGAATGGCACCTATGGACTCCTGCTTGCGGCAAGACCCGCGGGTGCCGATCCTTATACTGTCTATGCCCTCCTCGGTCCCGACGGCACCTTCACTGAGGTGGATGCTGCCCGCGAAGCGCTGGCATTCACAGCCTCTCCCAACCCTGCCACCGATCGCGTCGAGCTATCCTGGACCCAGGTCACTTCAGGCGAAGCCGAGATCAGGCTACTCGACGTGCAGGGCAGATTGCTCACCCGCAGCAGCGCCATGCATGCCGCAGGCTCCGCACGTAGCGAGATCTCCCTCAGCGCCTTTCCCGATGGCATCTACTTCGTGGAAATCATCAGCGGCGGCAAGCAGGGCAGCATGAAGCTGGTGAAGAGATAGTGAGAGGCGAGATGTTTAGAGGCGAGAAGCGTAGCTGCGGGTCTTGCGCCCGCTTCAAGACCCGCGCAACCGCGCCTCCACGACCTGTCAGGTTTGAGATGCGAGACGTTGAGAGGAAAGAAGCGTAGCTGCGGGTCTTGCGCCCGCAGCTGGGTCTCATTCCACCACCAATACGCCCCGCATCACCGTGGCATGGCCCGGCACGGTGCAGACATAGTCGTAGCGCCCTGGTTGGGTGGGGGCCACGAAGTAAATCGTTTCTTCGGTTCCGGGTTCCAAAAGGCTACTGTGAAAGAGAATGTTTGAATTAGTGGGGATATAGTGGTTGCCAGGGCCAGCGAGGCCCATTTGCAGGGCGGCTTGCCCGACAGCTTGTGATTGTCCGGCTTTGGTGATCACGAAGTTGTGCTGCATGTCGTCTGGGTTCACAAAGCGGAGGCTCACACGACTGCCAGCTTTTACGGTCAATTCGGTTTTGTTGTATTTCAGGCCGGGCTGGGTTTGGATCTCCAGCGTAGCGGTTGCTTTTCCGCCCCAGGCGGCAGGCATGGTGGTGATGTGCTTTTTCGCGTCGAAAGATGGCGCAGTGTTGGCGAGATCCACCGGAGCGGCCATGTCGGCCATGTTGTGTGTGCCGGGCATGGCATTGAGGGTGTAATACCCGAAATCGTGAAGTAGCGCCTCTCCGTCTGTATTGGTAACGCCAGACAAGCGGATTTCATGAATGTATCCAAGCGCCAAACCGCTGACTTTCAATTTCACCTGATTCCCGGAAGGCAACACCTCGGCAGAGATAATTCGACAAGGGGACAAGTCCTGGACCGGACTCCCGTATGCCTCCCGATACAGATAGGTAAATCGCTGCATGGAATATGAAGCTGGATTGGCAGCAGTTTTTGCGGTTACTTTTTGGGTAAATGTGAGCAGGAACCCGTCTTCCTGCGCCTCCATTTTTTGCACTTCGAATGGCGTTTTGCCTGTATAGACCAACCGTTGAAGCCCGAAGGGCTCAGAGCCGGTTGAGGCCCAGCCACGGCTTGTCATGCCGACCATCATGGAGCCGTCTGGCGCTGGTTCTATTCGCAGAATTCCTGATCCAAACCCCTCCCGAAAGGGAAAACAGGCTCCTTGATATTCCCCATTCACCTTCTCCAAAAATACCCGCATGATTTTACTTTGTCCCTGATCTCCTACCATCAGTTGCCCGCCAAAGGGGCCAAATCCTTCCTCTGGAAATGCCTGAATGTCGGAAGTTGAAATGCCCATGATGCTATGTGGAAACCAAACTGCGGGGAGTTTCAAGCCTTTGACTGTTTTGGCAGCCTCATACATCGTCCGGTAATCGTCGTGGATCTCTTCGCGCTTGACTGGCACTTCAGAACCGGGTTCATCGGCCCAGGCCAGGCTAGCCGGATGGCCCGCAAAATCTCCTTTTTCCAGATGGGTCATTCGTCCGCTACCGACCCAATCGCCTTGATTCTCGGCGTAAAAAATATCACCGTCCAGATGGAATCCAAACCCTGCCGGAGATCGCATTCCGGCAGCATACGGCAGGATTTCTCCTTCTGGAGTGACCTGCAACATCCATCCCCGGAAAGGAGATTTGCTCACGCCTTTACCTTCCCAGCCTACGTTGAGGGTGATGAGCATATTTCCATTTGGCAGAAACTCAGGTCCGTAGGAGTATTCGTGATAATTGGCAGTCAGGGGCCAGCTCACAATGGTTTCGTAGCGGTCAGCTCGTCCGTCGCCATTTTTATCGGTCAATTTGGTGATTTCAGATCGCTGGGTGGTGTACAAGGATCCTTCGTGCCAGGCTAATCCAAGCGGTTCGTGAAGACCACTGGCAAATCGCTTCATCTTCGGCGTCTCTGTGTTCCAGTTTTCGACAATCCAGATTTCTCCGCGCCGTGTAGAAACTGCCAATTTCCCATCTGGCAGGTAGGCGAGCCCCCCAACTTCCAATACTACGCCATCGGGAGATGTGAGAGTTTGGATCTGATAATAGGTAGATTCCTGGTCATTCGCTGGATTATCCTGAGCAAACAAAAAAGCCGGCAGGACCAACAGGAGAAGGGGCGCGAGATACTTATACATCGTAGTTCGGATAGGAAGATGGAAAGAAGATCAGATGAGAAGCATTGAGATTACCAGGAAAATGCTGTGGTCATGCCACCACCACCAGGTTTTATGCTGGCCACAAGTTCCTGTCCGGCTGCTGTCTGGCGGAGAAACAGTTCGCAGCCTTTGCAGGCTTTTATGTGTAGCAGATACCCAGGGCCCTGCACAGCATAGCTGCCTTTCCCAAGATTTTCGATGACGGTACCAGAGGCAATCAGCTGGTAGATTGACGCTTCATTTCCTGAAATCTTGGTTGTCCTGATGAGTCCGTCTTGGTTGGTCAAATACCCATCTTCGATGGTCGCATTGCCCATTTTGTACTCAAATGTTGGCCAGCCTTGATCATCTAATTCGTAGCCTTTGGGCTGAATGGGGGAAGATTCACCCAGTGAATCAGGCCAGAACGACTTGTTATCTGGGAGAAAAGCAAAATCAGGCTTTCCGCTCCTGGCTACCAGATCGCCCAACGGAGATAGGTTTTGCCATTCTCCACGACCTTCCCACATGTTGGCCATATTCGCAAATTTTCCATGCCAGAGCATCAGGAGGGTTCCCTGGCCTGCATCAACTGCAAAGTTATTGCCCGCCGGATCACCTACTGAAACCCCGTGGGTAATCCTGGCAGGAGCATCCCCAAGGGCTAGTTTCTGATTGGGAGGGTAGATCAAGAAGCCGCGCTGGACAATGGGTTCAGATTCAGGATCAAGGAGGTAGGTCTTATTGCTTTCGCTCACGGCCCCTTTTTCTGGAGAAAACAGCGGAATCGTACCAAGACCTTCGCCGGTATAGTCCAATCTGAGGCTGGCACCGCCGCCTCCCTGGAAAAAATGGATGACAGCTTCGTGTTCTCCAGCTTCCAGATCGATGGTATCTGTTACGGTTTCGTCGCCGTGAAATCCATCATTCATAATGCTCAATTCCCCATCAAGTGTGAGGCTGCTCCCATCATCGGAGCTGAGCAAAAACACATAGGTGCCTGCTGCCGGAACCGTAAAGGTGCCGGTGTAGATCAGTCCGTAATTGGATTCCCGTTGGCTATGCGCGGCGATATCCATCAAGTCTGAGCTGCCAGTAGAGATGGCGGTCAAGCCATCAAAGACCGAGAGGAGGTTCCAGTCAGCTTTTTCGAAGTATTCATAGCTGATTGACTTAGCAGGGATCAACTTTTGGGCTATTTGAGATTTCCCAGTAGCAACCTGATCCATTCTTTTGATGGCAATATTCCGAAGCGAAACTTCTCCAGTAGCCTGCAAAACCAGGCCACCAAAACCTTCTGCATTGGAAGCGGGAAGCAGTACCTGCTGATGGATCGGGATTCCATTCAAACTGGCACGAATGATTCTGGCCGGAAGCTGATCGCTGTCATTGGCAGTTGGCGCAGTAAATTCAATATCCAGGCTTTGCCAGAGTCCGGGCTTTTTTCCGGTAGCGTGAGAAGGGGAAATACCGGAGATAGAGCCGTGGCCCTCGGCGGAAGCATCAGCGTGAATCACGAGGGGGTAGGCATTTTGCAGCTTTATCTCGAGTGAGCTTCCGGGAGAAAGCTGCATTTCGAGATGAATTTGGGCATCTTGATGAGAGCTCAGCGATGTTGCTGTGCCGGAATTGCTGGTCCAGACAGCAGTCTCGTTCTCCGAAGATTCCTGCCATCCCTCGCTGTCCCAGTCTTTTTTGGAAGAGAGCGGAACAGAAAATTCATCGAGCGGAAAATCCTTTTGAGGGATGTATTCCCCGATGTTGATCAAGGTAGGTTCTGGGATTGAGGTGCAACCTGCCAGTAGAATCGAAAAGAGGAGAGCAAGGTGGGGGAAAAATTTCATTGCGAGTAGAGCTTATGCAGAAAGTTGGAAAAGCTTGACCAAGTATGCAAACCGTTGCATCCTGATAGGATACCTAAATAGTGGATGAGCTGCTTTTCCGGGTCTTTTTCATTTCAGGTTGCACACAATCTGCTCACAGTTGGAAGTCCAGATGAGGACATCGTCATCGGAAGGATTTCATCTATGAAATAGCCAGGTAGGATTGATAGCTTGGCGGGAATCCCAGACCCCAGCCCAATTTTGGAAGTGCCGTCAGGAGATTCGCCTACAGATCAGTCTTATGATACAAGAGATGCTCCCACAGTTTTGGATTTGACCAAACACACGTATTTCACGCTGGATAACAGAGGGTTGACCAGAGAAACCTGGCTCAACGTTGTCTTTAATACCTATTCACCGGATGGTTAAGCCATTAGTCTGGGGCAGTTCTATACCTCGACCTCTTCGGCCTCCTTTTTCCACGGGGTGAGAACTGATTCGAGATCGCGGGCCTGATCGAAGTAACGGGTGAGTTTGAGGAGCACACGCTCCACGATGGCATCGGGACAGGAAGCGCCAGAGGTGATGAGGATTTTGGCGGGTCGATTGCTGGGCAAAAAGTCTGCTTCGATGCGCTCGGTGTGGGTGTGAAAATCGTAGTGGAGCAATTCCCGGGAAGAGAGAATGTCTCGTTCAGAGGCGATGAAATAGGTCGGAAGCTTTGCTTCGCAGAGCTCCACGAGGTGGGAGGTATTGGAGCTGTTGCGGCCTCCGATCACGATGGCGAGATCGGCGGGATGCTCGAGTAGCTCAAGGGTTGCATTTTGATTGTTTTTGGTGGCGTAGCAGAGCGTGTCGCGGGTGTTAGCGATGTGCTCATCCACCTGATATTCTCCATAAAGCTCCACCATGACCTCACGGAAAAAGTCGGAGATTTCTGCCGTCTCAGATGCGAGCATAGTGGTTTGGTTCACCACGGCGATTTTGTCCAGATCCTTGAGAGGATCAAATCCTGTAGAAGATTTCGACCCAAAAACTCTTTCAAATTCATCCATTCCACGGTAGCCCCGGATGATCTCTGCGAGGATTTTAGCCTCCTCCATGTCTTTGACCACAATGGTGGGCGCATGAACGCGGCTGTGAGACAGGGTGGCGAGGGTTTCTTCGTGGCGAAATTTGCCGTGCACGATGATGGTAAACCCCTGCTCTCCGAGTTCGCGTGCACGAAACCAGACATTCTCTACAAAGCGGCAAGTGGCATTCCAGGGGGCGAGTTCTACTTTTCTCGCTTCGAGCATAGCTTTATCTTCGAGGGTAGCGCCAAAGGCAGGCGTGATCACAATATCACCTCGCTGCACCTCTTCCCAAGGAATGAGTTGCTCCCCACTGGCAGTCTTGAGAAAGCGCAGGCCGCGCGCCCTGAGGTCGTCGTTCACGAAGGAGTTGTGGATCAGCTCGCTGATCATGAACACCCGCTTGTCGGGGTGCTGGGCCAGAGTCTCATAGGCCACTTCGATGGCATTTTCTACTCCTTTGCAAAACCCAAAGTGACGGGCAACCCGAAAGGAGACCGGACCAAAATCCAGAAAAAAAGGCTCCATCTCAAATCCCCTTCTGCTGTTTTTCAGCAAGGAGAAAATGCTGTTTCTATATAGTGGAGCGTATTGGCCTAGGTTATACTCCTTTTTGAAATTACGTGACTGATACTTGCGCATAGAGAAAGCCTGTGTAGAAACTGCAATGTGGATATGTAACTTGGAGATACCTCAGAAGGTTTTGGAATGTAACTTTTCATATATGAAGCTTCTGGTTCTCCACTCTTGCTTGTTGAGATCTATACGAAGAATCCGTAGGTTTCGTAATGATTGAATTTCTTCAGAAAGGATTTCAAAATCGATAACAATCACAAGAATTTCTTCTTTTCTCCTTAAAAATTCCATCATTTTTCTCATACCCCCTACTACTATGGCTCAGGAAGCATATTTGATAGACGCTGCCCGCACGGCAATTGGCAACTTTGGCGGGTCTCTGGCCCAGGTTCGCACCGACGATTTGGGGGCAATTCCGATTCGTGAGCTTGTGGCGCGCCATCCCAACATTCCTGCTGAGGCTTATGAAGATGTGATCATGGGCTGCGCAAATCAGGCGGGAGAAGACAATCGCAATGTGGCGAGAATGTGCGCGTTGCTCGCTGGTTTGCCCTGGTCTGTGCCAGGAGAAACGGTCAACCGGCTCTGTGCTTCGGGCATGGCGGCAGTGAATCACGCCCGCAGAGCCATACAAGCTGGCGATGGCCATCTCTACCTCGCCGGAGGCGTGGAGCACATGACCCGCGGCCCTTGGGTCATCTCCAAGGCATCTCAGCCATTTGGGCGCGATGCAGAGATGCACGACAGCAGCTTTGGCTGGAGATTCGTGAACCCCAAAATGGAGGCTCTCTACGGTATCGAGGGAATGGGGCAAACAGCCGAAAACCTGGCAGAGCTGTATCAGATCAGCCGTGAAGATCAGGATGCGTTTGCGCTGTGGTCGCAACAAAAGGCTAGCGCAGCGCAGCAAAGCAGCCTGCTCGCTCAGGAGATTGTTCCTGTTCATATTCCCCAGAGAAAGGGAGATCCGATCGTGGTGGATCAAGACGAATTTATCAAACCATTTACCTCCGCCGAAGGACTGGCCAAGCTGCGCCCGGCCTTCAAAAAACTGGAGCAGGGTGGCACCGTGACCGCAGGCAATTCTTCAGGATTGAATGATGGCGCTGCCATGTCGCTCATCGCCTCGGGCGAGGCGGTGGCGCAATATGACCTGAAGCCACTCGCCCGAATCATCACCTCGGCTGTCACGGGTGTGGAGCCCCGCATCATGGGCATAGGTCCGGTGACTGCCTCCAACAAAGCCCTTCACCAAGCTGGCCTCACCATGGCCGACATGGACATCATCGAGCTGAATGAAGCTTTTGCGGCGCAGGCACTCGCCTGCATGCGCGCCTGGGGCCTCGCAGACCAAGATCCCCGCATCAATCCCAATGGTGGTGCCATCGCCATCGGGCATCCGCTTGGGGTGTCGGGCACCCGGATCATTCACAGTGCGGCGCTGGCCTTGCAGCGGCAGCAGAAACGCTATGCCCTCGTGACCATGTGCATCGGGGTGGGACAAGGCTACGCCACCATTTTGGAGCGGGTGTAATTTCATATGGTGCCTGAATCCACTCTTTATCTCATCCCTTAACCGTGTATCTTGTCCAACAATCCTGTTTTCTTTCTTTTTTTTTGCTATGAATCGTCACTTTTCCTACCAATTAGCCACCCGCAAAAACCTGCTCGCGGCCACCGAATCTCTATCCCTGGAAGCGCTCAATGCGATTCCACATGGATTCAACAACAGCATAGCCTGGAACCTCGCCCACGTGCTGGTCACCCAGCAACTGCTTCTCTATGGCATGAGTGGGAATGAGTGTCGCATCGACGATTCCTTCATCGCCAGATTCCGCAAAGGCACCAAACCCGAAGATGCAATCTCGCAAGACGATTTCGATTCCCTTCAAGAGTTGCTGATTTCTTCGGTAGAATGGGCCTCTGAGGATTACGAGCAAGGAATTTTCACAGAATACAAAGACTACACGACGAGCTATGGGGTGAAGCTCAGCAGCATCGAGGATGCCATCATGTTCAACAATCTCCACGAAAGTATGCACCTGGGCTATGTGATGGCGATGAAGAGAGCAATTTGAGGAGTCGGGGTCAGATGAGAGGGGTCAGGCAAGAGAGGCGAGACCGTGAGACTGGATCGGCTGCGCCTCATTTCTTGTCTGGCTTTCTGCCCCCTCCACCAACGTGCTCGCACCCGATCTGACACCTGCCCTCTCCCCCCCCCCCCAAATGATTCCTTTTTGCATTTCATCCCAGTTATTGTATGTTTATAATATTCGGAATGATTTGTCTGCCTTATTTTCCTACTCCTCGTTAAAAACTCAATTTCCCCCATTATGAAACTGATCCATTTCTCCCTCCCAACCCTCCTTGTGTTGATGTTGTGCCTGATGTCCTGTACGACCCAGCCATCTGGAAATCAAGCATCAGAGGCTTCTGATTCTCTCAGTCAGGCTGAGCAAGCCACACGATCGTTGGATATGTTGGAGACGTCTGATCTACTCCCCTCCGAGATAAGTGCTGAGGCAGCCCATACCCGTGTCGCGGCCTTCCAAGAGCAGGTATCAAGCAACCCAACCAAAGAGTTTGCGAATGCCTTTAATCTCAATCACGGAGATATCCTCGATCTATTCAATGATCATGATGTGCAGAATACCCACGACATTTTTGCCATGTTTGGCTACCTGGCAGAGACTAGTTCCTTCGATTTGATCTTTTCTATATATATCCCAGCAAGCAATAGCTACAGATACTTCAACTTCACACAGCCTTGCCCCAATTTTTGCCCGAAATTTGATGCACTTAAAGGATCCCCCTTGCCCAAGCTCAGCGATTTGGAAGGAGTCAAAGGCTATTGGTTTGGGCGTGCAAATATGACGCCAAGCCTGGAAGCAGCAAAGAATGGGGGGGCAGAATCATACCTGGCACTTCAAAGAGCCAATTTTGCCAATGATATTCACTTTCTGGTTTGTGAACAAGACTGCACCGTTGGGCAGGAGCCCGCTGCATCGTTTCAACCATGCGATGTAGAGGGGCATCCATGCCCGGAGATCTGATCCCTATAAGCCGCCGTTCGCCGCTGATTTCTCCTAGAAATTTCAGCTGAGAGGTCGCATATTGCCAGGGACCATGAAGATGAACAAAAGGCTCGTACCTTTGCCATCATTCATACCATGGCTTTGTGCGACCTCTTTATCTTTTGGGAACAATTTGGCGCTCAACCGTGGAAAACTGAGCCTATATCCCCCCCCCAGAAAATTTTTTTGGTTCT
Organism: Bacteroidia bacterium; assembly: GCA_030731845.1. Taxonomy (GTDB): domain Bacteria; phylum Bacteroidota; class Bacteroidia; order J057; family J057; genus JANQTF01. The sequence continues at coordinate 30,235 of JANQTF010000262.1, read as the reverse complement.
CTTCTTATGCCCCCTGAAGTTATTTCCCTCCTTATTCGATTCATCGTAGTTGTCATCAGCCTTTCAGTATTACTGGCACTGACTCACTGGAAACGGTTGCCAGGGGCTTTTCAGTTTTTGACGCTGTACCTAGGCTGGAATTTGGTAGTCGAATGCATCATTTTTTTTCTCCCCCCCAACACCAATAACCTCCCTTTGTTGCATGTCCACACCCTGCTGGAATTTGTGCTGATCTCGCTTGTGTATTGGAAGATGGATATTTTCAGAAACTGGCCCCCAAGATCATTCTGGATCTTTATGGCAACCATATCAGGGGTGATTGTTCTCAATTCTGTATTTCTGCAAAGCATTTTCACCTATAATTCCTACGCCAAATCCTTGGTGCAGGTCTTGCTCATAGGGTACGCAGTGGGCTATATATTTCAGCTCAAGGAGAAGAGTCACGAGTCTCGAGCACTCAATATGATGAATGCTGCGGTGCTCATTTTCTATTCTGGAAGCCTGTTTGTATTTATGTTTGGAAATGTCATGCTAGAGCTAGAATATGAGGTAAGCAGCCTCTTCTGGAGCCTGAATGTCTTTCTCAATGTCCTGTTTCAAGTCTTAATTCTCATCAGTTTATGGAAGGTATCGCGAGTCAGGAAATCACTATTCTAATTGCTTCCGGCATCGTGATCATGCTCTCCATGGCCCTGGCCCTCATTCTGTTTTATGGGCGGGCGCAGAGCAAATTATTGGCACAGAAGCTGGAAGCGCAGCAAACCCTGCTACAAAAGACCATCATGGCGCAGGAGGACGAGCGAAGCCGCATCGCCAAAGACCTTCATGACGATCTTGGCTCCAAGCTCAATGTGATGTTCTTATACATGCAGCGGTTGAAAAAAGAGCAGACCGGAAGCGAGCCGCCTGTGCTGGAAGAAATCCAGGAAATCCTGAGCACAAGCATTGATACAACCCGCCGCATTTCGCATGAATTGCTGCCGCCTACCCTCCAGAAATTTGGTCTCCAAGTCGCCCTACAGGAACTTGCCGAAGGCTACCAAAGCTCAGGACTCGTCACCTTCGATCTTCAGCTCGATGACTTGCAAGTGCTCGTGCAGGACAAAATGAAAGAGCTCAATCTGTTTCGCATCTTTCAAGAACTCAGCAAAAACTCCACGCTCCATGGTCAGGCGCCCAACATCATGATCCATTTTTCCCATACCGAACAAGGCTTATGCTTTTTCTATAAAGATGATGGGAAAGGCGTTGACCAGAGCCACCTCGCCCAAGGCAAAGGCCTGGGAATGAGCAATATAGAAAGTCGCCTCAAGATCCTCGGTGGCAAATGGGACTACGAGTCCTCACCAGGTAATGGTCTCAAGGCAAGAATCGTTTTTCCCGCGTAAACGCGTTCTTCCCAAGAAAAGAAACATCCTCCCCCAACCTATTCCCGCTTCGTCACATGAAACGGGATTCGGCCATTGCGCTTCAGGCCAGCCCACAAGGAGGGGCTTAAGAATTGCTCCCCCAAAAAGTCGCCAGCGCTCTCGCATCCCGCCTGACTTCTGACCTGTTGAGCGAAGCGAAATCCGGAGAATCGGGAACTTTCTGCCCCCTCCACAAGCGCTCCCAGTCTCGCCCCCAAAAAAAATCCGCACAAAAAAATCCTCAAAAATCGTTTCTTGCCTCCCCAATCAACGCCCTCCCGGTCTCGCTTCTCGCCTCCAACCCTCTAGTAACCCGTCTGACCTCTCACCTCCTGATGGACACATCCCAACATACTGGTCTGCGCAAAGTGATGGGCTTTCGCGACCTCTTCTTGTTCTACATCATCCTCGTCGCAGCGATCCGTACCTCCGCCATGGCCACGCAGATGGGCGCTGCCATTGTGCTGATGTGGGTGCTCGGTTTTGTGCTCTACATGATCCCAATGGGCGCGGCAGTCTCGGAGCTTAGCGACCGCTATCCCGAGGAGGGAGGCATCTACGTATGGACCAAAAAAGCATTTGGCGATTTTCACGGCTATCTCGCCGCATGGTTCTATTGGACCTCCAACCTCGTGTACTTTCCCGCAGCCCTGCTGTTTGTCGCCAGCAACTCCGCCCACATCTTCCCCGGCACCGCCATTCTCGCCGACAACCAACTCTTTCTCGCCAGCATCTCCATCGGGTTTCTCCTGGCCGTCTGCATCCTCAACCTTGTGGGGCTCGATATTGCCAAATATTTCCACAACATCGGCGCAGTCACCGGCTTTTGGCTACCTGCTGCCGTCATCATCGTGTTAGGGTTTGGCACATGGCTCACAGTAGGCTCCGCCACCACATTCAGCCTCACCACCATGACCCCGCAGATCAACAGCCTGCAAGACATTGTTCTCATTTCTGTGCTCATCTATTCCTTCGCGGGCTTTGAGGCGCCCTCGCTCATGAGCGACGAGATTCATCAGCCCAAGCGCAACATCCCCAGAGCGCTGTTTGCCTCAGCATCCACCATGACCCTCACCTACCTGCTCATCTCCGTTTGCATCCTCGTGATCATGCCCGCCGAAGAACTCAGCGGGCTGCAAGGCGTAGCACAAAGCATCTCCGTAGCCGGGTCCAGGCTATTGGGCTCCACGCTGGGCAGCATTTCGGCTTCCATCATCCTCGTTGGGCTCGTCATCTCAGGCGTAGGCGGCGTCAGTTCATGGCTCGCGGCCTCCTCGAGGCTGCCCTTCGTCATCGGCATCGACTCCTATTTGCCCGCCTCCTTCGCCCGGCTTCATCCACGCTTCAAGACGCCCTATGTCGCCTTGATCGTGATCACAGTCCTCACCATCGGCTTCATCATCATGGGCAGCCTTGGCGACAAAGCCGAAGAAGCCTACAACATCTTCGTGAGCCTGGAGATCACCGTCTTTTTTATTCCCTACCTCTATCTCTTCGCCAGCCTCATTAAGCTCCGGCGGCAAGACCATCCCGAGACTGGCTTCCGGATTCCAGGCGGCAAGATTGGCACCACCATCGTGGGCAGCATGGGGCTGCTCGTCATTGGCATAGCACTCGTATTTGCCTTCATTCCAGGCGAGGACATCGAAGACAAGACCTATTTCTACCTCAGCGTAGGCGGCGTCTTCGCCGCCAATGCCCTCATCGGCGTGGGCCTCTTTTGGTGGGGAAGCCGCCACAAGCGCATAGAATCGAGCACAGCATCTTGATATACAGCCACTTGCAATAGTTTTCGATAGTATCGAACAACCTTGTTTGATCCTATCGAATAAGATTTTACCTTCGTATCAAAGACTTCACGATGATCACGAAGGATACTTTCCGGCAGATTGTAAACGCGCAACGCGTAACGTTGCTGGGGCGAGACGCTGGTCTGGAACGCGAGATTCTCACAGGGCTTACCTTTACACCTACCCATGCCCAGATCATCTCTGGCATCCGCCGCAGTGGGAAGAGCACCTTGCTATTGCAGCTCATCAAGGATCGGTATCCCACAGGCTTTTTTCTCAACTTTGAGGACCCAAGACTCTACAACTTCGAGTTTGACGACTTTTTCCGCCTGGACGAGATCATCTCTCAGAGCGAATCAAGCGCTATTTTTTTCGATGAGATCCAGGTGATTCCACAATGGGAGCGCTATGTGAGGCAAAAAATTGATGAAGGAAAGCAGCTCTTCATCACAGGCTCAAATGCATCCCTCCTCAGCAAAGAGCTCGGAACCAAGCTCACCGGACGGCATCTCACCCACGAATTATTTCCGTTTTCATACCGCGAATTCTGCGATTTCACCTCCGTTACAGCATCCGCAGACAGCCTGGAAACCTATTTACACACAGGGGGCTTCCCCGGATTCGTTGACAATCCAGACCCGGAGCAGCTCCGACAATTGTTTGATGACATCCTCATTCGGGACATCGCCGTGCGATATAGCGTCAGAGACATCAGAACCCTGCGCCAATTGGCCCTCTTCCTCGTGTCCAATATCGGAAAACCCGTCACCGCCAATAAGTTAACCAGCTCTTTTGCCATTAGCTCCACCAGCACCATGCTGGAGTACCTCTCCCACCTAGAGCAGAGTTGGCTCCTATTTCTCCTTCCTCGCTTCAGCTATTCTCTCCGCAAGCAGCAAGTCAACCCTCGCAAAGTTTATGCAATCGACACAGGCTTGATCGAGGCCGTCTCGGCATCATTTTCAGAAGACAGAGGCAGAAAGTTTGAAAACATGATCTTTCTGGAGCTCCGCCGCCAATACAGAGAGATCTACTATTTCAGCGAGCAAAAGGAATGTGACTTCCTCGTCTTTGAGCGAGGGGCTCTCCGCGGGGCCATACAAGTGTGCTACCACCTCAGTGCGGAGAACCTCTCCCGCGAACTCGATGGGCTCTGGGAAGCCATGAACCACTTTCAGCTCTCAAGAGCAACCCTCATCACCTTTGATCAAAGCGATCAGTTTGAGCAGCAAGGCAAAATCATTGATGTCATTCCCGCCTGGAAATTCCTCCTCAATCCACTTCTGCCTCCTCACCACCCCTCTCCCGGATCATCCTCATAGGCAGTCCCAATCTCGCAGAGGTGATCCAGCGTGATCGCAAACAACTCGTAGAGATCCATCAACTGCCGCAGATCCGTGAGCACCCCCAGCGTTTGATAATACAGCTCATTCACATCCGGCGGAAACTTCGGCTGAAACAATTGCTCCTCATCCTCCCGGATCTTGAGATCAATCTTCGACTGAAACGAAATCAGCTCCCGAATCCCGCCGTGCTCAAACATCATCTTGAGCTTGCGTTCATCGTTTCCCTGAATCACAAAATCACGGTCAAACTCCGGATAGCCCACCTCCACATCCTGCATCCCAAAGGTCTTCCCTATGTCCGTAAACACATTCCGCCGAAAGATCCGAAACACAAAATCATCACGGTTCACATACGGTGCGCGCAGCCGCGTGAAAGTCGTGCTCGATTTTCCGTTCGACACCGTGTAGGTATCCAGCACCACCTCCCAGTCCATGTGCCAGGCCCTCACCAGCCCCGGCTTCATCGTACTCCCATCCTCGTGGATCCCGCCCAGCTCGTCGGCGAGCTGTTGCCAAATCTCCTTTTTGCTATTCCGAAACCATGGTCTTTTTGACATTACCCAGGGCGCTTTATTCGGTGAAATAACACAATTTTTGGCTCAAAAACTCCCAACAGATGAAGGTATATGGTATGTGGGTATGTGGTAAGATTTTTCCATTCATTCAAAACTCAACCCATCAACCATTTCTGTCTTGGTGAATCTCCGTGCGCTCAGTGCCTCGGTGTGATCTTCCCAATCTTCCCAATCTCCCCTTCCCTCATTCAACAACTCAACCATTCAACCCATCAACTATTCCCCCTTATAGTGCTTTACCAGGTCGTAGGTGCTCCATGGTAGTGCTATTTCTGGCGCGATGCCTAGCACATCGAGTGCGTGGGAGAGTTGCTCCCTGCTTGGCGCTTCTATTTCCAAAAAAGGAGGAACGGCGGCAAGTTCGCCCTCATAATCATCGATCACGAGGTGACAATCCTCCCACTGGTACTGAATCCGGCGCTTGCTAGTGTGCTTGGTGATGATAAATCCTGCTGCCAGCAAAATCTCCTTCATGGCATCAAAGTCTGCCACGGAGGTCTCTGTCTCTCGCATCACCTTGGCGCCGTCGAGGCTAATCGGCGTTTTGTAGGCCAGGACCGCCTGCTCGCCTTCTCGCCGAAGGCGAAGCACCTCGCCCCGCTCCCGAATCTCGCTATTTGTATAGTCAAAAAACAGTGCCTCAAACCTGCTGTCAAACTCCAGCATGGCACCAATTTGTGCCATTTTCCGGATCATCTCTGGCTGATCAATTTCCAGTATTTTTACCTCAATTTCTTCCATTGTGCTAGCTTTACGCTTGCGGCAAAGGTCGCCGTTTTTTTTTGATTCTGTCCCATTCGTCTCACCTTAACCTCTTCTGCCATGACCTCCATTTGCCTGATCAATATTGGAAGCGAACTGCTCAATGGGCGAATCACCAACACCAACGCTACCCGACTGGGGGAGATGTTGCAGGAAGCAGGCTACCTCCTGAGTCGCACGGTGGTCATCCACGACGATCCCGACACGATTCGCAAGACCGTCGAAACAGAGTGGGAGCACCATGATGTGGTGCTGATCTCTGGTGGGCTTGGCCCCACCAAAGACGATATGACCAAGCATGTGCTGGCCGCATGGTGGGGGAGCGACTTGGTGGAACATGCGCCAACCCTGGCATTTCTCTACAAGCGGTATGCAGAACGAGGCAGGGAGATGAATGATCTCACCAAGGCCCAGGCTATGGCGCCGCTTGGCGCTGAGGTGCTTCACAACCCCGTGGGCACAGCTCCCGGACTTGGATTTACTAAGGAAGGAAAATGGCTCGTGGCCATGCCTGGAGTTCCATTTGAGCTATTCACCATGGTAGAAGGGCACGTCATCCCACGGCTCAAGCAAGCATTTCCGGGGCTCCTCTACCTCAAATCGATTCTGCGGCTCAGCAATGTATCCGAATCTGAGGTGGCCATCAGTATCGAGGATATTGAAGAATCCTTTCCGAAATATATGAGCATGGCTTATCTACCGCGGGCAGATGGACTCTGGCTTGAGATCAAGGCCCAGGCTGAGCAAGAACAGGCAGCAGCAGTAACATCGGATTTGGGCCGGTTTGTAGGTGCAATACGGGAACGGGTGAAGGATCGACTCTACGCAGAAAATGATTTACCTCTACCAGCTTTGCTGGGGGAGGCGCTGCGTGCTGCTAGTGCGACCATCGCAGTGGCAGAAAGCCTCACAGGAGGCGGCCTCGCCGCCAGGATCGTGAGCGTGTCCGGTGCAAGCCAATATTTTGTGGGCTCTGTGACCGCTTACACCGAAGCTGCCAAAATCGCTATGCTGGGGGTGTCACCCGCCCTGATTGAAAGCAAAACGGTCGTATCGAGCGAGGTAGCCATCGCGATGGCAGAGGGCGTGAGAGCCAGATTTGGCTCCACCTATGCCCTGAGCACCACAGGCTGGGCCGAAGCCCCCAATGATAATACAGCCCCGGGGGCATGGGTCGGATATGCAGGGCCACAGGGGAGCCATGCCATCTGGATCACACTTTATTATCGCAGGACGGTCAATATCGAACGGATTATTGAGCAGGCACTTGCCCTGATCATCGAAAAAATAAACCGAGGCTCAGAATAGTTTGGAGGAATTCGTTAGTTTTGCTGTTTGAAGGCAAGGGGAAGTCGGCCTGAAATGAGAGAAAACAAAAACTTATTAGGATTGCCGAAAAGAGGTATTTGTTCTTGTTGATGTTTCAGCGATCTTCATTCTCAGACGCTTCTTTTTCTGCAAAATAGCGACAAATTCTTACAGACAGGGTTTTCCCCCATCTTTCGACACCCATAACGCGATTGACTACATGGCCAGGTTTGAACTCACGATGCCCAAAATGGGCGAATCTATCATAGAAGCTACCGTGCTTCGTTGGCTGAAAAATATAGGCGAAGACATTGAAGCAGAGGAAACTGTGCTTGAGATCGCCACCGACAAAGTCGATTCTGAAGTACCTTCTCCTGTGGAAGGCAAGCTCGTAGAGCGTCGCTTTGAGGAAGGCGCCGTGGTACCAGTGGGAGCCGTGATCGGGATCATCGAGACTGAGCGTGCGGCTGTCGATAGCCATGACAATGGTAGCCCTGCCGAGGCCGTGGAAGCGGTGTCTCAGGAAGTGCCCTATGTCCCCAATCCGGTGGCAGCAGGTGCTGCGCACAGCGAGGAAGATGGCGATATGCGCTTTTATTCACCTCTCGTGCTCAATATTGCTCGAAAAGAGGGTATCTCCATGACCCAACTCGAAGCCATGAGCGGCACAGGCCGCGGCGGTCGGGTTACCAAAAAAGACATTCTAGATTTCGTAGAGAATAAATCTGTTCCAGCTCCACCTGCTCCGGCAGTCAAGCCTGCGGAAGCGCCCAAGCCAGAGGCCAAGCCAGCTGATACCCAGGTAGCGCCCCGCGTACCTAAGGAAATCACCTTTACCCATTCCGGCAACTACGAAATCCAGGAGATGGACCGGATGCGCAAGCTCATTGCGCAAAACATGGTCAACTCCAAACACGTTTCGGCACACGTTACCTCCTTTGTCGAAGCCGATGTGACCAGCATCGTGATGTGGCGAAACAAGGTGAAAAATCAGTTTCAGGAAGAATATGGAGAGAAGCTCACCTTCACGCCCATCTTTATCCAGGCGATTGCCAAGGCACTGCGCGAGCATCCATTGGTCAATTCTTCGATTGATGGAGACAAAATTCTCATTAAAAAAGACATCAACATTGGCGTGGCGGTGGCCCTCCCCAATGATAACCTGATCGTGCCGGTGATTCGCCATGCCGATCGCCTCAATCTTGCGGGTATCACTGCCGCACTCAACGACATCGCTGATCGCGCACGTCGCAACCAACTGCGACCCGCAGAACTTGAAGGAGGAACCTACACCGTGTCCAACGTGGGCACGTTTGGCAACGTGATGGGCACCCCCATCATCTTGCAGCCTCAGGTGGCCATCCTGGCTACCGGAGCTATTCGCAAGATTCCTGCTGTGCTCGAAACGCCACAGGGCGATGTGATTGCCATTCGCCAACGGATGTTTCTCTCCCATTCTTATGACCACCGCATCATCGACGGTGCCCTCGGGGGGCGCTTTGTGAAGCGCGTAGCCGATATTCTGGAAAACTGGGACATGAATACCAAGGTTTAGGCGCAAGTCCAGACACTTGATCGGCTGCAAAAATAAACACGAGCCATCCCGAAAATCGGGATGGCTCGTGTTTATTTGAAATAGGAGTCAGGTTTGACTGCCTGATAGCCGGGCTTGAATTATCCCTCGATCACCTTCCTGATGATGTCGTCCGGGGTAATGCCTTCGGCTTCTGCGGTGAAACTTGCCACGATGCGGTGACGGAGCACATTGTAGGCCACGTCGTTGACTTCCTGGATATCGGGAGAGTATTTTCCACGCAAAAGACCAAGGGCCTTGGCGCCAAGGATCAGATATTGTGAAGCCCGCGGTCCCGCCCCCCAGGAGATCAATTCTTTGATCTCGGCGGAGGCATAAGGGGTATTGATGCGGGTGCGATTGACAAGGTTCACCGCATAGGAGATCACGTTGTCAGTCACGGGCACTTCGCGCACGAGATCCTGGAAATACTTGATCTGTTGGCGATTGAGGATGGTCTTGAGTGTTTGGCGCTCATTGGCTGTGGTGCGTCGCACGATTTCAATTTCCTCTTCAATAGAAGGATAGTCCACCCGCAGGTTGAACATGAATCGGTCGAGCTGAGCTTCAGGAAGAGGATAAGTACCTTCCTGCTCAATGGGGTTTTGCGTAGCCAATACGAAGAAAGGCTCTTCAAGTTTATGACCTTCACCAGCGATGGTAACCCGCTTTTCCTGCATAGCTTCAAGCAGGGCAGCCTGTGTCTTGGGAGGTGTCCGGTTGATCTCATCAGCCAAAACGATGTTGGCAAATATAGGACCTCGGATAAACTTAAAATGCTTGCGGTTGGTCTCTTCGTCGATTTCGAGGATCTCAGTTCCTACGATGTCGGAGGGCATGAGGTCAGGGGTAAACTGGATCCTGCTAAACTTCAGGTCTAGCACCTCAGAGATGGTGGAGATCAGCAAGGTTTTGGCGAGGCCAGGCACGCCTACAAGGAGAGAGTGCCCCTTACAAAAAAGTGCAATGAGGAGGCCTTCGATGACCTCATCTTGGCCAACGATAACTTTGCCGATTTCTTTTTTGAGCTCTTCGTAGGTGGACGCGAGAGCATCTGCTGCTTCAACTGGCGATTTGAATTCCTGCATGTTATTCGACCCAATTTTTTAAAGCCTCAGAACACTCCGTGGGCTTGATGTCAATAAAGATATTTTTCTTAGCGGAGGCCAACCACTTATCGAAGATATCGGCCTGCTTTGTCTGCAAAGCTGCACTTCTGATCTTCTGGTAGTCATCTTTGAGGTTGGGCACGTGTGGGGGAATTTTCCGCTTGAGATAAATGACGTGATACACTTTGGTGCCATCTGGCTGAATCAACTCCATGGGTTCAGAGGTTTCCCCCTCCTTCATTTCATCGATTTTGAAATACATGTCGGCGTCGAGGGCATCCATGGGAATTTTGAGGTCGCCACTTTGTGGGTTGCTGATACAGCCACCGCAGTGCTTGGTCTGCCGATCGGCAGAGTAGCGAATGGCTGCCTGCTCAAAAGTGAGCGAATCTTTGGATACAAGATCAAGGATGAGGTTGAGGGAGTCAATGGCTGCCTGATCACCATCGGCAGATGTACCGAGACGGCGCAGGATGTGAGAGGCGCTGAGCATCTCGCCACGCTTATCATTGAGTCTCACGATGTGGTAACCAAACTCAGTGCGGAAAGGTTGCGACACCTCGCCTACGCGCAGCTGATAAACGACTGCTTCGAATTCAGGCACCATGGCTCCCCGGCCAAACCAACCGAGGCTTCCGCCGCGCTGCCGGCCCCCTGGCTCTTGCGTGTATTGGTTGGCGAGGGTAGCAAAGTCTTTGCCGTTGGCGGCCTGCGATTGCAGGTCGGTGAGGAGCTCTTTGGCCCGTTCAATACTTTCTTGTGACACCTTTGGCTGAATCACAATGTGATTGAGCTGCACCTCTGCGGGGAGGTAGCCAAGGCTATCTGCATTGACTTCGCCAAAAAATTTCTTCACCTCTCTGGGAGTTACATCAGCATCGGCAAGAAGAGCACGGCGCTGTGCATCGGTGAGAAGCTCTTTGCGAATGTCGGGGGCGATATCGGCTTTGAATTGCTCAATAGAGCGGCCATACACTTCCTCAAATCGCTCTTTGGTGCCCATTTGGTCCACAAAGTATTTCACCCTGCGATCTACTTCGCCAGATACCTGTCCATCACTCACCACGAGGCTGTCTTGTTCGGCCTTGTTGAGAAGTAGCTTTCCTACAATCAACTGGTCGAGAACCTGGCAGCGGAGGGTGCCATCGTCTTTCTCGCCGTTGATAAGGAGATAGTTGAATTGGTTATCTACGTCAGACTGAAGAATAATTTCTTCTCCGACAACTGCCACGATCCGGTCAATGGTTTGTGAAAAGCTGGGAGTCACTGCGAGCAAACTCCCTATAAATACCAAGATTCCTTTCATGCTCATAAGGTCAATGTGTCCTCGGGCAGAACTAAGGTTGGCTGCCATGTGCGAGGACGTATTTCGATGTACGGAAACCGAACAGAAATCGCTGCCGGAAATCCGGGATTATTTCCTAAAATCAGTCACCTTTCCGGTTTGTTTGGCCTGATTGACCAGCATAGCCTTGGTTTCATCGACAAGTGCATTTTTGCGCTCATTCCGAATGACCTGGGCAATCCGGTCTGAAACAAGGCTCAAGGGTAGAATGTCTCCGGCTTTTACCACGTTCAAGATTCGGAGAAAGTCATATTTACGCCCCCCTTCTTCTTCGTGGGCATAGGGATATACAGTGTTGATGGCAGCACGGGTAATGTCGCCATAGTAATATCCATCTTTGAGGGCCAGGAGTTCAGACTCTGGGAGATAGGCACTATCGAGCTTCCAGGAAACAGCATTGTCACGTGCCCAGCTTTTGAGTTCGTCCATGTCTTGCTGATTTCCGCTTCTCATCAGGTTTACCACCCGGTATTGCCCGGAAAGGGCTGTTTTCACATAAAAGAACTGATACCAGTTGGCTTCAGCGACAAAGTTGCTTTGTTGGCGATCGTAGTAGCCTTTGACTTCAGACGGTGTCACGTCGAGGATGCCGGGCTGCTCTTCCACCAGTTTTTCTGTAAACATTTGGCTGATGAGCTGATCGCGGTAGCGAGCCATTTGATACTGAAACTTGCTGTCTCGCTGCGAGACTTCAGTTTTGGCATCGGTGGCCATGGCCTGGATCGCGATCCACTGCTCGATATATTGGTCGGCATATCTGGCGCTATCCTCCGGGCTTTGACCCTCTGGCGTGAAGAGGTCAACCTCTTCTCGCAGAAGCTCAGCTTCGCCAAATGTTACAAGAACTTCGTCGCCGGGGGTTGCCCCACCGGTACAGGCAGCTATGCTACCCAGAAGGCAGACGCAGAGGAGGCTCAAAAGGTTGTTCCGCTTGTTAGCGAAAAAGTTTGCCAAAGGCTTTTTCATTGATCGATACAGGATATTTTTCAGCGAGCTCCTTGAGCCATTCCTGCTCCAGGTGGTCCTGATAGCGGGTAATAGCCTCTGATTTTACATTTGAAAGCGGCTGAACGCCGGCAGGAAACTTTTCAGTACTTACCAGCAAACGATAAAAAGTGCCTTCTTCTTTCACTTGGGTGACTGTGCCCACGGGACCGGAGAAGATGTCAGCAGGGGCATCGTCTTTCTCTTCTTCGTAAAGCATGGTGGTAGATCGAAGGCGAATAGAAGATTCCTGGTTGAGAATTGAGTCGATTTCGCTGCGGGTGTTGCCTGCTTCAAGAAGTGTTTTTACTTCCTGAAGAGAGGAAGCTTCAGATGCGCGATACTCCACCACTTCTACCATGCGGTTGCGGGAGAAGCTGTCTGGGTTGGCTTCATAAAAAGCTCTGAGACCAGCGGTATCTTCTACGGCGCGTTTCCATACTTTCTGCTCCATCAGGGTAAACAAGAGGATCCCATCTCTGTATTCCTGAAGCAGGTAGCGGTATTCAGGGTTTTTGGCGGGGAGTTGCTCTTCTTCGTACTTGAGGAGTTGCTCTTCAGTGTAGGCTTGCAGCACGGAGTTGGCTGCTTCTGCGGCGCTCATGCCCATTCTTCTGGGTCGTGTGCGGCGATAGTAGGTTACGAAGTCGCCGATGCTGGAAACGAGCTTGCCATTGCTGAGGGTAAACAGCGTTTGGGCTGTATTGGGCATGTTGGCCGTATCGGGCTCCCAGGCTCCCCGCGAGAATCTATCGTCGAGCAGCGAGACAAAGGTTTGCCAGTTGGCATCGTTGAAGGCATAGCCACCTTCATTTTTGATGCGCTTGATGAGGGCATCCCGGCTGAGTTGTGCGCGGCTGTCACGGGAGATTTTTTGCTTGAGTTGTCCGCGGGCCTCGTCGAATGTCTGACGCTTTTCTACTTCTGTGACAGAGAGAATGTGCCAGCCAAAGCGGGTTTTGAAAGCAGGGGAATACTCGCCTTCACCAAGGGAGAGACGGTATTCTTCCATCTCAGGCAGGAGGCGGTTATAGCCCAGGTCACCGCCATTGGGGGCAGAGGTGGGGTCGTCTGAATATTGCTTTGCGAGATCGGCGAAAGCACCGCCTTGTTGCAGGAGCTGATAAATTTCATTGATTTTTTTCTCTGCTTCCTCTTCCGTAGCAGCGCTATAGCGATCTCCCACTCTGACGATGATGTGGGCGGCTCTTTTCTTACCGGCATTCACCATTTTGTCATTCACCTTGATGATGTGGTAGCCAAACTGAGAGCGCACGGGCATGGATACTTCTCCAATGGGCGTGGTAAAGGCACCGGTCTCGAAGGGATAGACCATGTCGAAAGCGGAGAAGTAGCCGAGGTTGCCACCGTTTTGTGCTGCCGAGGGGTCGTTGGAGTATTTTCCGGCCATTTCGGCGAAGTCTTTTCCAAACTTCACCACGGAGTCTCGAATGCCGAGAGCCCGCTGATAGGCAGTGAGGGTATCAGCCGGGGCGGCGTTTTCATTGAGGGAGATGAGGATGTGGCTGGCATCTACCAGAAAACCGCTACGGTCGTAAGCTTCCTGAATGAGTTGGTCTTCAACGTCTTTGGCAGCCAGATAGGGCTGGGTAAGCTGCTGCTTGTAAGAAGCAAATTCCTGCTGAAAAGCGGGCGTAGTATCAAGGCCCATGGCCTCGGCTTCAAACACCTTGCGCTTAAAGTTGACGTAGAGGTCGAGGTATTCTCGGTATTGCTCAGGGGTATTGGATGCGGCGGCTTCTTTCCCTCCATTGTTTTTGGCGTACACACGCTCAAATTCACTTTGGGTTACGTTGCCTTGGGCAAATTCCAGCAAGAGGGGACTTTTGTCTTCTCCGGTTTTGGTAGATTTGCAGCCTGCCAGGGAAAGGGTCCCGGCCAGGATCACGATCGGAAGTATTCGATTCATCTTTAATTTCCTGTGAATGTTAACGGCTCAAAGTTATCATTCCACGGGCTACCACAAAAGAATAAAGTGAAAGGATGAATCGAAAAGAAGGATGAATCGAGGAAAAACAGAATCAATGACGAAAAAATCAGGTCTGATCTATGCCAGAAGCACTGTTGGGAAGTTTTTTTCCAAAAATATAAATGGAGTAATCTGGGGTTTCTTCTATCTTAATCTCATCCATAATCCTGTGAATCAGGTTGATTCCCAGTCCGCCTTTGGCTCTTAGCTTCACGATTTCTTCCAGGTTCTTGGGGCGATAGGTATGAATGGGAAATGCTTTGCCGCTGTCTTTTATTTCTGCGTAGAGGGTTCCGTTTTCTCTAAATATTGCTACTTCTATCGTGGAATAATTATCACATTGATGCTGGTGAATCATGCAGTTGGCACAAGCTTCATCTACTGCCAACACGATCTGGTCTGATGTTTTTCCGTGCACATCCAATTCATCGAGGCGAGACCTCACAAAGTCCCGGATATTGGCCAGATAGGCCTTATTACATCGTACCCTTAGATAGGATTTCATGACTTGGTAAACATTTGTGCGGCTTCTTCCGAGTGGTTGACAATGGTGAGCAGCTGATCGAGGCCCAGGAGTGAAAAAACGTCCTGGACGCTTTCATTCAACCCTGAAATCACGAGGCTCCCTCCTACATTCTGAATGCCGTCGAGGTGTGAGACAAATACGCCCAACCCGGCAGAAGAAATATATGGCAACTCACTTCCGTCAATATGAATATGAACATCGCCTGCCTCCAGCATTTCCTGGATTTTCTCGTCGAGCACCACCGAGGAGTTGGCATCAAGGTCTCCGACTGGTGTGAGCGTGACATATTCTTCGTGACGTTGTTCTTTGATTTCCATAAAGGGTGAGTTGGTAAATGGTACGCAGGGTTGTTAAAATAGTTGGTTACTTCAGGCGAATGAGCAGAACCGTGTAATCATCGTCCAAAACACTGGCAGTGAAGGTTTTCACTGCTTCTACGATCCTCGAAGCAAGCTCCTCTACGGGGGTATCGGCATATTGTTCTATGATCGTTTGGAAGCGATCATAGCCGAATTCTTCCCCCGCTTTGTTTCTCGCTTCGATGAGCCCGTCGGTATAAAGCACGAGCAAATCACCGGGGTCATAGTTGATCTCTGTGGGCTCGTGAATGTAGTCGATGAAGCCGGGTTTTCTCACAAGTCCCAGCCCCAGGGTTCCCTCACGAAAGGATTCCACGGTCTTGCTTTTGGCCCTGTAGAAGTAGGTGGGTGTGTGGCCAGCCCTGATGAGCTGCACGTTGCGCCTGCGAATGTCGATCTCCAGATAGGTGAGCGTAACAAAAAAGCCCTGTTGCAGACACTCTGCCAGCGCTTGATTGGTTGTGGCCACAAACTGCCTCGTGGTCATGTTGAGCTGGGTGAGGGCATGAAAAATCCCCTTCATCTCTGCCATGTAGAATGCAGCTGTGGTGCCCTTGCCCGATACATCGCCGATGGCCACCCGAAACAGATGCTCCTGCGGATGAGACACATCGAAATAATCGCCTCCCACCTCATAGGCGTTTTCGCTCAGGGCAGCAAATTCGATCCTGTCTGTGAACGGCAAATTTGTGGGAAGCAGCTTGTCCTGTACCTCTTTGGCAATCTTCAATTGCTCCTGATATCGCTCTACCTCAATGCTATTCTTAATCAGCTGTGCATTCTCCAAAGCGATCCCCGCCTGCTCGGTAAATCCGACCACGGTCTGCACCGATACATCTTCAAAAGCATTCACCAGATCATTGGCCAGATAGACTACCCCAAAGCTCTTGCTGCTCGATACCACCGGCACACAAAGGATACTGCGGTAGCGAGTGTTGCTGCTTCTGAATGCTTTGTTTTTTTTCGTGTTGCGGATCATCAGAAACTTCTGGTCTCTGAGCACCTTTTCGGTCACATCATAGACTGACTTGAGTTCCTGAAGATCTTCTTCAGACACACGCTTTTTGTTGCGCACCTGCGGCACGCCGTTTTCGTCGAGCCACTCCACCCATCCGGCTCGGGCACCTGTTTCCATCATGCCCGCATCAAGCAGCGTGCCGATGATTTCCGAAAAATCCAAATTGGACTGGATCGCCTGGTTGATTTTGGAAAACGAGGCAATCTCTACGCGGTTGGTCTCAAATAGCGAGGTGGTGGGCAGGTTAAAAAACAGCACCAGGATAGAAAAGCCCGAGTACACCACCACAAAAAAGGTCATGAAGGTGAGAAACTCTATTGGAAGAAACCCTTGTGCATTGGGAATTCCGAGCTGATCGGGGAGTCTGTCGCTCGCGACGATGAAGGTTGCTGTTACGATCTCGATCAGAACAAACAGCCCCAACGCCCGCAACTTCTGGTTGAAATTGAGGTAGGGGATCCATCTCACATTCGCCGACAAAACAAGCACCAAGAGGAGGAATCCCAAAAAAATCGGAATCACAATGTTGCCCGAGACAAGTTGGTAGTATCCCAGGAAGTGGAAGGTCAATGCTAGTGCCAGCAATGCCAGGAGCAGTTTCCAGAAAAGGAGCTTTCTCCGGGTGCGGGGAAAGAGGATAAACCGTCGGAAAATAAATAACCCGGAGAGCAGATACAGCACCAGGGCATAGTAGCCAAAGGCAAAAAAGAAGGCACGGATGTAGTCGATCAGGGTGTTGTCGCGCAAGAAGCGATTGCCGAAGGTAATGAGCATCACCACGAGAATGCCGGTCATGCCGATCATGAAGAGCTGCCACAGGAGGGTGGTCACATGTAGCTTTTCAATGTTGGCGAATATGCGGCTGATGAGCAGGGCATGGCTGAGCAAAAAGCCAATTTGGATGAGTCTGTACCACAAATCACCTATTTCGAAGGGCAAGGTGGCCGCAGGACTATCCCCCATCATGCTGCTGAGTTCATGATAGCTGAGCATCAGAATCCAGAGGAGAATTCCGATAAATAGGATGAGTCCGTTGAGGATGCGTGGTTTCACCTTTGCTTGCTTGGGGTCAAAGCTAAAAAAATCCTTCACAGCTGAAAAAAGGATTCTCTGCAATGTGTAGATTCCCCCATGAATATGATCTGGCATTCGATCCAGTTTCCGGGTCTCCCGGCTTGGGTGGCGGGAGAGGGCGACCCTCTCCGGGAGGTAGCAGTGGCAGGCAAGGAGCTCTGCCTCGTGCGTCGCGACTCAGGCATCCGCGCCATCGATGCGAGATGTCCGCATGCCCGTGGTCCACTCGCTGCCGGCTTCCTCAACGAGGCTCAACACGTGGTATGCCCCTGGCATCGCTTCGCCTTCGACCCCGACACCGGACAATCCAACAGTGGTGGCTACTTTGTAACCTGCTACGACGTGAAAGTAGATGGCAAATCTCTCCTGATCGGCATTCCGAAGAAGAAAAGGTGGTGGCAATAGCATTCTGTTTTTAGGCTCATCGCCTTCTGAGAGCAATCTGCTACCGATACAAGACAATGACAAAGTTGGATGGATACACCCGCTGCTTCTGCTTTTGAATTCGAAAGGCTTTGGGTGGATCAAACATAGTGAATCAGCAGATTTTCAGGCTTTATTCAAGCCTGCTTTGATAGAATAGCTGGCAAGGAAATGTGGCCGGGACAATCTATCTGCATCAAAAGCGTACAAAAAGAGCCTACTGAGAAGAACACAATCTTTTTGATCTACCTTTTTCGTACATTTCACCGTGTTTCGCAGCACAATATCATTGCATTAACCTACCGTAATGAAGATCAGCATCAAGGTATTCTGTGCCATTCTTTGCCTTTTGAGTGCCTTCCAACCCATTTTGGCTCAGTCAGCAGGTGAACGTGTGTACCTGGTCTGGCTCGAAGTACAGCGGCCTTCCGATGTGGCCCATTGCTATACTGAGCGCTTCGACAAGCAGCGTGTCGCCATCGACGCCGAGTTTGGCAACCCACTTGCTGACCTCTCCGATTTTGCCTTTGGAGAAGATGAAATGGAAGGCCCTGATTGCTTTATTCCTGAGCTCAAGCTCATCTACCGAAATTATACCTACATCGTATCCTTATATTGTACCAAGGTCATCAAGTACCAAAATGCGTCTCCTTTCACTCCTTCCAACAGGAGAGTAAGAACAGATGTGATCATCACAGAGAGCATTTATACCCACCTCAATGACCTGAGGCTTCAACACTTTGGCAGGCAGACCATTTCTGCCAGTTTGCTACAGCAAATCACCACAGGCGAGCCGCTCGAAAACCTAACAGAAGCAGACATCAATCTCGACGAGCTATTCAACGAGGATCTCGATCCGCTCGATGCACAATTGGAAAACGACGTCAGAGAAACGCCCCTTTTCCCTGAAGAAGACCCCGAGGAGGTAGAAGAAGATCCAGACGGAGGCAAATAGAAAATGTCTTGCTCGCTTGCTAGACGGTAAATTCAATGGTAATCATGTCATGAAGTTTCAGCCCAAGCAACTCTGCGGCTGAGGTTTCGCGCATGGCAATTTCCAGGCGATCACTCTCTCCAAATATCGCGAGGGCATCGGCTTTGCTCACATCGGAGTAGGTAGTCACGATTCTGCGCAGGCGCACATTACGGATAAAAATCTCAAATCGACGTTCCATTTTCAACTCCAAAAATTCGTTTTTATGGATGTTGGTGATGGCATTGCCAAAGCGGTCGATGTGAATGATCTTACCCCGAAGGCAGTTATTGCTGTAGCTCGGGTCTCCCCAACGCAGGTCCTTGAGGGGTACTTCAGGCCCCAATTCCTCCAATTCTCCTCCACTGGCCAAAAAAGCCGCGGCCGGCGCAAACACCCTCGCCGCTCTGAAAGACCTCGGGTATTGATCCAACAAAACGGAGGACATCACGATTCTGCGACTTTCTACCGGAAGTTGATCACAAATCAGGCTGAGCACGCCATTGTTGGGCCCGACAAAATAATGCCCCTCCCAAGCCACAGCGATGGCTTCAGCCTGCTCTTCAGCCTGCTCGGGATCCACCGCGACCACATGCACAGTGCCTTCTGGAAAGGCCCGAAAACTTCTGCCGACCACATAAGCGGCATGCATGATGTCGTAATTGGAAATAGTATGGGTGACATCTACCAAATTGGCAGAAGGGAGAAGCCGGAGAATTGCTCCTTTGACGATAGCCGAATAGTGGCTCCCGTCTCCCAAATCAGATGTCAAGGTGATGATGGGCATGTGAAAGTTGGAACGTGGCGGCCATGTTACGATATCTGTGCATATGATTCAACCCCACAGCGGCAACCAGAACATTTCTTCGGTCGTATGGAGACTGGACGATGAGTAACGAAAAAATTACAGGAAGACTGTATGAAGCAGACAACAATTTTAGGCTTTCCTGCAGATCTTCCGCTGACAAAATTCGGTAATTTCTGATCAACCGCATATATTCCATCTCACAATCCAATCATTATCGCTTGACCGAACATACTTTTTTTCTGGAGGACATCAGTCCCCTCCAGATTTATGGGGTAAATAACCTCAGGTTACATCAGATTGAAAACGGATTTCCAGACGTAAAATTCGTTGCCCGCGGAGATGAACTCAAGATCCAAGGTCAGCCAGACATGGTGGAGCTACTCAAAGGCCTCATAGGAGGACTTATGGCTGAGTTGAAAAAGAAGGGGCAAATTACGGAAAATAGATTTTCGGAATTGATCAGCAATGAGCCAGAATCTCCTATAGAAAGAGATTTTGAGCCCGTTTCTCAAGATACTGTGCTGGTGCATGGCAGCGGCGGCCTCATGATTCGCCCCAAAAATCAGGGGCAACGACTCATTGTAGGGGCGGCAGAAAAAAATGACATTATTTTTGCCTCCGGGCCAGCCGGTACAGGAAAAACCTACATCGCAGTGGCCCTCGCAGTAAGGGCGCTAAAAGAAAAGCGCGTCAAAAAGATCATCCTGAGCCGCCCCGCAGTCGATGCCGGAGAATCTCTCGGCTTTCTCCCCGGCGACCTGCGCGACAAAGTGGATCCATACCTCCGGCCACTCTACGATGCGCTTGAGGACATGATCCACTCCGAAAAGCTCAAGTATTATCTCGACAATAATATTGTGGAGATTGTGCCTCTAGCCTACATGCGTGGCAGAACCCTCAATCATGCCTTCATCATCATGGACGAAGCCCAAAATGCCACCGAGAGCCAGATGAAGATGTTTCTCACAAGGATGGGGGAGCACTCACATGTGATCATTACCGGTGATGATACCCAGATTGACCTTCCCTATCGGCAGCGATCTGGCCTCATTCACGCAAAAAAAATCCTTCAGGGGATCAAAGGCATCGCCTTTGTGCAGCTCAAAAACTCTGATGTGGTGCGTCACCGACTTGTGCGCGAAATCATCGAAGCTTACGAGGTGGAAGAAGCCGGGCAGGAGCATCATCCACAAGAACGCCCCCGCGATTTTCGAAAACGATAGACTATTGACAAAACCTTCAAACCCCCGCAAGTGATTGACACCTGCGGGGGTTTTCTTATTTCAGAGACTTCATCCACCTTTACCAAAGGAATAAATTCAGCAAAATACTATCATTCATGTCGCAGAAGGCCTAACTTACTGCGTAAGACTACCCCAACATTTCCTGAAATGGCTCACGAAACCTTTATTTTTTCTCTCCACAATTCCCAGCTTTTTGGCCAGGTGTGGTCTCCAGATGGAACTCCGTCGGCAGTCATGGCCCTTGTTCATGGTCATGGAGAGCACTCGGGCCGCTACGCGCCCATGGCTCAGTATCTCAACAACGCGGGGATTGCAGTCATAGCCTCCGATCAATTTGGTCATGGCCAGACTTCTGGCAAAAAAGGCCATACGCCCAGCTATGCAGCCATGCTTGATGGAATAGACGAACTACTCGCTGAGGCAAAAAGACGCTTCCATGGTGTGCCACTCTTCCTCTATGGCCATAGCATGGGGGGCAACATCGTTGCCAATTATGTGTTGCGCAGGGGCGCCCCCGTACAAGGTGTGATTCTGAGCTCTCCCTGGCTACGCCTTGCACTCAAGCCCACCTCCGCACAGCTGCTCATGGCCAAGGCAGGCCGCTTGCTAGCCCCTTCCCTCACTCAATCTACCAAGCTCGATGCGAAGCTCATCTCCCAGATCCCCGAAGAGGTAGAGCGATATAAAGCAGACCCACTCAACCACGACCTCATCAGCCCGACCATGTTTTTTGGGGTGCATGAAGGTGGTGAGTATGCTATGACCCATGCGACCAAATGGAAGCTTCCTCTGTTCGCCATTCATGGCACAGCCGATCAGATCACAAGTCACGAGGCAACAAAAGAATTTTGCGACAGCATTGCGGGCGATACCACGTTCTTTCCAGTAGCAGACGGCTTCCACGAATTGCACTATGACCTCAAGCGAGAGGAATCCCTACACGCCCTCAAGACCTGGATGCTTGCGCACGCAACTCATTGATCGCCACCCAGGCCATCAAGCCCGTTGACACCTCAAGCGCAGACTCTTCGATATCAAAACGAGAGGTATGGAGGCCATGTACAATGCCTCTGGCTTCGTTGCGGGTGCCAAGGCGATAAAAACAGCCTGGTGCTTCATGGGTGTAGTAGGCAAAGTCTTCTGCTGCCATCCACAGGTCAAGCTCCTGCACATTTTCCTCGCCCACATAAGACGAAATCACCGCCTTGGTGCGGGCAGTCACGGCCTCGTCGTTGAAGAGAACCGGGTATCCTTTCACGAGATTAAGCTCTGCTACGCAGCCAAAGGCCTCGGCTGTGTGCTTGATGATGCGCTCAATGCGCAGGTGAGCCTCCGCACGCCAGGGTTCATCCATCGTGCGGAACGTACCTTCTACATACACCTGATCAGGGATCACATTGGTCGCGCCCTCGGCAATGATTTTGCCAAAGGACAACACACTGGGAATCCTGGGATCACTGCGACTCACCACTTGCTGCAAGGCCACGAGGATCTGTGCGGTAGCAGTTACGGGATCGATGAAGGTAGCGGGGTGTGCGGCATGTCCTCCCTTTCCTCTTACGGTGAGGTAAATCTCATCAGCTGAGGCCATATACATTCCCGACCGGATCCCGACTTTGCCATGTTCAATGTATGGCTGCACATGCTGCCCGATGATGGCGTCCACATGCGGATGCTCCAACACACCCGCTTTGATCATGAGAGAAGCCCCTCCAGGAAATTTTTCCTCGGCAGGCTGGAAAATAAATTTGATAGTTCCTGCAAGCTCTGACTTGAGTTGAGAAAGAATGCGGGCGGTACCAAGGAGCGAAGAAGTATGGACGTCGTGCCCGCAAGCGTGCATCACGCCGGGGTTGGCAGATCGGTAGTCCACCTCATTTTCTTCGTGGATGGGCAGGGCGTCCATATCGGCCCTGAGAGCAATGGTAGGGGAATTGGGCGAGATATTGTCTCCTTTAAGTAAGCCGACAACCCCATGGCCTGCCACATGGGGCTGCACATCTATTCCGAGATATTCCAACTCACGCGCAACCAAAGCCGCGGTTTCTTTCTCTTCGAATGACAATTCAGGATGGGCGTGAATATGCCTTCTGAGGGCCACAATATCCTGATATTGGGTACTGGCAAGTCTGCGTATCGTTTGAACAAGATCCATGTGTGCAAATTAGTGACTGAAAGTGAGATGCAATAGTCCGCGGAATCTTATATATTTGGCCAAATTGAACTATTCCGATGAAGCTTAGCTCATTCACATGGATTTTGGCGCTGGCCCTGGTGGGGCTGGCTGCATGTACCGGTTTTCCGGACGGCCCTGCGATTAGTTTTCGTTCACTTGACGAGCTGATCGCCACGACCTGGTCTGTTAAAGACGCGGTACGTGCCAATACGGACATCTCTGCGCAATACGCAGACGACTACCAAACGTTCCGCGACGGTGGCGACTATCGCTACTTCGATGCAGAACGAACCATCTCCCTGCCTCCCTTTACCCAAGACACCACCATCGCGATCGAAGGCGTTGGCGAATGGCGTTTCGTGAATGGAAAATCGCAGGTGGAGTTGCTCTATTCATTTGAGTATGAAGATCCCTACAACCCAGACGTGACCTACCGCGAGGAGGTAAATCAACTCTGGACCGTGGCTCGTCTCACTACCGGTGAACTCTGGCTGGAAGACGACTCTACTGTCTTGAAGCTTGAGTACTACACCCAATAGCGAAAATCACGCACTACCCTCCGTAGATGTCGTAGGTATGAGAGCATGTAGGAAATTCCGGAAATTCATTCTGGTCCTGCATTCTTTCATACCTTTTTTCGTTGTGTCAATGTATCAAGCCCTGAAATAGCCTATGAAACCTGCATCGCTTCTGTTTCTCCTGTTGTCTATCTTCTCTTTTTCCTGCAAAAACTGGGAAAGCAAATACGGAGAAGGCCCCATTCTGAGCCCTTTTACAGCCGAAGACCGGGTCACCAATACATGGAACTGGGCCTACTATGCCGTTGATGGCATCAATGTCTCTGGCCAATACGCTGATTCTACACTCCTATTAACCGATGACAACATCGTGAAGATCTGCGGACCGGAAGAAGGCTGCCGGGAAGGCAGTTGGCGCCTGATCTCCAAAAAGACAAGACTACAACTGATCTTTGGAACTAGTGCCATCGCCTACGACATTGATCTGCTCAAGAAAAATGAGATGTGGCTTTCCTATCTGGCCGCAGACTCTGTGAGCACGATTTCCTGGCAGTTGGTTGCTGCCGAGTAATAGTTTTTAGGTCCATCAGGCACATGGAAGCGCAGGCAAGAGCCACAGATCAGATCCTTTCGGCAGCAGTACGGATATTTGGAGAACGTGATCCTCAATTGGTGACGATAGAGGATGTTGCCAAAGCAGCGGGCTTATCCAAGGGGCTCATTGTGTATCATTTTGGGAGTTTTGAAAGCCTGCAAAATGTGCTGAGGGACTATCTTGTCTTCAGATTGCGGCAAATATGGACGCCAGAATCGCCCGCTCCCCCTAAAGATCAGCTCCGTCAATGGGCATCTATCATGCAGGCCGAGCCCGAGATTTTTCGCCTTTACCTCAACCTCTCTATCCGCAGCGGCAAAAGTGCTGTAAGCTCCTTCGAGGCCTTGGAGGCATTTCGGCGAGATCTTCTTCAGGAATGCTGCAACTACTTTCACCAAGCAGGGGCAACAAGCCCCGGACAATCTGCCTCCCTTTTTTGTGATTGGTGGGAAGGAGCAAGCCTGCGATCCCTGGCACTCGAAGAGCGCGAGCAAGGTTTGATAGAACAGGGAACCCATTTTCTGGAGTTACTTCTTAGATGAGCCTCCGCATCTGTTGTTACAATCAGGCTCCCCCGCCATGCAGCCCAGCCTGTTAACTCACGAAAATATTTACCAATCCCTCCTCCTTCGGAATAGTTTTTGAATAGGCAGATCAATTACCGAAATTTGACGTCATTCACTGTCTCGTTTTAGCGACCACATCTCTTCATGCGGCCTACGTTTTTAATCCAGGGATTTCTCGTTATACTGATCTCCAGCATCTTGTTGGGAGGGATGGAGCTGTTGATCGGCGACCATTCTCCTCTACAGTTTTCAGCAGGAGGTGATCAGGATGAGGAAATCCAGCCAGAGGACGAATCAGGAATGGAGGAGTTGGTTGCAGAGCTAGAAGAAGAACACGAAGAAGAGGAGGAGGCAGATATTCCCGATTATATGCGCCCCCCGAATCCCTTAGCCAGATTTTTTGAATCGCTCAGTAGTCTTCGACTACATCCCACACGCACCAAAGTGCGCATCGCCTACTTTGGCGACTCCATGATCGAGGGCGACCTCGTTACCCAAACACTTCGAAACGATTTACAGGAACTTTTTGGTGGAGAAGGGGTCGGATATGTGCCCACCACCTCTACCCTTTGGGGATTTAGGAAAACAGTGCGGCAGCGCTTTGATGAAAATCAATGGTTCAGCTACAACGTTCTGGAAAAAAAGCCCAGCAGTTTCGAGTATGGAATATCTGGAGAATTGTTTCTGACCAAAGGATGGAAGCCCTGGCTCAGCTTTTCCGGCACGGAGGAGTATCGCCGCACGCGCGAACTCAAAGAAGCAAGGCTGTTCTACGGTCCCGTGACCGAAAAAGCATCCTACTGCCTGGTAGAAACTGCGACAGGAAAAGATACCGTGTGGCTCACCGGAACCCAGCTTGTGAATGAAGTGATTCTGTCCGACTCCTGTGGAGAAGATCTTGACCTAAAGATTGTAGCAGGCGATAAATTCCCGGTGTATGGCGCAAGCTTCGGAAGCACCTACGGCGTTGGGCTGGACAATTTTGGGATGCGCAATAGCACAGGATCCTTTCTGTCCAAAATCGGAGAAGAAAGCCTTCGGCAGTTTCAACAACATCTGAATTATGACCTCGTGGTTCTCCAATTTGGCCTCAATCTCGTGTCGGCTGATCGCGAGGATTATAGCAAATATGAGCTTGCCCTCCGGAAGGTGGTGGCACGCTTCAAAGTATCCATGCCAGGAGCAGATATATTGATTGTGAGCGTGGGCGACAAATGCTCCCGTCAAGGCGGTAAATGGAAAACAGATCCCAGTATCCCAAGGATCATCGAGGTTCAGAGGCGAGTAGCCGACGAAACTGGCGTGGGTTTTTTGAATTTATTTGAAAAAATGGGAGGCGAAAACGCCATGGTGCAATGGGTGAATTCTGATCCCTCGCTCGCTCGCACCGATTATGCCCACCCCAACCGGCTGGGAGCAGAAAAAGTATCTGCCATCGTGCGGGACCACTTGCTGGAAGGATATGAAGAGTTTAGCGGTGAATCTCTCGGCGAGAAACTCGCCCTCGCACAGTAGCTCCGTTTTTTTGCGCGCTTCTGCGTAGATTTGACCATTGGTCACCTATCTCTCTTGTCATGCGCTATTTCATTGGATTCGTCCTCCTACTTTTTATTTTCATAGCCTGCGGCCCCGACCAGCAAGTCGTGATGCTTTCGGTGCTCAACCATGATACAGACCGGGGGATAGATAGTGCTGTGGTGGCACTCGAAGCCAAATCCGCAGGCGGAAGCCGCCATACGATCTCCACATTCGCTACAAACGACGAGGGCAAACTCCGCTTTGTGTACAGCCTTGAGGAAGGCACAACGTATTGGGTGAGCGCCCAGCGCATTTTTTTCGAGCCATTGGTGAATGAAAAAGGCGATGCATACCTCCATGAAGCCCAGCTTGGCTATGGCGACTCCTCCATCATTACCCTGGAACTAGGGCAAATCGAAGCGCCTGACCCGGCTATTCTCACCAAAATCAGAGAAGATATTCCCCTCGCGGAGGCATTGGCAAGCCTACGTGCCAACGGCTGGAAATATGCCTTGCTGCCGCAGCTCACCTGGCAAGATGTGCCCGCCCTGCTCGATGCAGCGGGCGACACCACCCTGGTTTCCAATTATCCTACTCACCCCACAAGCACCTATAAGCCCAAGCAGGCACGTGTGGGCCTCGTGGCCCTGTGGATGATCGAGGCCATTCGCAAGATGGAAATGAAAGGTACGGATGAGGCCCAGCACATTGTGCCTCCCTCAAGAGCACCGATCCTGGGCACCAAAGAAGGAAACCCTACCGGACACAACACCGCCGATCAGATCCTGCGGGCTCAGCAAGCCTACCGGGCCTGGTATGAAGCTGTGCAGGCCGCTGCACCTTCCCGCAGAATGAATGAAATGCGAAACATTCCTCTTCGTGGCGAAGGCATGAGTTGGATGTAGGGCTCAATTCAGAAGAGCGAATCAGGGTCCAGTGTCAAAAAGGTTTGCCAGGAGACCGTATCTGGACTCACCAACAGAGCCGTGGCGTCTGGATATTGGTGTAAAAACTCCTGCATCCCAGGGGTATTCCCCTTCTGCCCACTCTTTACTTCAATGGCCAGGACCTTGCCCTTTTGTTGATACACAAAATCGACCTCAGAGCCGCCTTGACGCCAGTAATGCAGCTCTCCCCCAACGGCGATAGCATGGTTCAACAGATGCGCGCCTACGGCTGATTCGACAAAACGCCCCCACACCTTAGGATCAGATCTGACCTGTGAAAACCCGAGTGGTTGGTAAACAGAGAGAAAGGCATTGTTGTGAACCTGAAACTTGGGACTTGAAGCTCGCTGCCTAATCACTCCTTGTGCATACTTCTCCAGTCCTGTTAGTAAGCCCGCTGTGCTGAGCAGGGTTACATAATGGGCCAGGGTCGTCGTATTACCTGCGTCCTGCAACTGTCCGACCACTTTGGTGTAGGAGAGCATTTGCCCAGAGTACCTACTCCCGAATTCAAATAATCTTTTTAAGAGGGCCGGCTTATCCACCCGTGTTAGCATCAGGATGTCTTTGGACACGCTTGTTTCGATCAGGGAGTCCAATACATACGCTCGCCACCTCTTTTCATCTTGTATAAGCGTAGCTGCGCCGGGATATCCCCCAAACCAAGCATAGGTATCAGGATCCCAGCCAAATGCCTGCTCCATCTCCTGATAACTCCAGTGAGCGAGGTAGGTTGACTCAAATCTCCCCATGAGAGATTCTGTTAAGCCCTGCTGAAGCAATAACCGGGAGGAGCCCAGCAGAATTACCTTTAATGGCACATGATTGCGGGTATCAGCATCCCATTCTCGTTTTACCTGCTCACTCCAATTGGGAATTTTTTGAATCTCATCTATCACCAATACACATTCTTCTCGATCTGCCTGTTGCAACAGCTTCACTCGGGCAGCCTGCCATTGTTCTCTAATCCAGGTTTGTGGATTTTCAAACACAGCATCACCCGAAGCCACATGTGATAATAGACTCGTGTGCTCAACAAACTGCGTGACCATTGTGGTCTTTCCAACCTGACGGGGCCCTGTGATTACCTGAATAAAGCGGCGTGGCTCGCGCTCAATACGATCTATAAGCACCTGAATGTGAGGTCGTTGATACATGGTACAGAAATTTACTCAGTGTATTGAGTAAATTTACTCAATACACTGAGTAAATCAAAAAAGCCCTCCAAAACGCCAAGCCCCAAAGGTCGATGTGACCTTTGGGGCTTGATGATTCAGTAAGCAGTGCCTGGTTGAGAGATGTGCTAGCGCAGCAGCGTCACGGTTCCAGATTCCTGGGTCTGAATAGGACCGTCAGAAATGCCGATGAAGCCATAGTCGAGCACCCACACATAAACGCCTTCGGTGCAGGGCCTGCCGTCTCGGTAGCTACCATTCCAGCCTGCGGCGGGATCGTTGCTGGAAAACACCTCTCCTCCCCACCTGTCATAGATGCGCAGGGTGGCATTTTGGAGATCACAGCTATATGCCCAGGTAAACAACTCATTCACGCCATCGCCATTGGGGGTAAACCCGCTTGGCATGTGGATGAGACAGTTGCACTCGCGGGGCGTGAACTCAATGACATCGCTCACTGTGTCGCAGGAATTTGAGACAAACAGCTCGTAGCTACCAACTTCTTCGATGGAGCGAATGGGGGAGGTGATACCATCGTTCCAGCGATAGGTCACGTTGGGGGTTGGACTTGTGCCGTCGAGGCGAAGGATAGCCCCATTGCAAAGCACTTGATCTTCACCGAGATCCACCTCAGGTCGAGGTTGATAGTTAATGGTAATCTGATCTACCTCCACCCCACATACGTTGCTCACTCGCACGGAATAGGTCCCAGCAAAGCGAACCAGGAAATCGGGCTCCTGAGATCCATTTTGCCATTGATAGGAAAACCCTGGCTGGAAAGCGTCGAGGAGTAATGTTTCATTCTGACAAAGGGTCTGATCTCCGCCGAGGTCCACAGCTTGTGGATAGGGGAGATAGTCCACATCGATCACGTCGCGGTCTTCCCCACAGAGGTTGGTCACCGTGACCTCGTATCTACCCGGCCCATCGATGATTCTGATTGGCACACTCAACCCATTCTCCCACCGATAAGAGGCGCGGGACCAAGATACGTTGAAGAGCAACGTTTGCCTCTCGCAGAGGGTCGTATCATTTCCCAGGCTGATGTCAGGAATATTCTCATACCTCACGATGATGGAGTCTCTCTGCGTGCCGCAGCGATTGGACACTGTGAGGACGTATGTCCCTTCACTCGTGACGCGATAGGTAGGCGTGGTGGTTCCGTCTTGCCAGGAAAAAGCGTAGCCAGAAAGTCCCGAACTCAGGGTAATGGTAGCGTTTCCACACAAGATGGTGTCTCTGCCGAGGTTTGGATCGACGGGCGGAGCGAGGTAGTTCACGACGAGGGCGTCGTTGGCAGTGCCACAAGAATTGGTCAGGGTCACGGAGTAGGTACCCGCTGTGGTGATGGTGTAAGTGGGGGCGGTAGAATTATCCTGCCACAGGTAGGTGGTGTATGGAGACCATGCCACATTTCTAAAATAAGGAGTACCGAGACAGAGGGTAGTGTCTGGCCCTAGATCCACCATTGGAGTGAGGTCATAATCTACCAACACGGTATCGGCGGCGGTGCCACACTGATTGGTGAGCGTGACGCGATACACACCCGCTGCGCCCACAGTGAAGGTGGGGAGCGCACTTCCGTTTTGCCAGGCATAGGTAGCAATGTTGGGCTGTGTTACGTTGAGGGGCCAGGTATTGGCGTTACAAAGGATGGTATCGTTGCCCAGGGTAAATGGTTGAGGCGCGTCGATATAGGTCACGATGATGGAGTCGCGATCTACCCCACAAATATTTTCACTTCTGGCCCAGTACAGGCCTTGAGAAAGGACCTCAAATGTGGGCCCGGTACTGTTGTCCTGCCACAAGTAGGTGGCATTGGAGTTGGTGGCGTCCAGGGCCAGGGTATCGCCCAGACAGAGCGTGGTGTCGTTCCCCAGATTGACTACCGGCACGAGCTCCTGCGAGATGATGATGGTATCTCGCTCCACCCCACAAAAATTGCTGAGCTCAACCCAATAGAGGCCCGGCGTGGTGACAAACCTGGCCGAATCGGTAGAACCATCCATCCAGGTATATTGAATATCACCGGGGCGATAGGCATCGAGCAGGACACCCTGCCCGCTACAGATGGCGGTATCGGGCCCCAGATCAATGTTGAGTACGGAGTCGTAGCCTACGGTG
>JANQTF010000261.1:2859-3205 GCA_030731845.1 Bacteroidia bacterium | reverse complement strand
AATCAATGTTTTGATCTTCATGCTTGCCTTCATTTTTAGAAGACAAACCATATTCTATGCTTCCAACGCGTCGTACCCTTGCTATTACTTTTGCTGATATCGCTGGCTATACCACCATGCTGCAGGAAAACGAATCGGCTGCGTCAAAAGCATTAAAGCAATACAAAGCCCTTATCCATGAGCTGATTCCAGCTCACCAGGGCGATATCCGACAGTTTTACGGAGACGGATGCCTGATGGCTTTTGATTCCGCAGAGCAGGCCATTCGCTGTGCGGAAGGCCTGCAGCTTGCGTGTATGAAAGCGGAAATTCCTGTGAGAATTGGTGTCCATATGGGAGAGGTAGT
>JANQTF010000261.1:0-2849 GCA_030731845.1 Bacteroidia bacterium | reverse complement strand
GGGGAAACTGTCAACATCGCTTCCCGAATTGAGTCTATGGGAATGCCGGGGACCGTTTTATTCTCAGAAAGCGTGAGAAGTGGTATTCAGGATCTGCCGGCCCTTTCCTATGAAAGCCTTGGCATCTTTGCCTTCCGGCATGTAGAGGAGCCCATGGAGGTTTTTGGGTTGACCAGTTCTGGCCTTACGCTCCCAACAACCGATCAGATGCTGGGCAAAGGGAAGGCCTACCTCATTGACAACAGCCCAGCTCAGGATCCCTCCCACATCACTCCCATCCAGATTTTGGTGGTAGAAGATGATATGATTGTGGGGGCACATATTTCCATGGTCCTATCAGAAGCAGGTTATGGTGTGCTTGGATTGATTCCTACCGGCGAGGCTGCCCTGGAACAGATTCGCGTTCACCCGCCTGATCTGGTCCTCATGGATGTACAACTAAAGGGCAAACTTGATGGGGTGGATACTGCAGCTCTGGTGTATGAGCGCTTTAAGATTCCTGTCATTTTCTTAACAGCCAATTCCGACTCTGCTACCTTCACCCGGGCCAAGGCCACCTTCCCTTATGCCTTTATCAATAAACCATTTCGGCCAGCTGCCCTTCTCCGTGCGGTAGAACTCGTCGTGCAACGCATCCAGGAAACAACGGAAGAATCCCCTAAGGAAGTGGCGACAGAGAAACCACTCAGCGACCATGTTTTTGTTCGGGACAAGGATCGCATGGTCAAGATAAAGTTCAATGACATTCTCTATGTAGAAGCGGAACGAAACTACTGTCGCATTCACACCAATAGCCGTCAATTTCTGCTCAGTAGCCCCATGAAAAAGCTGGAATCGAATCTGGACCAGGAGATGTTTGTGCGAACGCATCGTTCCTTTGTGGTGAATCTCAGTGCAATTGAAGGCTTCGACGAGTTTTATCTATACCTCAGGGATCAATCCATTCCGCTGGGAAAATCCTATAAAGAAGAGGTCCTCAGTCGGCTCAGAAGAGTCTGAGGCAAGCTCTGGAGCGAAAAAATAACTTTTTTCATATCCACACCCGCGTTTGGTATCCTTCCTCTGTATCGACCTCGATCTTCCCGCCGAGTTGAGCGGTGAGCAACCCGACCAGCTTCGAGCCAAAAGAAGTTCCTTCTTTGACGTTGGCTGATCCGACTCCATTGTCGCGCACGATGAGTTCCAGCGTTTGATCATTCTGCCTGAGGCTCACCGTGATTTCTCCCGGGCGGTTGTCGGGAAAGGCATACTTTAAGGAATTGGTGATCAGCTCGTTTACAATGAGCCCGAGCGGTACGGCGGTATCTACATCGAGTTCCAGTTCGGGCATGTCCAGGGAGAAGCTGATCCTGTCTGGATCGGCGTCGAAGGTGTGAATGAGGCTTTGAACGAGATTGAACAGGTAATCTTTCATTTCAATCCCGGCGAGGTTGTCTCGCTGATAGAGTTTCTGGTGAATGAGGGCCATGGCCTCTACACGGTGCTGTCCTGCTGCCACTGCCTCCCGCATTTCGGCATCTTGTATATGAGCCGATTGCAGATAAAGCAGACTGGAAATACTCTGGAGGTTATTTTTCACCCGGTGGTGAATCTCCTTGAGAAGCAGTTCATTTTGATTGCTTTTTACCTCGATTTCAGCCTTTTGGGCAGAAAGAAGCTCGTTGGTTTTCAATCGGCGGCGACCATTTTGAAACAGGACGAAGGCAAGAATTCCCACGAGTCCCAGACCAATGATCAAGGCATTCCGCTGAAGGCTTTGACGGGCAAGTTCCTCCCTGGCCAATACATCTTTTTTGTCCTGTTCAAACTGAAACTGCTGCTTGAGCAACTCTTTGGATTGCGCTTCCTGATTAAGGCTGTCCCGCATTGTCACCCAACTCTCGTGCATCTCCAGCGCAGATTCGTATTTACCGGTAGCTTTGTAGGCAAGATACAACTCTTTGGCTGCCTCTCTTAAAGAGGTCACATCTCCAACGCGTTGAAACAGGACCTGTGCTTGAGAAAAATACGCTATCGCCTGGGGATAGTCCTGGCGCTCCGCATAGGTCTGCCCGATGAGAAATAGCTGATAGGCTTCGCCGTGCTGATTCCCAATCTCGCGCTCAATCTCCAGGGCAAGCATATAATACTCCAACTCTTTTTCCTGATCACCAGTATTCCCATAAATGTACCCCAGGTTGCCGTAGGCAACTGCCAGTCCATATTGGCCATCCAGTTCTTTGAAGATCTCTGCCGCCCGAAGGGTGTAAGGAATAGCTTCGTCGTAATCACCTTCCCGTGCAAAAAAGATCCCAAGGTTGACCAGCGAACTGGCCAGCAATCCTTTATTTTCGCCAGACTCTTCATTGGTCTGATATGCTCGCAAATAATATTCCTTAGCTTCTTCGGTATTCCCATTCTGAAAATTGAGCGTACCCAGTCGCCCCAGCGCGTTGGCCTGAAATTCCAGATCTCCGATTTCCTCGGCGATTTTCAAGGCCTTCAAGGTATACTCCTGGGATTGGACAAAGTCTCCCTGGCCGCCATATTGGATCCCAATATTGATGAGCATACCAGCCATTCCCCGTTTGTCTCCTGCTTCCTCCCTCCATTTCAATGACTTTTTATAGTGCTCGAGGGCATTGCTGAGTTCTCCTTTGAAGTAATAAGCTACCCCGATATTCTGCTCCCCAATGCCCATCCATCTTTTGTTATTCACGGACTGGGCGAATTGGAGCTGCAGGTTTGCGTAGAACAAAGCGCTATCGGGCTGATTCTGATACACGATGAGGGCAATGCTATCGACGGCCCACAAGCGCGTGGTGTCGGCCTGGGATTCATCATTCCAGATTTCCAGGAGGGGTTGTAGC
>JANQTF010000260.1 GCA_030731845.1 Bacteroidia bacterium | reverse complement strand
CTCAAATTATATGTGGTGGACCAGGATCAGACACAACTGTCGCATCGTCTCAGCGGCAAATTTGCCGGGTCGGGCTATTTCTTGCTACAAGAAACCGGCGTGGTGCCCGTGCAGGCCGAGGCAGCTATGGATGAAGGGGCCGCGGATATCATCATCGAGATTCCGGGGGGATGGGAGCGGGATCTCATGCGTGGGGAGGCCGCCCGCGTGCGCGTGATCGCCAATGCCATTGATGGCACCAAAGGAGGGCTGGGAACCGCTTATGGTGCCAGCGTGATCCAGGATTTTAATCAGGAAATCATCGAAGAATATGGCAGCAGGGTGCTGGGAGCCCAAGCCATGGCAGGGGCCTCCGGTGGCATGGAGCTGGCTTATCGCCATTGGTACAACCCACACATGGACTACAAGACCTTCATGGTGCCGGGCATTTTGGTGCTGCTCGTGACCATGATCGGGATGTTTCTCTCGGCGATGAACATTGTGCGGGAGAAAGAGCTGGGCACCATTGAGCAAATCAACGTGACGCCCATCAAGAAATACCAGTTTCTCCTGGGCAAGTTGCTGCCCTTTTTGGTGCTGGCACTATTCGACATGGCCCTTGGCCTGGGCATCGCTCGGCTGCTGTACCAGATCCCCTTTGAAGGAAGCCTGTGGGTGCTCTTTGGCTTCACGATCATGTATCTGATTCTCGTGTTGGGGCTTGGGTTGCTGATCTCCACGATCAGTGAAACCCAGCAGCAGGCCATGTTCATCGCCTGGTTTATGCTGGTGATTTTCATTTTCCTGAGCGGCTTCTTCACCGCCATTGAAAACATGCCCCCTTGGGCCCAGCAGATTACCTACCTCAATCCAGTGCGATATTTCATGGAAGTGATCCGGCTGGTGATGCTCAAAGGCGCTACCTGGGCAGATGTGAAAACCCAGGCCTTGGTGGTAGGTGGATACGCCCTGGCCATCAACGCGCTGGCGGTGTGGAATTATAGAAAGCGGAGCTGATAGGAAGGGTGATTTTTGATTATCTAGGAAGGGATGTGATGGTTAATCCCGATTGGATTACTTATTTGCATAAGTAACATTGGACACTTTTAAACATTCTTACATGCAAATGGTAGTATTGCTATTATTTTGGTAGCCTGATCGGCTAACAGAGATGTTCTGATCGATGTCGGATGTTGGCGAAACCTGTCACTTCAACTACTCAATCAACCTCATTATTTTGATACAAATTCGAATCAACGAACACGTCTATCTGAAAGATCCGGAGAGTTCAAAGCTTGGTCGCAGCATTGTGACCCATAGCATTGCTCTGATTGATGAGATTGGATTTGAGCAGGCTACGTTTAAAAAGCTTGCAGAGGGCATTGGCTCGACCGAGGCCTCGATTTATCGGTACTTCGAAAACAAACACAAACTGCTCATCTATCTCGTGTCGTGGTACTGGAATTGGCTGGAGTATCAGCTGATGTTTAGCACCAACAATGTACCATCGGCTGAGGATCGGCTGAAAATTGCGATGAAAGTCATCTCTCAGCCACATACTTTCCAAAGCGACCTTCTTCATATTGATGCTGAGGCACTCCACCGCATTGTGGTAGGCGAGTCACCCAAGGCTTATCTTAGTAAGGAGGTTGATGGTGACAACAAAGAGGGCTATTTCATGAGCTATAAACGGCTTTGTGCTTGTATTGCTGATATTTGCCGAGAGATTAATCCTACCTATGCTTACCCAACAGCGTTGGTTTCTACCATGGTGGAAAGCGCTCATAATCAGTCTTTTTTTGCCCAACATCTTCCCCGCCTCACTGAAATCAAAAATGGAAATGAGAACGAAGTGACAGAATTCTTGACAGAAGTGGTCATGCGTGTGCTGAAAAATTGAAATAGGGATTTCTTCATGGATATGACCTAAATCATCTGATAAAGGGGGGGATTTTCGGAGCTGAATTATAAAATGTTAAACAACAGGCTCGTATATTTTGAGATGATTGAAGTTACAAACCACTTCCCCTTTTTTTATGACCAATCACGATACGATCATCCAAAAAATCACGGCCAATTGGCAGGTGTTTGAAGCACTTCTGGCAGGATTAGATCCGGCGGAGACAAGCTGGAAACCCCCTGGCGGACAATGGAGCCTGCTTGAAATCGTTTGTCATTTGCTGGATGAAGAAAGGGAAGATTTTAGGGCTCGGGTCATGCATGTGCTTGACACACCTGATCTGCCTATGCCATCCATTGATTCAGAAGGCTGGGTCACAAGCAGGGAATATAGTAGCCAAAATTTTGACGAAAAGCTTGCTATGTTTTTGGAAGAGCGCGCGAGCTCAGTCATGTGGTTGCAATCACTCAAAGCTGCTCCTTGGGACAATGCCTATCAACATCCTGTGATGGGACCTCTGCCAGCCAGTCTCTTTCTGAGCAATTGGCTGGCTCATGATTATCACCACATTCGGCAGATCAATAGGGTGAAATACGAATACCTTCAATGGAATTTGACAAGTGATTCACTCGCCTACGCGGGCAAGTGGTGATATTCTGGCGATCGCTCTGGGAGTCAGGCGGAGCTGCACTTCAAACCATCCATCTACCTCTTGAATGAAGAGATCATGCTTGCCTGGGTAAAGGAGCTCCAGTCTCCTACGCACATTTTTGAGCCCGATACCAGAGCTGTTGTCTTTGTCTTCGCTCAGGTCTGGCGAAAATTTATTCCTCACCTCAAAGGTGAGTACTTCTCCTTCTACCTTGCTTAGGACCTCTATCACAGGGTCTGTAATCATTCCTACGCCGTGTTTGAAAGCATTTTCTACAAAAGGAATGAGGATCATCGGCTCAATGAAAAGGGCGCTGCCAATGCCCTCACGCACAAAGCGGATCTTCACATCTTCCTCAAACCGGGTTTGCTGTAAGGCCACGTAGTTGCCCAGATAATCCAGCTCCTGCTCCAGCGGGATCTGCTCCTCTTGTGGCGTGTAGAGCATGTAGCGCATCAACTCCGATAGCTTGATGGTCACCGTCTCTGCCTGATCTGATTTGGTCCTGATCAAGTACACAATGCTATTGAGGATATTGAAAATGAAATGCGGACTGATTTGCGAACGAAGAAAAGAGAGCTCCGAGGTGAGGCGTTCTTGTTGCTCCTCTTGTCTTCCTTTTTCCTGATCAAGTAGATACACGATAAACCCATATCCGGTGCTCACCGCTACAATAAACACTGTGGGCATGATGGACCAATACCAATGGTTTTCCCGGAACCTCACTGTATCCGGTAGCAACTCCTTGTAAACGTGAGTAACAACCGAAAAGACCGCTGTGATCGCAACCAGGGAAAGCAAATAGGCCGCCACCCCACGCTGCTTAAAAACCCCGGGGATGAGCCATTCGGTGTTAAAAAAGAAGAAAGGAATCTGGGCAAAGGAGATCGGAAGCATCCACGTAGAGAAAGTGAGAAACTTCTCGTTGTCCCAGGAGTTGAAAAAGGGAAAGCCAATCCAGATCGTCCACAACACCAAGTGGAAAATCAATGGGAATAGTTTGCCGGGGGAGATGATGGATCGTCGGTTCGTCATGAGGGTTATATCCCTGTTAAGGTATTCAATTACAACGGAAGCCTGATGAACACAGCCGGACAAAACGACAAGGAGGCCGAATACGTCGAAGAAATAGGAGATTTTGGCTATTTGATTGGCCCGAAGGCTATAAATGCGAAACATCGACAAGACTTGACTGTTCATCTACCTGAACAATGGCATGGTCTATTCCTCTTCCTTTCACACGGCCATGATGTTCAGCTTCGCGTACTTACAACCCAAATTACCACCCTGCATCAAGTTGGTTCAGGATCAGACATTCAACATGAAAAAGATTTTTTTCTCCCTCCTCATGATATTTTGTGCCGTTGGCTTCATCCAGGCCCAGCAACCAGCCAATGGCAGACCGGGCGGGGGCATGACCATGCCTACGGGTAGATTCTATGGCAAAATTGTGGACGAAAATGGTTCCGGAGTAGGCTATGCCTCTGTCAAATTATTCGGAATGAAATTCGATACCACTACCAAAACCAGAGTAGAAGGACTTATTACAGGGCAACTGACCGCCTCCAACGGCGACTTTAGCCTCGAAGGGGTTCCGCTTATGGGCAAATTTAGCCTGAGAGTAGAGGTGCTTGGCTATGCAGACCTCACCCAAGAGGTATCTTTTGATCTTCCGGCTCAAAACGGTGGAGGCGCGCCAGCAGGTGGTGGTCGCCCCACTGGCAACTGGGCCGCAATGGCTGGTGGTCTGGAAAAAGACCTGGGCAATATACCCCTCACCATCGAAGCCCTGGAAGCCGATGAGGTCGTCATTGAAGGCCAGGCAAGTGCTGTCACCCTCGCGCTCGACCGGAAAATCTTCAGAATCGATCAAAATGCCGTCTCTGCGGGTGGTACTGGCGTAGATGCCCTGCGAAATGTGCCCTCGCTTTCCGTGGACATAGATGGAAACCTCACCTTGAGAAATGCCTCGCCACAGCTCTTTATCGACGGAAGACCCACCACCCTCTCTCTGGATCAAATCCCAGCCGATGCCATCGAGTCGGTGGAGGTGATCACCAACCCCTCTGCTCGCTATGACGCAGGAGGTGGCCAGGGCGGAATTGTGAATGTCGTGCTCAAAAAAGAACGACGCCTCGGCTACAATGGCAGTGTGAGAGCTGGCGTAGATACCCGCCTCGGATACAATGCCGGAGGAAACCTCAATGTCCGTGAAGGGAAAATCAACGTCTTTGTGGATGCAAATCTCAATAGATTCAATCGCTACAATGTAGGGGAAACAGTACGCGAAAACTTCTTTGGTACACCGCTCACCAATGTTTTGCAAGAAAATGAGACAGATTTTTCGGGCCAGTTTCTCCGAGGCAGGGCCGGGGTGGACTGGTTTGTGGACAACAGAAATACCGTAACCTTTGAGGGATCTTATACCCTTGGTCGTTTTGAGCCTCTTTCCACGATCAATATCACCACGGACTCTCTCTTCTCTACAGGTATTACTTCCAGTGAGGCAATTCGTACTTCTGAGTCCACCCGCCAATTTGAAAATATCGGAGGATCTATCCTCTTTAAGCACCTTTTTCCAAAAAATGGCCACGAATGGACTGCCGACCTCAACCTCAATCAGGTCCAATCGCTTGGTTCAGGTACCTTCAGAACTGATTACCTCAACTCTTCCCTTCCCTCTGCACTTTCTCAGCAAGATAATAATGGCGGAACACAGTTTGTGACAGCCCAGACAGACTATGTCAATCCATTGACCGATAAGATCAAAATCGAAACAGGGGTGCGACTTGCCCTCAGGTCTTTTGATAGCCAAAACAAGAACCTGATTTATTCTGATATTGAGAATCAGTATGTGCGAATCCCCAGCTTCGCCGATGAATATAACTACCTCGATCAGGTGTATGCTGCCTATTTTATCTACAACCAGAAGTTTGGTTCATGGGGATATCAGGCAGGTCTGCGTGCTGAAAGTAGCCAGTACCAAGGCACGCTTCCATTGTCAGACGATCCTGATTTCTCTATTGCCTATCCAATCAGCCTTTTCCCGAGCTTGTTTCTCACCAAGCAGATCAACGACAAGGATCAGTTGCAGTTCTCCTATAGCCGCCGCGTGAATCGCCCAAGCTTCTTTCAGCTTATGCCATTCACAGATTTCACCGACTCCCTCAACCTGCGGCGTGGAAATGCTACCCTCATCCCTGAATTCTCCAACTCCGTGGAGCTTTCCTATCAAAACATCCTCACTGAAGGTCATGATTTTCTCGTCAGTGCTTACTACAAGCAGGCTACAAACTTGATCACGAGCTATCAATTCACAGAGTTTTTTGAGGAATTTGGCCGCGAGGCTGTCGTCACGAGCTATGCCAACTCCAACAGCAGCTATGCCTACGGGGTAGAATTCACCATGCGCAACACCTTCTTTGATCGCAAGCTTGAAATCACCTCCAACGTCAACGTGTACAACTCACGGGTGGATGCCAGCAATGTAGAGGTAGGCTTGATCGCCAATCAGGTGACCTGGTTTGTGAAGGAAAACATCAACATCAGCCTGCCATGGGAGCTGAAGCTACAGCTCACCGGCGAATATCAAAGCCCGGCTGCTTTCTCCCCAAGTTCAGGCGGCTTTTCCTGGAGAGGGGTGACCAACACTGCCCAGGGATACACCATTGGTTATTGGTATTTGGATGCAGCATTGCGCAAGGATTTCTGGAATCGCAAGGCCAACCTCACACTCGGTATCTCCGATATTTTCGCCAGCCGCATCACCGGGCAACATGCTGAATCCGACTTCTTTGTGCAGGACAACACCGGAATTGGCAACCCACAACTGGTCCGACTCAACTTCTCCTACCGCTTCGGAAAGCCAGATATGAGCCTCTTCAAGCGCAAAAACATGAACTACAACAGCAATGGTTCTGATATTCAGTGATGAGTGATAGATGCACTTAACACGAAACCCAGCCAATTGGCTGGGTTTTTTTTGGGGCTCCCTGATCAGCAATTGATCAGGCCGATAAGCCCTGTTATTTCATCCGAAACTTCTTTCCCGGCATTTGCTCGATCAAGTCCTTAAACTCCATGGCAAGGAGTAGCGAATTGAGTCTGGAGCTTTGCAGGCCAGTTTTCAGATGGAGTTGATCTACGAGTGCTTCGCCTTGTTGAAGTACGTTGAGTACGAGTGCTTCTTCTTTGTTGAGAGGAATGGGAGGCTCCTTGGGGGCTTGATTCTCGGTGTTATTCCATTGGATGTCAAGCTCTTCGAGCACTTCTTCTGGGCTGGAAACCAGCCGCGCCACCTGCTCGGAGATCAGCTTGTTGCACCCTGCAGATACAGGGTCACCGATGCGGCCCGGAATGGCAAATACCTCTCGATTAGAATCGAAGGCTTGTCTGGCAGTAATGAGCGCGCCGCCGCTCTCTGCGGCCTCAATCACGACCACCGCCCGGCACATGCCAGCCACGATACGGTTTCGGGCTGGGAAATGCGGTGCATCAGGCTGGGTTCCGGTAAGGTATTCACTCAGCCATCCTCCTCGCTCCAGCATCTCTTGAGCTTTGGCAGAATGGGTGCCCGGATAGATGAAATCCAGGCCATGACCAAGCACACAAGTGGTTTTTCCCCCGGCTTTGAGCACTGCCTTGTGGGCAATGATGTCTATGCCATAGGCTAGCCCACTCACGACATTGATGTTGCGCTCTGCAAAAAAAGTTGCAAACTGCTCCGTGAGCGCCTTACCATAGCTGCTTGCCTTGCGCGTGCCCACGATGGCAATGTTGGGCTGGGCATTGAGCTCGATGGCTCCTTTTCTAAACAAAAACAACGGCGCGTGATGGATGTATTTCAGCAGATGCGGATAGCCCGGATCGAGATAGCTCACGAGGTCCACACCTTGCGATTCGCACCAAGAGAGCTCTTGCTCCGCTTGCTTGATTCCTTC
Source organism: Bacteroidia bacterium (assembly GCA_030731845.1). GTDB lineage: Bacteria > Bacteroidota > Bacteroidia > J057 > J057 > JANQTF01. The sequence goes on along the minus strand of JANQTF010000260.1, from coordinate 6,504 downwards.
GCTATGCTTAATCAGGTGGGCTACTTTTTCCCCCACTCCAGGCGCCTTTTTGAGCTTGCCTACTGGGGTTGCAAAGACAGCCTCGGCACTTCCGCACAAGGAAATTAGGTTTTTGATGGTCACCGGGCCCACGCCCTTGGTTAGGGAAAGGCCGAGGAGGGCGATATCGTTGCTCTTGCTCATTTGGTTGGGAATGCCAAGAAATATAGGGAAATTCCTGATATATTAGCAAGGATAATAGAAAAAAGCGGCAGAATGAAGCTGAGTTCATGCTGCCGCAGTTCTGTTTTTCGGTGTTCAATACCCCTATTGCCTCACTACTCGTAGCACTTGCTGCCTTTCGCCATCAAAAATCTTGAGCAGATAGATCCCGGCTGTCAATTGATTCACCGCAAGCTCCATCTTTTCTCCGTCAGTGCTTGTGTCATGGCTTCCCCAGAGCATCGGGCGCCCCTGTAGGTCACTCAAGGTGTAAAACACCATCGGTTGTTGATCTGTCACTGGCAGAAATACGCGAAGGCTGCTTCCTGCTACCGGGTTGGGCTGAATCCATGCCTTTGGACTAATCGAAGAGCGCAGCAATACCGTTTCTGATACAGACTGACTCCCATCCACATCCACCTGCCAGAGCCGGTAGAGGTTGTCGCCTTGCAGGGCGGCCTTGTCGAGATGTCGATATTGGGTGGTGTCCATACGATTTCCCTTGGCTTGGATCAGGGCAATTTCTTCAAACACAATCCCGTCGTGACTCCGTTCGAGGCGAAAAAAGTCATTGTTCTGCTCATTGGCTGTGATCCAGGTCAGTTCTGCTTCTTGGGGCGCTACCCATGTGCCGCCAAAGGAGATCAGGTCAATCGGGAAAATGGAGGCGTTTACTGCAAAATTGTCAAAAGTCATCCCGTCCTGACTAGATCCGTAGGTAATTGGGAAAATGCCGAACTGCTGAAACTTGATGCGGACATCATTGCCGAGTGTGAGCCCCTGCGTCGAGGCGAAGGTGCTCAGGTCTATTAGCTTGGGACCATAGCTATTGCTGGAGTTGCTACCCGTGAGGCTCAGCATCGAGTACCAGGTGATGCCATCCACGCTCATGGCCACACCGTCGGAGTTTTCAGAGCCCACAAAACTTGCCGACATGGGTTGGTCATCGTCCGAAATCTCCTTTTGGTCAAACACAAGGGTGAGATTAGAGGCATTGCTGGCATCTATATGAAGAATCGCTTCATTCAGGCCGGTTCCGCCACCGAGCGGAAACCAGGTATCCATCCCCATGTGGAAACTTCCGCCGCTTGGGCCTTGTTGGTCATAAATCTGAATACGTCCTGTGCCTGTTGAGATCAATTCCCAGGCTTGTCCTAATGTGCCATTTTCCAGATTTTCGCCCAAAGGAAGGGCCGCCGGGACGATGGCATATACAGAGCGAAAAGCATCGATGAGTCCATGGCCTGTGACTTGGTCCACGCCTGTTGTGTGAATGTCTTGAGCCGAGGCAATCATTCGGCTCAGAATTGCATCGCGATTGTCCAGCGGATGTGCCTGTCTCACGAGTGCTGCCACTGCGGCTGCGTGAGGGGCGGAAGCTGATGTTCCAAAAAAATTGGGAAACAAATCAGGGTCTTTGTTCACATCTCCGCCAAAGAAGGTGTTGTTGCATCCATCAGGTGCGGTGATTTCTGGCTTGCTGATCACCAAGGGGCTGCCAAGTAGGCTGCCAGTAGGCCCAAAAAGAAAAGTGCTCGGGCCTCTTGAGGTGAAGCTTTCGGGAGATCGAACCCAGAAGGGAGCAGCTCCCACGGCTACACAGGCGCTTGTGCCTGCATGAGGCACGATGGTGGGACTCAGGGTTTCCCACTCCTGTGGAGCATGAGCGCCATAGCTCACATATTTGATTCTGCCGGGAGTTGGCCCGGTAAATTTGGAGATATGCAAGTGAACCGTGATCGTGCCCCCGGTTTCGTTGGCATAGTACAGTGTCTCTACTGGCCGTTGGCTTGAGATATTGTCGTTAATGGCTAGTGCAATGATTGTGGAGGTGGATGGCGGATCGGCCACGAGAAACAGGTCAAGGTCGGTATCTACGCCGGTTGTGGTATAAAAAGGATCGTCCCACTGGAGCGTAATGTGCAATTGTTGACCGGGAAAAAGGGTGAATCCCTGGTAGAGATCAGTATTGGCACCTGGGTCGAAGTCGAGGGCGGTCGTGGTAAGAAAAGGGTCAGTGGTGAATGTTGGGCTAGTGTTTTCGTAGGAATTGGTGGCGCGGTTTCCCGCAGCGGAAAAATAAATCACATCCTGATTGGAGGTGACCTGTGTGATTTTCTGGGCAATAATCCCATCCTGAAAAAAGGGCTCTTCATAGTAGAAAATATCATCCACCATGACCTCGCAGCCGGAGTCAGCGAGGACCTGTATGTTATTCGAAAACCCGGCTTCTCCGGTAAAGGCAGTCATGAAGTATTGGGTAGCTCCCGGTGCGAGATCGTGGATCAATTCCATCATCGCACGTCCTTCGTCTATGCCGCTGCTAGCCACATCTGCCAGGATGTGTGCATTGGCAGGCAAGTCGCCGCTTGTGATGGCAGCAGCTGCGCCGCCCAACCGGTTGTAGCTATCGCTCAGGACCCCTATTCTGATCCCCAATCCATCAACATTTCCGGGCGCAAGGTTTCTCACCCGATACGTGCCAAGGCTCGTATCGGCCTGGCTTGTGATTGAGCCAGCATTGTTGCCAGGGCGCAGGATGATATCGGCACTGAGCAGTCCGATGGCACCAAGTTTATCCAATTGTGGGAGAGCAGCTGGGCGCAACCATCCTTCAAGGATTCCATAAGGCGCTACTTCGCCCATGGCTTCAAAACCCAGGAGGCTGAGTTGGTCGAGGGCCGCTGCGTCCTCGTCAAATCGAAGGCTTACTCCTATTCTTCCGCGATCATCCTGCAAAAACCGGGAGGGGAAAAAGGCAAGACTCCTCTCCGTAGCCCCCAGCAAAGGGGTAACAGGGAGGGCATTCGCCTCTTGATAATGAGCCAGAAAAGTGAGAAGGGACTGGCTAAGAACAGTGGAAGATTGGCTTCGTAGATTTTTCTGTCGGTAGATGTCTTGTTGGCTAATCAGGGCATGGTAAGGTAGCAACATGAGAGTAACGAGCATTACTTTCACGAGACGGCTCTGGAGAGTCATGGTGTTGAGTTTGGGTCAAGAGACGGGAAGGTTGGGAAGTTCTGTTTGCGGAAAAGCCTGAAAATAAGAAGAACGGAGAAAGAACTTTCCAATCTCCTAATTTAATTCCGCTATCGAAAATAGCTGCACAGCTTTTGCACAATTGAACAGGAAAAACTGTCAGATTTTCCTACGTGTCTTACTACATGGCAAGGCGGGATAAGTAGGAAGCCGGCATCGGATTTTCGCAGAAAAAAATTACGACATTTCGGATCATGTTGTTTTTTCGCATTTTTTGCAAAAATAGCCACTGCTCACCAAGCGTGGTTGCAGAAATCAATAATTTTATAGCGATTTTGGTAAAAATAAGTCATGGATCTTGTCAAACTCTTTCCGTATTTGAGGCACTTAGGAAAAGTAAATGAACCGAAAATTGGTATGGCTTTCCCTACAGTGAACAACCAACACAACTCCAGCGTTCGTTTTTTAATGGGCGATGAATCTGGGTTTCCTATATGGTAACCCCGATTTTTTTTATTTCGGAAAAACCACAAGGTGGTTTGCCAGAAAGGTAGCTCCCGCTGTGGTGGGGGAATACACCACTCGGGCAGCCTGCTTCACAGGCTTTTGGGCAACTACCGTGACCGCTTTGATTCCTTCTGATGTTTCGAGATAAATAGTATTTCCTGGCTGAATTTCCCGGGCTGCTTTCTTGCCTTCTGCTGTGAGCACAGGGTGGTTGGGCGTAAGCTGCAAGCTGCTCATGCCGGGATGGCCCGTTGTTGAGGCCCAGATAGCATCTGCATCCACATACCAGAGCTCAGTGAGGGAGATTGACTCCCGATAATGCACATCCAACCCCGTGATGCGGGCAGGGGTATATCGATGAGCAAGTTGGTCCCAACTTGCCACCATATCTCCGGGTCTGATTTGCTCCACAGGTTTGCTACTGCCATCCGCCATGCTGATCTCAACGCCAGCCGGAAAACAGTATTCGTATTCTCCTTCCTCTTCGGTGCTTCCACCTGCCCCTTGGAGCAATCCTGCCATTTCCTTGGATAAAACAAAGGAGATCGTAGCCAGAAAACCACTCTCGGCTTCACCGGTATATTTCAAATCATCGATATAGAGGCCCCAGGTATCTTTGTCGGCACCCGGTCCTGGGATCGGCAGCGCGATCGTGGTGCTTGATCGTCGGTAAAATAGCACAAACCCAAGGGTGTCCTCAGTTTCCAGCGGATAGACAAGGTATAAATACAACCTGCGTTCCTCTCCGTCTGAAAAGTTGAAAACGTAGGCGGGCTTCAGGTCATAGCGATCCAGAATGAAGCCTTCCTTGTCAAAGACAACATAAGTATCCCGGTCCAGGTTTTCGATTTTTAGCGATTTGAGGCTGGCATAATTCTCTTTGGTCAGGCCGCTTTGACCCTGCAGGGGGAGGGAGAGCAGGAAGGAAACAAACAGAAAGGATAGCAATCGTGGCATAAGGGTGTGGCTAATTTGGATATTATTCAAAGATAAGGAATGGGATGAGGATTTACAGGCAACGATCCAAATGATTTCTCCGTCTCCCATTTCGAAGGAGAGAAAGGCGCAGGAAATCTAACAGGATCTTCTAGCTTTGTATCCTCATTACCCGAAATCAATCAAGATGAAACAGATCCCAAGCTTATTGTTTCTAGGCCTTCTTTTCTTTGGAACCAGCCTGATCGCTCAGACCTCCTCTAAACCCAACTACTCTCTTCAGGTAGGCGGGCAGTTTCGGTTTTTGAACCCTGTTGGTCTTAACCATGCCATCGATCAGTTTAACCTTTCGCACCCGAGTTGGACAGATGAATTGGAAACCATCGGATGGACCCAGGGACTCTCTTTTGCAGCCGGTATTCATCGTGGTAGAAGTGAGATCAGATTTCAAGTACAGACTTTTGGTGCCTCCGGTTTTGGCATTGGCCCCGACAGTTTAGGCATATCCGAGAGGCTCGATACCAGGTTGTCTGGAGTAACCTATCAGGTAGCCCTCGCCAGCAATCTCGTTGAGATCAACAGAAATCTCACCTTCGGAATCGGGGGAGCTTTTTCGATGAATCAAATTACCCTTAGGAGTGCTTTTGTTCCTGAATCGGAGTTTAACGCAGATGCCGAGCTTCCCGAAACACAGACTTTCCTCAAGCCTTCTCTCAATCTGATCGCTCCTATCAACATTGGCCTCGGCCCATGGGTCAACCTCAAAATCGAGCCAACCTATCAGGTGTTTTTTGCCCCAAGTAATTACTCAGACTTCAGTCAGGCTATCAATGGCTCCTTGCTCAGTGTGAATGATCCTGCGCTTGAGACCGAAGCCGATCACTTTGGTATCACCGTGAGCCTCGTGGCTTTCTTCCGTCGGAAATATAAGTAGGGGCCTTTGTTATGATGCGGAGAGAATGGCATGTCTTGTCTCTACAACAAAATGGAAAAGCGGCCTCCGGCATCGCTACCTTAATCCCTATTCCCTAATTCTTTTAGGTCCAGGCCAGAGCTGGAAATCATCCGATTGTCGTCGGTGACGATGAGGCACTCCACCCCTGTGAGTTGCTCCACAAGGGCAAGGCCATCTAACTCGCCCATCACGAAGATCGAGGTGGCGAGGGCATCGGCAAATTCTGCGATGCTCGTGACGATGGTCACACTTTTGAGGCCTGCTACGGGCCAGCCGGTTCGTGGATCAAGGATATGGGCGTATCGTTTTCCGTTGATCTCGATGAATCGCTCGTAATTGCCCGAAGTGACCACAGCCTTGTTGCTGATTTGGAGGGTCGCAAGGATCTGATGGGGCTTTATCGGGTCGGCGATGCTGATGCGCCAGGGACTGCCATTGGGCTGTATGCCCCAGCTGATGAGGTCGCCACCAGCATTCACCACCCCAGCAGAAATCCCCAGATTTTGGAGCAGCAATTTTGCCCTGTCTGCGGCATATCCTTTTCCGATTCCCCCAAACCCGATTTTCATGCCCTGCTCGGGTAAAAAAACGCTGTGCTCAGCAGCATTCATCACCATCCGCTCGTAGCCTACAAGAGCCACAGATGCCGCCACGAGTCCCGAATCTGGCGTTGCCTGCATCACCGAATCGATGTTCCAGATCTTGAGCAGCCCGGCATACGTTGGGTCATAGGCTCCGCTGGTGAGCTGCGAGATTTTGATGCTTCTATACAGCAAATCGAATAGTTCCTGATCCACTTTCACGGGCTGTTTGCCCGCTTGTCGATTAATTTCAGAAGTCTGGGAAGTGGCTTTCCACGAGGAAATGAGGGCTTCTATTCTGGCGATCTCCTCGTCAACGGCCTCAAAAGCCGCATTGGCCTTGCT